>JALERL010000091.1 GCA_022764465.1 Lachnospiraceae bacterium | reverse complement strand
GTATCATAGTGTGCATATTTATACATGCAGAACTTGAGGTTGTGTAAAAAATGTGCTATAATCCTTGCAATGTCTGGTTACGGCTGGGATAACTTCTGCCGTGACAGACAGCAGAATACAGACAGACTTTTGGCGGCGCGCATGCCACATGAGTCTGTAAGAGACAAAAGCGTGCGTAGAAATGAGGAAAATTATGAAAAGAATGAAGAAATTTGCAGCACTTTCGCTTGCAGCAGCAATGACCTTATCCGTTGCAGGATGCGGCGGCGTAGCGGACAACACCGTATTTTCAGTAGATGATCTTGCAGGCAAGACCATTGGTGTACAGCTTGGAACAACAGGTGATATTTATGCATCTGATTATGCAGACGAGCAGAATGCAGCTGACAGTACCGAAGGAAAGAGCACAGCTAAGACAGTCGTAGAGCGTTATAACAAGGGCGCAGATGCAGTTCAGGCATTAAAGCAGGGAAAAGCAGACTGTGTAATCATTGATGAGCAGCCGGCACAGGCGTTCGTTGAGAAGAACGATGACTTAAAGATCTTAGATGAGGCTTTTGCGGATGAAGAGTATGCAATGTGTATTGCAAAAGATAACACCGAATTAACAGATGCATTTAACGGTGCGATCGAAGAACTGAAAAAAGACGGAACCTTAGACTCAATCATCAAAAATTATATCGGTGATGATACAAAGGGTAAGACACCGTATGAGTCACCTGCAGATGTTGACCGCTCTAACGGAACACTTGTTATGGCAACAAATGCACAGTTCGAGCCATACGAGTTCTACAAGGGAGAGGATATTGTAGGAATCGATGTAGACTTTGCGCAGGCAATCTGTGATAAGTTAGGATATGAATTAAAGGTAGAGGATATGGAATTTGATTCTATCATCTCAGCCGTACAGTCCGGAAAAGCAGATTTTGGTGCTGCCGGAATGACCGTAACAGAAGACAGATTAAAGAACATTGATTTTACAGATACATACGCTACTGCACGTCAGGTGATGATCGTCAGAAGTAAATAATCAGTGATGGAGGAAATACCTTGGGAGAATTTATAAGATCGTTTTCACAGAATTTTTTGGAAGAAAACCGTTATATCTACATATTAAAAGGACTGGGCAATACCGTGATCATATCGATTTTTGCGGTATTGATCGGTGTTGCACTCGGATTTTTAGTAGCCATCATCCGGTCTACACACGACAAGCATGGCGGCTTCCGGATCTTAAATGTAATCTGTAAGATCTATCTGACCGTATGGCGTGGTACCCCTACCGTTGTACAGGTTATGATCATGTATTATATCATTCTTGTTTCTGTCAGCAATAAGATCGTCGTTGCAGTTGTAGCATTTGGACTGAATTCTGCTGCCTATGTTGCAGAGATCATGCGTTCCGGAATTATGTCCGTAGATGAAGGTCAGTTTGAGGCAGGAAGAAGCCTTGGACTGAATTATGGTCAGACGATGCGTCTGATCATTCTCCCACAGGCATTTAAAAATGTTCTGCCGGCACTTGGCAATGAGTTTATCACCTTGTTGAAGGAGACTTCCGTCAGTGGATACATCGGTATTATGGATCTTACCAAGGGCGCAGATATTATCAGAAGCCAGACGTATGAAGCATTCCTGCCATTATTTGGTGTGGCTGCCATGTATCTGGTACTCGTTATGCTTTTATCCGCAGGCGTAAACAGACTTGAAAGGAGATTAAGAAGCAGTGATCGATAATGGACAGGTATTAATTGAAGTAAAAGAATTAAAAAAGACATTTGGAGATCATGTGGTTTTGAATGGTATCTCCACACAGATCAGACAGGGTGAGGTAGTAGCGATCATCGGACCATCCGGATGTGGAAAGTCCACATTCTTACGTTCTCTGAACCTGTTAGAGATACCGACCTCCGGAGTCGTTACCTTTGAGGGGATGGACATCACCGATAAGTCCGTAGACATCAATAAGATGCGTCAGAAGATCGGAATGGTGTTCCAGCAGTTTAATCTTTTCCCGAACTACACGGTAAAGGAAAATATCATGCTTGCACCGGTACAGACCGGTCTGATGAAAAAGGATCAGGCAGAAAGGCGTGCGTTAGAATTACTGGCGCGTGTCGGCCTTTCAGAAAAAGCAGATGCGTATCCGGCAATGCTTTCCGGTGGACAAAAGCAGCGTATTGCGATCGCAAGATCCCTTGCCATGAACCCGGATGTAATGCTCTTTGATGAGCCGACTTCAGCCTTAGATCCTGAGATGGTCGGAGAAGTATTAGAGATCATGAAGGAGCTTGCGGCAGACGGAATGACCATGGTTGTTGTAACGCATGAGATGGGTTTTGCAAGAGAAGTTGCAAGCCGCGTGATGTTTATCAATGATGGACAGATCCAGGAAGAAAATACACCGGAAGAATTCTTTGCGAATCCACAGAACCCGCGTCTGTGCGAATTCTTATCTAAGGTATTATAAGTAAAAAAGAGATCTACTCAGCAGGAGCAGATCTCTTTTTTACTTATAGGATTCGGGTGTCAAAAGATTCTTTTTTAAAATTAAAAGGGCAAAATGCACAAAATTTGAAAACATCTTTTGATACCTGATATTTTGCATTTAGCATTTCTCCGGTTCCGGATATGCAACTCCAAAAGTCTCAACCGTTACGGTTTTCATCTTCTGGTCTTCCATTGGACGATCGGAGTAATCCGTTCTTACGGTTGCAATCTTATCTACGACATCCATACCTTCGGTTACTTTACCAAATGCGGCATATGCACCGTCTAAGTGAGGCGCATCTTTGTGCATGATAAAGAACTGGGAGCCTGCGGAGTCCGGCATCATGGAACGTGCCATGGATAATACACCTGCGGTATGTTTTAAATCATTTGCTACACCGTTCTGTGCAAATTCTCCCTTGATTCCGTAACCAGGACCACCCATTCCGGTTCCTTCCGGGTCACCACCCTGGATCATAAAGCCGTTAATTACACGATGGAAGATCAGTCCGTCGTAAAAGCCCTTGCTGACAAGGCTGATAAAGTTATTTACTGTATTTGGTGCGATTTCCGGATATAACTCAGCCTTAATGATATCTCCGTTTTCCATTTCAAATGTAATGATTGGATTCTGTGCCATTTCTTTTCCTCTTTTCTGAAATTTTCCTAAAATTCATTTTGCTGGACAAAACAGATAAACAATACTATGATGAAACAAACTGTTTGTCACGAAACAGTTTAATCATATAAGAAAAAAGAAGATTCGTAAAGATATAATATTGAAAATTTACAGGTATGATGAGAAAAGAAGAAAAAAAGCCGGTATTTCGGGCAGTACTTTTTTACAAAAGAGAATTACAGCAAAAGAAGGATGGGGAAGTTTACTATCCAAAGGATGTAAGACATCTGTGTGAGGAACTGCGGGCACATGGGATCACAGTGATCGCAGAGGAAAAAGCAGTCAGTCAGATAACACTTGCAGAGATCCTGAAACGGGAAAAACTTGATTCTACAGAGGTACTTGTGCTTGCAGCAACAGATGAAGTGCTTCATATGGCAAGGCGTGAGAGAGTAGCTGCGATTGCATATGCCAATCCGGATTATCCGATGGAGGAACGGATGGCAAGCAGTCTTCTGGTGGAAGATTTCTCGGATATGGATGAAGTGGAGGTATATCATGCATGGCAGAGGTATCATCATCTGCCGTGGACAATTTTAGAAACAAAGCGCTGTGTAGTCCGGGAACTGGAACTGGCAGATCTGGACGCACTGTTTGCGTTGTATGAACAGCCACACATGACAGATTATATGGAACCGCTCTATGACAGAGAGCAGGAGGAACGTTATCAGCATGCTTATATTGAGAATATGTACGCATTCTACGGATATGGCATGTGGCTTGTGATTGAAAAGTCTGGTCAGAAAGTAATCGGCAGGGCAGGACTGGAAAACCGTACACTTCATGGTAAGGCGGAATTAGAACTGGGCTATGCGATTGCAACGGATCATCAGAATCAGGGCTATGCGACCGAAGTCTGTGAGGCGATTCTGCAATATACAGCAGAGCATCTGGGGGAACAGCAGATACACTGCCTGATCGAACCGGGAAATACCCGGTCCATACATCTGGCAAAAAAGCTTGGATTTGCCTGTAAGGGAACGGTTACAGATCAGGGAAAGCAGTATCTGGATTATATCAGAGATATGCATAATCCGTGAAACCGAGCATAGATTAGAGTAAGAGAAAATGAAACGATCGCTGTCCGGGAAACAGCGGGAAGGAATGAATGGGAAAAAACAGGATAAAAACAGCGGCAAAGGTCCTTTTTGCAATGTATGTACTGACAGGAATGGCACTGGTGATACTGGCAGCACTTTTATATAAGTTTGATTTAAGCGAGCAGGTGGTCAATTTATCCATTCTTGCTATTTATATTCTGACAGGGTTTTTCGGTGGATTTCTGGCAGGAAAGCTGCAAAAGGTACGGAAGTTCTTATGGGGCGCGCTGCTTGGGGCAGTCTATTTTCTGATCCTGTTTATTGTGTCTTTGCTGCTGAATCACGGATTCGGAAATGATGCAGTTCATTTTATGACAACCATGGTTCTTTGCGTGGCATCTGCTACCGTTGGTGGAATGGTCGCCTGAGAGAAAAGCTCTTGTGGCTGTGCCACAGGAAATGATAAAAAATGCTTTTCTTCACGAAGAGTATGTGGTATACTAGCATAAGGTATTTTGTTGAAAGGAGAAATCATCATGAAACATGTAAAGACATTAAATACAAGAAAGTTACAGAACACAATCAAAAAAGGCGGATGTGGCGAGTGCCAGACATCTTGTCAGTCAGCATGCAAGACTTCCTGTACAGTAGGAAATCAGACATGTGAGCAGTGCAAATAATCTGTAGCCTGTGATCAGAAACAGAATCATGTGACAAATACGACCGTTCGCGAAGGCGTGCGGTCATTTGTTCGTATTAGGAAATCTTTTCTTAGGAATTTTTTCTTAGGAAATTTTTCCCTATGAAAACTGAGTGAAGAATAGAAAGTGAGGAAATATTGTAGTGGTTCATCAGTATAAAAATAACGGCTATAATATTGTTCTGGATGTGAACAGTGGTGCGATCCACGTAGTAGATGATGCAACCTATGATGTGATTGCGTTATACGAAGCGGAAGACCGCGGCACCATTATCGAAAAACTGAAGGATAAGTATTCAAAGGAAGAATTAGATGAGGTCTTTGAGGAGATCGAGGAATTAAAAGCGAATCAGGAACTTTTTACCGAGGATCAGTATGAGGATTATATTACGGACTTCAAGAAGAGACCGACAGTCGTAAAGGCATTATGCCTGCATATTGCACATGACTGCAACCTTGCATGCAGATACTGTTTTGCAGAGGAAGGCGAGTATCATGGAAGACGTGCGCTGATGTCTTATGAGGTGGGTAAGCAGGCGTTAGATTTCCTGATCGCTAATTCCGGTAACCGTAAGAATCTTGAGGTGGATTTCTTTGGTGGAGAACCGACCCTGAATTTTCAGGTAGTAAAGGATCTTGTGGCTTACGGAAGAGAGCAGGAGAAGATACATAATAAGAACTTCCGTTTTACCCTTACGACAAACGGAGTCCTCTTAAATGATGAGATCATGGAGTTTGCCAACAAAGAGATGGCAAATGTTGTGTTGAGTATTGACGGAAGAAAAGAAGTCAATGACCATATGAGACCGTTCCGTGGAGGACAGGGAAGCTATGATACGATCGTACCGAAGTTTCAGAAGTTTGCAGAGAGCCGGAATCAGAACAACTATTATGTGAGAGGAACTTTTACACATAACAATCTGGACTTTTCCAATGATGTGCTGCACTTAGCAGATCTTGGATTCAAGCAGATCTCTGTGGAACCGGTGGTTGCACAGGAGACGGATGATTATGCACTGCGTGAAGAAGATCTTCCACAGTTATTCGAAGAATATGACAAGCTTGCAGCAGAGATGATCCGTCGGCATAAGGAAGGAAAGGACTTTAATTTCTTCCACTTTATGATTGATCTTGAGGGCGGCCCTTGTGTGGCAAAGCGTTTATCCGGCTGTGGTTCCGGAACCGAGTACCTTGCAGTAACACCATGGGGTGACTTATATCCATGCCATCAGTTTGTCGGAAATGAGGACTTCCTGTTAGGCAATGTGACAGAGGGTATCAAACGTACCGATATCTGTGATGAGTTTAAGTGCTGTAATGTGTATGCAAAGCCAAAATGCAGGGAGTGTTTTGCAAGATTCTACTGTAGTGGAGGCTGTGCGGCAAATTCCTATAATTTCCATGGAGACATCCATGATGCATATGATATCGGCTGTGCATTACAAAAGAAACGTGTGGAATGCGCGATCATGATAAAGGCCGCTTTAGCGGAAGAAGAATAAAATATAGGAGAGGTAACCAAAATGAAGAAAAGTAAAGGCGTTGCAGTCCTTCTTGCATTGCTTCTTGCACTGGCAGGACTTGCATATTACGCATCCATCATTCTTTCTTCTACCGGAACCGGAGAAGACAAGAATATCAAGCTTGGTCTTGACCTTGCAGGTGGTGTAAGTATCACCTATCAGGTTGTATCGGACAATCCGACCGCAGAGCAGATGAGCGATACGATCTATAAGTTACAGAAGCGTGTTGAGGGTTATAGTACAGAGGCAGCGGTATATCAGGAAGGTGATGACCGTATCACGGTTGAGATCCCTGGTGTAAAAGATGCCAACCAGATCTTAGAGGATCTTGGTAAGCCGGGTTCCCTGGAATTCAAGGATCCGGAGGGAAATGTCTATATGACCGGTGATGATGTAGCGGATGCACAGGCAGCTACGATCAATGACCAGATGCAGAATAAGGAGTTCGTTGTTGAACTTACCTTAAATGACGAAGGTACGAAGAAGTTCGCGGATGTTACTACCGCAAATGTTGGTAAGATCTGCCCGATCTACTATGATGATGAAGCAATTTCCACACCAAAGGTAAATGAAGCAATTACCGGAGGAAAGGCACAGATCTCCGGTATGAGTACTTATCAGGAAGCAGAGGATCTTGCATCTTCGATCCGTATCGGTTCTCTGTCCTTAAAGTTAGAGGAGTTACAGTCTAAGGTGGTAGGAGCACAGCTTGGTAATGAGGCAATTTCTACTGCATTAAAGGCAGCAGCTATCGGTCTTGCATTGATCGCAGTATTTATGATCGCTTACTACTGGGCTGCAGGTGTTGCGGCAACGATCGCGCTTGCAATTTATTCCGCACTTGTGGTAGCAGTCATCTACTTATTTGAAGTAACACTTACCTTACCTGGTATTGCAGGTATTATCCTTTCTATTGGTATGGCGGTAGATGCAAATGTTATCATCTTCGCACGTATCCGTGAGGAGATTGCAAGCGGCAAGACAGTTGCAACCGCAATTAAGACAGGTTTCCAGAAAGCATTATCCGCGATCATCGATGGTAATATCACAACACTGATCGCAGCAGCAGTATTAGGTATCAAGGGATCCGGTACTGTTAAGGGATTCGCTTATACACTGGCAATCGGTATTATCTTATCGATGTTTACGGCACTTGTCGTAACAAGACTTTTAATGAATGCGTTATATGCACTTGGATTTAAGGATGCCAAGTTCTATGGTGTACAGAAGGATCGCAGATCCATCAGCTTTATCAGCAAGAGACATGTATTTTTCATTATCTCACTGGTGATCATCGCAGCCGGATTTGTCGGCATGGGTGTCAATAAGGCAAATGGCAAAGGCAGCTTAAACTACAGCCTTGAGTTCATGGGAGGTACAGCTACTACTGCAGATCTTGGTAAGGATTACTCTCTTGCAGATCTTGATTCAAAGGTAGAGCCGGTCGTTGCAGATGCAACAGGCGATAACAACGTCCAGTTCCAGAAGGTAGAGGGAAGCAATGAAGTTGTTATCAAGACACGCAGCCTTGACCTTGACGAACGTGAGACATTAAACAGTGCACTCGCAGACAAGCTTGGTGTAGATGAGTCTACAATCTCCGCAGAAAATATCAGTTCCACGATCAGTTCTGAGATGACAGCAGATGCGGTCTGGGCAGTGATTATTGCAACGATCCTGATGCTTATTTACATCTGGTTCCGGTTCAGCGATATCCGTTTTGCTACCGCAGCAATCCTTGCTCTGATCCATGATGTATTAGTGATCCTGACCTGTTACTCCCTGCTTCGTCTGTCTGTCGGCAGTACGTTTATCGCAGTTATGTTGACGATCATCGGTTACTCGATCAATGATACGATTGTTATCTTTGACCGTATCCGTGAGAATCTTAAGACAACCCGCGGTACAGATGCAGAGACCTTAAAGACCGTTGCAGATAAGAGTATTACACAGACAATTTCACGAAGCTTGAATACATCGATTACAACCTTTGTAATGGTATTCCTGCTTTATATCCTTGGTGTAACATCCATCAAGGAATTCGCACTTCCACTTATGGTTGGTGTAGTCAGCGGTACTTATTCTTCTATCTGTATTGCAACAGAGATCTGGTATGTATTCCGTACAAGATTTG
>JALERL010000075.1 GCA_022764465.1 Lachnospiraceae bacterium | reverse complement strand
CTGCCTTACAATACTTTCAAATGAATTCTGACCATCTAAGCGGCTTGCCTTGATATAGAATTCCTTTTCCTTCTCAATATTGGAAAAAAGCAGGATCAGTGCCTGATCTACCATCTCATTACGGATGAGCGGCTTTACCGGCTCTAACAGTTCCGACATGATGATCCATTCTAACAGTTCATACTTATCCTGAAAATGGTTATAGAATGTCGGACGTATTACTCCCGCCTTATCTGTAATCTCTTTGATCGTAATCTTATCAATCGGTTGTTTTTCAGCTAACTCTTTTAAGCTCTCTGCCAGTAAGATATCTACTGCATTTCTGCCCTGACTCGTCATATGTACCTCTCTGTCATCCCCACTGTTTTGCTCTATATGATTCACCGAATTATTGTTATATTTCTCGCGTTCTTATCCTCGTTCAGATTGATCAGCTGTCCGTCATCTAAGATCTTGATGATCGGTCTTAATACAAAGTTATGTGCATTCTTCACGACAACTGCCCTTCGTCCATCCGATAGCTCTACTTCACAGCCGGACGGATAGACTGCCACCCATTTCAAAAAGACATCGACAAGCTGCGGATCAAATTCTGATCCACACATTGCCATCATATACTCAACTGCATCCGAAGGTGACAGTGCCTCTCTGTATGGCCGTTTGGATGTCATGGCATCATAAACATCTGCCAGTTTGATGATTCTTGCATTGATGTCGATCTCCTCACCGGACTTACGCATCGGATAGCCTTCTCCATTATAAGACTCATGATGCTGTAAGACACCTGCATAGACCTCCGGCGCAAAGTCATACGTATCACGTAAAAACTCATAGCCCAGTCTCGGATGCTGTAAGACGATGCGTCTTTCTTCCTCATCTAATGGTCTTTGTGCATTCAGGATATCGATTTCTAAGAACTTCTTACCGATATCATGTAAAAGTGCAGAAGTTGCAAGGATCCGTAGTTCGTATTCATCCATTCCATATCGTGCACCGATCACCGTAGAAAGCACAGCTACATTGACTGAATGGAAAAATGTATAATCATCATAGGTCTTAAGATCCATCATATTATACATCGCATCCCCATTATTCATGATATGTTCTACAACATCCATGACAAGCTTACGGATCTGCCATTCACTGGCATCCTCCGCATCTTCATCTTCCATAAATAAAGTGTGTACGATCTTTAATGCCCGGCTCTTGACTTCCGGCTTGATCACTTCTTCTATTTCAACATCCTCTGTAAATTCATCATCAATATAGACACCGGGTAACCCGATGGTCTCTAAATTGGTGATATATTCCTGATTCAGGATCTGATGTTTTGCTAAAAGCATACGGCCTCCGCCATCGTAAATATCCTGACCCAGTGCCATGCCTTCCTTAATTCCTGCTATCGGCAGATATCGCATATATATTAACGCTCCTTATTCTCTTGCGTGTAAATGTTCCCTGCATCTGTTTATAAACTCTGATGCGTGTACATTTTATACCATTTTTTTTGCAATTACAACATTTTCGATACAATTAAGTTACTCTTAGAGATATATTTTCTCAGTTTCCAATTCCATTTCCGATTCCGTTTCTATTTCCGGTTTGTCGATTTTTTCCGATTCTGTCTCTAGCTCCGGCTTGTCGATTTTTTCCGATTCCGTTTCTATCTCTGGTTTATCGGTTTTTTCCGTTTCCGTTTCTATCTCCGGCTTGTCGATTTTTTCCAATTTCGTCTCTGTCTCCGGTTCATCGATGCTTCCGGTATCAGACTGATCGCCTCTGGCTGCTTCTACCTTCTTTACCGATGACCACTCGCCATAGACCGTCTTTCCAAACGCATTTTTCTCAAAGATTCGGATCTTATAATAACAGACCGTCTTTGGTGCTGCCGTATCCTCAAAGGTATACTCTGTAAGTCCGCTCTCTGCTATATTGCGTCCCAACTGAACGTAAGTACCGTTCGCAGATATACTTCGGTAGATCTGATAGCCGGCAGCTTCTGTCACCGGCTGAAAGGTCAGGGTCACGGAATCATCCTTGTTCCTTACTGCCTTTTTCACCGATACCGCATCGGTATACGGCGTTGCACTTACTACCTTTGAGTAGGAACCATAGACCGTTTCCTTTCCAACCGTCAGATAAGCACGTACCTTCAGATAGTATTCACTGCCCGCTGCAAAGCTCTTTCGATAGGAGATCGTCTTCGCATCTGTGATCTTCTTATACCGCACAAACTCACCGTTATTGGTATCGCACCAGTACAGTTCATAGCCGGTTGCCGGTGTAACCTTGTTCCATGCCAGCTCTAATCTGCCACGTCCGGCAGTCACTGTATTAATCGTGACGCGATCCGGTACCGGAATTGCATACAGGATATTCGAATCCTTTGCTTTGTATTCCTTACCCGATTTTTTCACATAAGCTTTTACCTTATAATAATAGGTCTTACCTGTCTTTGCCTTTGTATCCGTATAAGTTACGGTACTTCCCTTGCTGATACGCTTTATCTTCGAATACTTACCCTTTTCTGAAGTTGCACGATAGATGTCATAACCACTTGCACCTTCTGACTTTTTCCACTTCAACAGTACCGCATTAACCTTGCCCTCTGCCTTTGTCAGTGTGGCCGGTCCGACTGTTACAGTCACCTTTACCTTATTGCTGAAGCTGCCGTTTAGTGTCGATGCAATCGTAAAGGAACGATAGGTACGTATCTTATAGTAATACGTCTTCCCTGCCTTCACATCCGTATCATAATAAAGGGTATGAACCCTGCTTGGAATACAGGATACTCGCTTATACTTTCCATTCTTGCTGGTGGCACGGTAGATCTCATAACCATCTGCATATGCACTGGCTTTCCACGTAAGCAGCACACGGTTATAGCCGGCCGTCTCCGTATGGATTCCCTTGACTTTCCCACGCTTCGACGGCATCTTTTTATATTTCGCCTGCTGATAGCCCGGAACCTGCTTCCACGAATGGATCGTATTAATATATGGAAGCAGCCGGTTCGTCAGATGTAAGCCATCCGGGGAATCGATATACTGGAATACATCCCAGATCAGACGCTTGGTATAAGTTGTTTCCCGAAGCCCCCACGCGATCGTTGTGTGTGTGCTTGGATCGATCTCTCCCGGATTATCAATATGTCTGCCATAGATAAAGGCTTCGATCATACTGTTCGATTCACTGATATAGTAAGCGTAAGCATAAGCGGCCGCCTGCGTAAGCTGTCCGTGACAACTGTTAAACGACTGCTCAGAGAGCATGATCTTGACGTTTTTTCCGAAATGCTTTTTCACATAATTCGTCAGGACACTTAAGTTATTGAAGTTTACAATGGCAGCATCCTCAGAGTTAGCCGCAAGTCCATCATCCCAGAATTCCGGTATGATAAGACCCTGTGAATAGGCATGATAGGCTATGTACCAGTCGGTCAGTCCCTCTGCCTTTAACTTCTGATAGAACTTATTTAAGATCGCTTTGTCCGAAAAATACGCAGTTCCGGAATCATCGAGATCACGGTTCCAGAAGTAGTCCAGACTCAGATAAACATGTGCATACTTATTGACACTTTTTACCGCGGTATGACAGATACGGAATGCACGCACATAGCTGTCCATATAGGAAGAAAGGCTCTTGCCTCCCGCATAATTCCATTCCTTTGTATTCCCAAGCTCATTGCCAAGGATCCAGCCGGAGATCAGATGGGACTTCTGTCCATAGCGGGATGCCAGATATGTCATGATCGCTTCAAACTCACGGCATGCCTTCTTACTGCCTGTGTTGATCGAGCTATAAAAAGCCTGGCCGCTTCCACGGAAACGCAGCGAATTAAGCCTGCTGTCTTCTGCATTACGCAGCAGCAGGATCGCTGTTACACTGCTTCCCATCCGGTTATAATCTCCTACGATCTGATCGTAATAGCTTAACATTGGACCATTGAAGTAATAGGTCGTTCCCTTATAGCGGTATGCATCTCCTGTACCCTTATCTGCAATGATCGAATTCAGTGTGATATTGATCACGGTATGCTGTACACCAAGATCTACGGCATCCCCGTAATTTTCCACCTGTAAGCCCTTTTTCGAATAGGTCTTCGGGTACTTCCCCTTATAGCCTGCAATCTTTTCCGGGTTCGTAATGTAGCGGGTATTACTGATGATTTTATACTTTTTCCCGCTCTTGTAAGCGATTGCGAACTTCGAAAAAAGTCTGGAATTATTTTTCCCACGGTTCAGTGGTGTCTGAAAGGTCACGGTTCCCTTCTTTGCCTTGACCGAAGCAAGCGGCTTCCGCTTCGTGGCTGTGCCGACCTTTTCATTTGCATCATAGGCAACCAGATACAGCTTTTTTCCCATTGCCTTGGTTTTCTTTGTAACCTTTGCCTTTACGACAACCTTTTTTCCACTGCCATTGATCGTGCAGCTTTTGATCTGGCTTAAGCTTGTTGCAGCATCCGTATCTGCCGGCTTCACCCAGACCAGTGCTGTTATGATCAGAAGGAACAACAGCCCTCTTTTTATCCCGCTTTTCTCTTTCCGGTTCTTCATCTCATTCCTCCCGTACCATACACTTAAAACCATTCCAAGGAAGCTTATGCAAGCACCTCATCTAAGTGACGCATCACTCTGCGTAAGCAGATCAGGGTGATCATCAGTGATACCAGTTCGGCGATCGGGAAGGATAACCATACCAGATCTAAGATACCGGTCAGGGACAGTAAAAATGCAACCGGGATCAATACTACTAACTGTCTTGTTACCGATACGATCAGACTGTATACACTCTTTCCGAGTCCCTGGAACACACCACTTGCCACAATGGAAAATCCTGCGATCACAAAGTGGGAGCAGATGATCCGAATTGCCGGGATTCCGATCTCTAACAGCTTATCCGATGCATTAAACATCTTTAAGAGTGTTCCCGGGATCAGCTCTGCCACGATCAGACCGATCAGCATGATCGTTACTGCATAGATCATGCCAAGCTTCATGGTCTTTTTAATACGATCCTTATGGCCTGCACCATAGTTGTATGCCACGATCGGGATCAGCCCGTTGTTCAGTCCGAAAACCGGCATAAAAATAAAGCTCTGTAACTTGAAGTACACACCAAAGACCGCGGTTGCCGTAGAAGTAAAGCCCATCAGGATCTTATTCATCAGAAATACCATGACAGATCCAATCGACTGCATTAAGATACTTGGCACACCGACGATAAATACTGGCTTTAACACTTCCTTTTTCAGGCGCAGCTTCTTCCAGGAAAAATGCAGTTCCTTATTCACATGCAGATTCAGGTATAAAGCAACAAACATTGCAATGATCTGACCTGTGACTGTCGCGATCGCTGCACCGGCAATACCAAGCTTCGGAAAACCGATCAGACCAAAAATCAGCACCGGGTCTAAGATCAGGTTAATAACCGCACCGGTCATCTGCGTGATCATGGAATACACGGTCTTACCTGTCGCCTGCAGCAGACGCTCGAAGCAGAACTGTCCAAACATACCCATACTAAACATCATACAGATAGACATATAGGACTTTCCATACGCAATGATCTCCGGAATATCTGTCTGCACTGCAAAAAAGGTCTCTGAGAAAAATGTACCGATCACTAAAAAGATCAGATACTCTAAGCCGGCAATGACGATTGCCGTATTGGCCGTCTGATCTGCTTCTTCAAAACGCTTTTCTCCTAACCGCTTCGACAATAATGCATTCACACCGACTCCGGTACCCGCTGCTACCGCGATCGCAAGTGACTGTACCGGGAATACCAGTGAAACCGCAGTCAGCGCATATTCATCAATTTTGGCAACGAAAATACTATCTACAATATTATAACAAGCCTGCACGAGCATAGAGATCATCATCGGTACTGACATCTCAATAAGCAGCCGGTTTACCGGCAGTGTCCCCATCTTATTCTCGCGTGCTTTACTCTGTTCTTTCTCCATTACTTACTCCTAAATCTCATCTTCATCAAATTCTACGGTTACAAAATAGCCCTTCGGGGTCTCTTTGACATCCACGACCTTCCCCTCTTTGGACTTTAATCTTTCACGAAAGGTATAATTTGCCGACATGGCATAGGACTTCCCTAACGTGTAATAATACGACATCGGAAGCTTTCCCTCCGAAACCGGGAGCACATCGCCCACTTCAAGAAGCCCCAGACGTTCCATTTTAAACTCCATCTGACGCATGGCTAATCCCTCTCTTCAAATTCCACATCGATCGCTTCTGCTTCCATCCGTGCTGTTTTTACTGCATGGTTGACCTTCGCAACGATGATCAGATCACTGACACCATCAAATACCAGCATCAGGCCAAGGAACCAGGTAACCCCCATTGCAACGGAAAAGGACTTCCAGATCAGAAGGATTCCCAGCACGATCGTTGCAGAGGAAAACAAACTTGAGATCCACCAGCTCTTGTCGCCATAGCTTTTTCCTTCCATGGCAAGCTGCATATCCTCCATGCCGTGCATCACGAAAATAATTCCTACCACGATCGGGATCATACGCGCCACAAGGGACGGACGGATCATGATCAGTGCGCCAAGTGCAAAGACCACAATTCCACTTGCCAGTCCAAAGCGGCCTGCCTCACGGTCTGCCAGATACGTGAATGCACTGGCTGCTCCCATCACAAGCAGTACCAGTGCTAACGCACGGCAGAGCAACAGCGTCGTCTTTTCCGGCCAGATCATAACTACAATACCAATTACCACGCAGACAACTGCCGATAACAGAATGTCTGCTTTTATTTCTTTTAATAATGTCTGCATTGTTTTCCCTCCTGATCTATTTCTTCCTACTATAATTACTGTATAATATCTGCAAATTCTGCCTGTGTCACTTCGGCTAATGCAATTGGATCTAATACGATCGTCGTACCGATCCGTCCACCGCTGACATAGACCTTCTCATAATTTCTCGCACTCTCATGGATGACCGTCTTATACTGCTTCTTCATACCGATCGGTGTACAGCCGCCACGGACATATCCGGTGATCTTATTGATGTCCTTCACATGGATCATCTCCACCGACTTTTCCCCGACGATCTTCGCTGCATTCTTCAGATGCACTTCCTCTGCAATCGGAACAACAAATACATAATACTGTCCGCTTTTTCCCTGCATCACCAGAGTCTTAAAGGACTGCTCTACCGGGGCTCCGGTCTTCTCTGCGGTATGGAGTCCGTCAATAAACTCATCACATTCATAAGTGAGAATCTCATATGGGATCTTGTGCTTATCTAAGATCCGCATGGCATTCGTTTTTACTTCTTTTCCCAACTTTATCACGCTTTCTTCTATCATTATGGAACCTGATTCCACCATTTTCGACCTATATAGTAACAAATTCCAGACACGTTGTCCATATGGGCATTCTTAGTTTCTACCTATTAAATGAATTTCGCCCAACCTTTTACACCTCTTTGTCAAAATTGTTGGAAGAATTCGAAAAAAATTAAAAAAATATAAAATTCTGCTGCAATATTTACACAAAGTCCGATCTATGTTACATTAAAAATGCAGACAGACACCGATATCTGACGTCTGTTCCTGCAAGATGATTCGTCGTGACGATCTGCCTTCTTAAGGAGGTATTCTATGTCACACAAAAAACATTTATTTTCTTTATTTCTAAGTCTGATCTGTATGGTTTCCATACTTTTTTCCAGTCACCTGTCTACGGACACCTATGCCGCTACGCGCAGCTTTATCGTACTGAACGCCTACAAACAGACACTGTCTGTCGGAGATGAGTACTTTCTGCTTGCCATTTCATCAAATGGGAAGTCACCGTCCTATTCCTCGAGCAATTCTTCGGTTGCATCGGTCAATACCTATGGGAAGATCACTGCAAAAAAGGCCGGGTCTGCTACGATCACCGTAAAAACACGCGGCGGGGAAGCTGCCTGTAAAATCACCGTACGAAAGACTGTCATCACACTCAGTAAATCCAGTGTAAAGCTACAGATTGGTGGACATACAAGACTGACCGCAAAAGTATCAACCGGTCACAGTGTAAAGTGGAAGTCTGCAAAGCCAAGCATTGCTTCCATCACAGACGATGGCACGATCACTGCAAAAAAATCCGGTCAGACAACCATTACTGCGTCCGTTGACCACACCTCGGTCACCTGCAAGGTGACAGTAGAAGTTCCAGCAGTCCGGCTTAATAAAAGCACTGCCTCTCTCTATCGCAGGCAATGCGTGAAGTTAGCTGTAACTTCCACTTCGAATGGTACTCCGGTGTGGAAAAGCAGCAAAAAAAGTGTTGCCACTGTGGATACGAACGGAAACGTGACAGCGATCCACCATGGAACGGCAACGATCTCCGTTACAGTAGACGGTGTTATAAAGTCCTGTACGGTTACTGTCAAAAAACCTGTGATCACCTTTACACCATCTAAGATCACCCTAAACAAAGGACAGCTCTATACCCCTTCCATCCGTGTTTCCTCCGGCAATACCCCGGAACTTTCGAGCAGCAACATTAACATCGTCCGTGTAGAAGCAGACGGGAGGATCTATGCAAGGCAGAAGGGCAAAGCCTATATCTATGCCACAGAAGATGGCGCAAAAAACAGCCTGATCGTTACCGTAAGATAACAATCAGACTGCCTGTGCTTCTGTCATAAGATCTGTCACACATCTTTTGCAGATCGTGCGGCGAATCATTTCTTTTTCTCTACATATACAAATCCAAATACACCGTTTCCGGTATGCGCACCGATCGTCGGTCCGATATTATACATCGACTTTGTCTTATCCCAGATCTCAACACCCTTATCCTCTAAGAATCTGCAGAACTTCTCACAGTTCTCACGTTCATGGGCATAGACGAATTTCCAGCCATATTCCGGATCAAAGTCGGTTGTCTCAAGGATCTTCTTTAATTCCAGCATTGCCTTTTTCATTCCAAGACACTTCTGGCATACCTCGATCTTACCTTCCTTATTCAGCATGATCATCGGCTTTAATCTTGCGATCTCACCAACGCCTGCCTGCGCCTTTGTCAGACGGCCGCCCTTATATAAGTATTCGAGTGTATCGATCACAACACGGATCCCTACTCTGGTCTTTAACTCTTCGATGACGGCTACGATCTCTTCGGCGGTATTCCCTGCATCACGCATTGCGATCGCCTTTTCGATCAGAAAACGCATCGCTGAGATTGCTGTCGTACTGTCTATGATATGTATGTCATCATACTCTGCCATATTCTTGGCAAGATTCGCGCTCTGGCAGGTTCCGCTTAAGCCGGATGCAAGCAGGATAGCTACCACACTGTCACCGCTTTCCTTTGCCGCTAAAAATTCCTTCAAAAACGCCTCCGGTGACGGCTGGGACGTCTTCGGATAATCCTTGCGTTCTAATAACTTCTGATAGAACTCATCCTTGGTAAGTTCAAAACAATCCTGATAGCTTTTCTCCCCAAATGTTACCGAAAGAGGAACGCAAATCAGGTTCTTATCTATCATTTCCTGCTTCTCATAATCTGCTGAGGAATCAATTACAATCCTTACTGCCATCCTTCTTCTCCTTTTCATTTTCAAACTAAACTACAGGCATATAAATGCCGAAACACCTCTCAAATGAACTATATAGAATCTGCCTGTGTTTGTCAAGTTTCTGCGCCTTTGCGCATAACGGAAAATACCACCTGCGGGGAAGCAGATGGTATTTCCTACGAAACACAAATTGCTATTAGGAATGGATTTATTCTTAACCTTTTACACCACCGAGAGCAACGCCCGCAACGATGTATTTGGAAAGAATCAGATAAACAATAATAAGTGGAACGACCGTAACTGCTAATCCGACATAAACCACACCATAATCCACACGGAACTGATCTGATGTAAGCATCTGGACAAATAACGGCAGGGTCTTTTTCGTATCTGTAGTTAACAGAACTGTTGGTGTAAACAGATTGTTCCACTGCGCAATAAAGTTAAAGATTGCCTGTGTTGCAACTGCCGGTTTCATAATCGGCATGATGATCGTATTAAAAGTACGGAACTCCCTTGCGCCATCAATACGTGCTGCTTCAATCATCTCTAAGGATAAGGTACTCTCCATATACTGCTTCATGAAAAAGACAACCGATGGGGCAGCAATACATGGAATAATTAACGGAATATAAGTATCTACAAGTTTCAACTGGATCATAAAACGGTAGAAACCAATGATCGTTACCTGGGTCGGCACCATCATAATACCCATAATAAATGCCCATGCGAATTTTTTCAGTTTAAAGTTATATACATGAATGCCATAAGCGGTCATACAGGATGCATATACGGTAAGGAAGGTTCCCGGAATCGTAATCAGTAACGAGTTCTTTAATGCTCCCTGTAAGGTCAGCTGCATACCATTTTGTTTTGCCATTAACATCTTCCAGTTTTCGATCAGATGCGTAGATGGAATCAGTGATACACCAGACTGGATTGCCGAGGATGTTCTCGTTGCATTCATGATCATCAGTAAAAATGGAAGCAAACTCATGATACAGAATAATATGCATACAATGCTTCGAAGTACACGCTGCATATGAAGCTTTGCAGAGTAACTTTTCTGTTTTGGTATTTCTACATTTGTTGATTGAAAGTTTGCCATTATTTTCTTCCTCCCTTCACTTTCTTAGGCTTCTCCTGTCTGTCCGTCATGGTTGCAAAAAAGAGAAGACTGATTGCTACTGTGATGAAGAACAATAATACGGAAACAGCTGCCGCCTTACCTACATCACTGCTGTATAACCGCATGATATACATTGCTACCGTTGTTGACTGGTCATTCGGCTGTCCGATCAGACCGGTTTTCGTCACGTTAAACAATGCCGGAATATCATACATCTGAAGTCCACCGATTGCAGATGTAATCAGTACATACATCAGGATTGGCTTTAACAGTGGCAAGGTAATAAAACGGAACTTCTTGTTACCTGTTGCGCCATCAATATCTGCTGCCTCATAAAGACATGGGTCAATTCCAAGCACACCGGAGATCAGTAACAGGGTTGTGTTTCCATACCACATCCAGAACAGGATAAA
>JALERL010000072.1 GCA_022764465.1 Lachnospiraceae bacterium | reverse complement strand
TATCAAGATCAACACACGATAAGTGGTGATCTTTTAACTAAAGATGGGCGGCCGTTGACTTCAGAAAACGGCCGTCCTAAAACAGAATGGAGACCGCTGGGCACCGTAAACTGCACGGATATTATCAGGTCAAACCGAAAGGCACAGATTTGAGCCGCCAAAGAAATCATTACTAAGTGTACTTAATATATTTGCCACATCTGCTTTTATTGCTCCTTGGATACCTCCTTTGTTATTTGTAGTGCGATTTAGAACCCACACTTATTATAACATTGGAGGTTTTGTTATCTAGGGCTAAAGCCGGATGGGGATCCACCTGCATAGCAGGTGGTTTATTGTATAAGATACAAAAAAGCAGGAACATATCGTTAGAACGATACATTCCTGCATGGCTATCAAATATCTTTACTTTTCTGCCGGCTGCTCGGTCTGCTGTTGCTGATCCTCGTCCGGATAATCGCCGAGGGTAATATCCTGGCTGCTCTCCTGATACTCACCGTTTTCGTCTCTGCGCTCATAGGTGATGGTTACGGTGTCACCGGATTTATGTTTGGATACCTGCTGCTTTAATTCAGCAATCGAGGATAATTCCTTATCATCAATCTTCGTGATAATATCGCCCTGGGACAAACCTGCATTCTGTGCGGCACTGTCTTTCATAACCTGTGTGACATAGACACCGGTTGGCATCTTATAAGCGGAGGATATCTCGTCAGATACATCTACTCCGGCAATACCAAGATAGCCGCCCTGTGTACTAGCAGTTACCTTACCGTTTGTGATCAGATCCTCTAAGATCGGCTTTGCAGTTGCCATTGGAATGGCAAAGCCCATACCCTCTACCTTGGTATCGGAATACTTCGAAGAGTTAATACCAATGACTTCACCGGAGGTATTGATCAGAGCGCCACCACTGTTACCAGGGTTGATCGCTGCATCTGTCTGGATCAGTTCATTCGAATAGGAAGCTCCAGTTGACTCATCCTGCATCGTGACCTCACGGTTAAGTGCACTGATGACACCGGTTGTAACAGACTGACCATAACCAAGTGCATTACCGATTGCAATCGCTGCCTGACCAACGGACAACTGGTCGGAGTCACCTAAGGATGCTACCTTTATTTTACTTAAGGTGTCTGCTTCAATGTCTGACTTTTTGATCTTTACGACTGCAAGATCGTGTGTAGCATCTGTTCCCTGAACCTCTGCACTGACGGTCGAATCATCTATAAACTGAACTGTCAGGCTTTTTGCACCACTTACGACATGATTGTTTGTTGCAACGTAAAGATAATCGTCATCTTCTTTTACAAGAATACCGGATCCTGCGCTTTCACTCTCATAATTTTCTGTCTGTCCGAAAAATGTCTGATACTGGACATCCGACATATTCGTGATGGCTACGATTGATGGCATCACATTTTCTACGACAGAAGAAACATCTGTAGTCTGTGTACCCGATGATGTTGTAGTAGATACCTGTGTCGCCTGTATCTTGGTATTACTTGCTGTCTGCTCGGTAGATGTGACGGTATTATTTCCGCCTAACTTCTGAAGCATCATACTGCTTCCTTCAAATCCGGTTCCTGCAACCAGACCAAATGCCAGTGCGTATGCAACGCATCTTGTCATTTTCTTTCCAAAGGTCTTTTCCTTTTTCTTCTTGTCAAATTCATTGTTACCGCTTTCATTCTGCTGTGGATTCTCATAGAAGTTTTGTGATTCATTTGTATACATAAAAATTACCCCTTTCGTGTAAGCTCTTTTTGTTTATGCTTACACTATAAAGGGGTAATGTGTTTTACTTATGGATATCTGTTGAAAAAAATATGTTTATTTTGTGTTCATTCTGTGAACTACCACTTCTATTCGTGTGCACGATGCATGGAGAAGCTGTCCATATCGTAACGCTTTAAGTTCGCTGTGATCTCACGGTCGTCTGCCTGGGAAAGTAATGCGTCACGGGACTTCTTTGCAGGGATCGGATCCTGATAACGGCTTGGTCCGCCCACACATCCGCCTTCACATGCCATACCTTCGATGAAGTCTTCCGGAAGCTTTCCAACCTTCATTAACAGTAATGCCTTCTTACATTCTGCTGCACCATTTGCACGGCATACCTTGGCATCAACCGTCTGATCTGTCTCTTTCATGTACTGTAATACAGCCTCTGTAACACCGCCGGAATTCGCGAAACGCTTACCGTATACGCTGGCATCCTGATAGGTATTTGCCTTTGGCTCTAACTGGATATCCTTTGCCTTCATGATCGCACGGATCTCACTATAGGTAAGTACGTGATCTGCATTGTTCTCTATCTTCTGATCTACCACTTCTGACTTCTTTGCAACGCAAGGTCCGATAAATACAGTCACTGCATCCGGATTGTTTGCTTTGATCAGTCTTGAAACTGCACACATCGGAGAAACTGCTGTAGAAATCTTGTCTGCAAGTTCCGGATAATGCTTACGGATCATGTTTACAAATCCCGGACAGCAGGAAGTTGTCTTCTTCTCACCATTCTTGTATGCTTCTAACCACTCTTCTGCCTCGCTGCAGGTTGTCATATCTCCACCTAAACCGGCTTCGATCATATCGGTAAATCCAACTGCCTTTAATGCTTCCTTCCAGCTCTCCATTGTGATGTCCGGACCAAACTGTCCCTCTGTTGCAGGTGCAAGAATCGCATATACCTGCTTCTCGGACTTAATTGCATTGATAACATCAACGATGGCTGTCTTTGATCCGATCGCTCCGAATGGACAGGAATGAATACATGCGCCACAACGGATACACTTCTCCTCATCAATCTGTGAGATTCCCTGCTCATTGTATGTAATAGCACCAACCGGACAGCTGAACTTACATGGACGTTTCAGGTGTGCGATCGCGTTAAACGGACAGGACTTTGCACACTTTCCGCACTCTTTACATTTATTCGGGTCAATATGAGAACGGCCATCTCCGGCGGAGATTGCTCCGAAGTTACATGCATTGATACATGCCTTACCAAGACAGTTCTGGCAGTTATCGGTTACAACATAACTGGAGATCGGACAGTCCTCACAGGCAGAGCTGATAACCTGGATCACATTGCCATCATCTACCGGACCCGGCGCTTTTCCTTCTGCTAAACGGATTCTCTGACGGATAATCTCTCTTTCCTTATAAACACAGCAACGGAACTGAGGTGTCGGTCCCGGAATCATCTCCAACGGAAGATGATCTCTTACTTCCTCAAGATCTCCTGCAAAAGCGTGTTTTGCCACGTTGTAAAGTACATCATGCTTAATTCGTATTACGTTCTCATCTGCGTACATGCGAATTCCCCTTTCTCATAAAATAAACAATACCAAATCGACTTAAAATAAAATAATAATATAAAATAAAAAATATCCGCGAATGGCGAAAAATACACCATCCGCGGATAAGTATACACTACTGGTTCTGTTTTGAAAAGATTGTTTCTTGTGCTAAATCAAGTACAATGTTATTTATTTAACAATTTGTATCCGGCATCTGCGATCACTGCATCAAACTGATCCATCGGAATCTCCTTTTCGGATGTTACAACTGCATTTTTTTCTTCCAGACTTACGGTAACAGCGGTTACTCCATCCATTTTTCCTAATGCGTCCTCTACATGCTTTTTACAATGCTCACACATCATTCCTTCAATTGCTAATGTTGTTGTCATAGTTTTTTCCTCCTTGATTTCTTCGTTCTCTTCTTTTTGGGTTATTTTCATTTCATTTTCCGGCTTCTGTTCTGCATGTAACGGCTTGAAAAACCGGAGACGCAGTGCATTGCTGACAACGCAGACACTGCTTAAACTCATCGCAGCCGCTCCAAACATCGGACTTAGCTTGATTGCAAAGAACGGATAAAGCACTCCTGCTGCAATCGGGATTCCGATACTGTTATAGAAGAATGCCCAGAACAGGTTCTCTTTGATGTTACGGATCACTGCCTTGCTTAAGCGGATGGCATTGACTGCATCTAACAGGTCATTTTTCATAAGAACTGCATCGGCACTTTCAATCGCAACATCTGTTCCTGCCCCGATCGCAATTCCGACATCTGCCTTAGCAAGTGCCGGAGCATCGTTGATACCATCTCCGATCATTGCCACATGATGTCCATCCTTCATCAGCCGGTCAATGTGTGCCTCCTTATCCTGCGGAAGCACCTCTGCGATGACATGACGGATGCCAAGACGTTTGCGGACGGCTTCTGCGGTACGCTTATTATCTCCCGTAAGCATGACAACTTCGATCCCCATTTTCTGGAATTCCCGGATTGCCTGCCTGCTTGACTCCTTTTCCACATCGGCTACTGCAATCAGTCCGATCAGTTCATTTTCTTTGGCAAAAAGCAACGGGGTCTTTCCCTCGTCTGCCAGCCGGTCCATCTGTGGCCGGATCTCTGTTACCGCAATTTCCTGCCCGGAAAGATAAGCTGCATTGCCTGCATAGTACTGTTTTCCGTCCAGCTTACAGCAGATACCCTTGCCGAATACTGCGGTAAAGTCTTCGATATGGCGTGCTGCAATCTCCTGTTCCTTCGCATAGCGTACGATTGCTTCTGCTAACGGGTGCTCACTTCCCTGCTCCATGCCTGCTGCGATAGCAATAAGCTCCGTTCCTGACAGTGTACCCTGCGGAATAACATCCGTCACTTCCGGTCTGCCCGTTGTGATCGTTCCGGTCTTATCCATCACCACCATGTCGATACTGTGTGCATGCTCTAATGCTTCCCCAGACTTTATCAGGATTCCGTTCTTCGCACCTTCTCCGGTTCCTACCATGATCGCAACCGGAGTTGCAAGTCCGAGTGCACACGGGCAGGAGATAACCAATACTGCAATACCGATGGATAACGCGAACTCAAAGGTTGCTCCTGCAAGAAGCCAGATCAGAAATGCCACGAGTGCGATCGTCATAACAACCGGAACAAAAATACCTGCGATCTTATCCGCAAGCCTTGCAATCGGTGCCTTACTTGCACTTGCTTCATCGACCAGACGGATGATCTGGCTGATCGTCATATCCTCTCCGGTCTTTTCCACCTGAAAAATAATTCTGCCATTTTTATTTAACGTTGCTGAAATTACCTTATCCGAAACGGTTCGTTCCACCGGAATACTCTCACCGGTGATCATCGATTCGTCAATGCTCGTCTGACCTTCTGTGATCACACCATCTGCCGGGATACTTTCGCCCGGCTTTACGACAACCAGATCTCCGATCACAAGCTCCTCTGCCGGAATCACGGATTCTACACCATCCCGTAAGACCGTTGCCTTTTTCGGTGCAAGATCCATCAGCTTCTCGATTGCTTCACTCGTATGTCCCTTTGAACGGCTCTCTAAATACTTGCCAAGCGTAATCAGTGTTACGATCATTCCGGCCGACTCAAAATACAGCTCACTGCCATAGCGGCTGACACGTTCCATATCACCATGTCCCATACCATAACCGATCTGGAAAATTGCCACGATTCCATAAATGATCGCGGCAGAGGAACCAACGGCGATCAGAGTATCCATATTCGGACTCTTATGGAACAGATTGCGGAATCCATTCCGGTAATACTTCTGGTTCAGATAGACGATCGGGATCAGAAGCAGAAACTGCACAAACGAAAATGCAACTGCATTCTCATCTCCGCAGAAGAAATCCTTGATAAATGCCGGAATCGGCATGCCATACATATGATGAAACATCGTTCCCATCGATATATACATCATCGGGATCAGACAAAGGAAGGAACCGATCAGCCGGTGCTTCATCTGCCGCATTTCCTCTTCTACCTGAGTCTTTCTCCGCTTTGATGCGTCCTGTCCGTTTTCGCTTCCACCTGCCGTCTGACCATTCGTTTTCGGACTGTCCCACAAGGATGCTCCATATCCTGCCTTTTCTACCTCAGCGATAATCCTGCCGCTGTCCGTTATGTCCTCTTCATACTCTACCTGCATGCTGTTTGTCAGAAGATTCACACTGACCTTATCCACGCCTTCCATCTTACTGACACACTTTTCCACACGGGACGAACATGCAGAACAGGTCATACCTGTTACGTTATATTTCTCCTTTTTCATATGCGTCCTCTCCTGCTTTCTTACTTCATCAACTTCTGCAATGTTACACACAGCTCATCCACGACTTCATCGTTTCCCTCGCGGATATCATGTACGACGCAGGTCTTAATATGATCTGCCAACAACACCTTGTTAAAAGCATTCAATGCGGAATTGATCGCACTGACCTGTGTCAGGATATCCACGCAGTACCGGTCTTCTTCGACCATTTTCTTTACCCCGCGCACCTGACCCTCGATCCGGTTTAAGCGTGTCAGCAGATTTTTATATTCCTTCTCATCACGCTGCTTGTGCTTCACATGACACGCCGGGCAGCCTACGCTTTTATCTTCTGCCTCCGGCTGTATGCTGTCTTCTTCCATACAGCACGCCTTCTTTTTATCATCCATATTTTTCTCCTGTCTGATGTGCGCATCTTAGCGCACATCACATTATCTTTTATTCCACGGATTCGGGAGTCAAAAGGTGCTTTCAAATTTTACCTTTTGGATTTTTAAAAAGCACTTCATAACACCCGAATCCTATACATGTAAAGCAAAATGTACATACCCCCATAGGGTATGTACATTATGAATCAGGTATCACAATTTGTCAACCATCTTATGTAAGAATTTTTATCAGTTTATTTTCGTATGCTCCAGATATGCTGTTAAAAAGACCAGCGGAGAGTTCCAGTAGATCGTGATCTCATTTAAGGAATAACACTCCCAGATATCCAGATAACACTTCATTGGCGGAGTATCCGGCAGGATCAGCCACTCTGCCTTTTCATCACACGGATGGCTGTTTGCGCCACCGCTTACGAATCCCTTCATCACCTTCTTATCGCCCATTGCAACAGTCGGCCGGTTGTGTGGATGAGAAAAAGCATGTTCTCCATACCCGGTTACATAGCTGTAGCCAACGGCATTTTTTCCGAGCAGATAATCCATCTGTGAAAGGATCTTATTCCGGTATTTCTGTTCTCCCTTCATCATGTCAGTAACTGCAAAAAGCATTGCACGCATTGCAACTGTCATATTACTGCCCCAGGTATATTCTTCCTCACCAAGGGCGACTTCATATCCACATGCATCCGATAACTGTTCATAGTCTGCGCACTTTGCTTCGAATTCATGTAAAAATCTTTTCCTTACTTCTTCCGGCAGGATCTGTGTTGTATCAGATGCCACTGCAAGCCCGACAAATCCAGCCATCTCGATCCAGCCAAATATGGTAAGTTCCGATACCCCATCGAGGTATTTTTCAAGTGGCTGCGTGTAAGTCTGATCTCCGGTAACCAGTAATAATTCTGCCGCTGCCCAGGCACGCTCATCGGTATCGCAGGTATCGTCATATTCTCCGGTATTACATCCCTTTGGATTCGATACAAAGATAAAATCCGGATGCTGCATCAACCATTCCCATGATTTCTTGGCTGCCCGTAGGGCGCGGCCGGCAAAAGATGCATCGATCTTTTTAAATACCCTTGCAGATAATGCCATTACTGCTGCAAAATCTGCTGTTGCTACTGTCGAAACCGGAAACAGATATAATTCTCTCTTATCCTCTTCTGGCATCACGAAGTTGGCATGGTTAAAAGAGGTTACCTTATGATAGACACCGCCATCCTCTCTTTGCATCTTAAACAGCCATTCCAATTCATACCTGCATTCATTCAACAGATCTGTCACTCCGTTTCCCGATTCCGGGATGTCCGTCGGTTCTTCCCACTCCGTTTGAAAAAGGAGATATGCATACAGCATATGCGCCAATGCCGTTGCCGCCGCAGTCGTATATCTGCCATAATCTCCGGCATCATGCCAGCCGCCGGACACATCCTTTTTTACTTCCGGGTGTTCTAACTCTGCCGCCGGGGCAGTATGACAGCATGCGTGTGCAAATTCCCCTGCATAACGTGCAGACAGCCCGCAGCCACAACGCTGATAATAAAATGCTTTTAAAACATCCCTCTTCAGATCCCGGTACAGATCCTTTCTGATCTTAAAATGACAGGATACTTCTCCTGCATCACTTTTTAAATAATAACTGCCTTCCCTGTCAAAATCTGTAAAATCTGCAATTCTTACATGATCGCCACTGGATGCGTCAAATCCCCGGTCATTCAGTGTTCCCTGCCATACCATCTGATCTTTGTCTGTCTCATATAGTTCATAGGAGGTTCCGGTTGTAAATACTGCTGTCTTTTTTTCCTTTGGATAATATCCCACCTGATTTATCTGTATTGCCATTACTTCTGTTTCCTTATTCCTGTCGCTATTGCTTATATTTATTTTCTGATACTTATTTTCTTTGTATTTATTTCCTATGCATGCTTCCTACTGCGTTTTCTTTTTTCTGGAGTTTTCAAAAATCTCCCGGTTTAACGCACCATTTTGTGCTGCCACGATTGTTGTGCAGACTGCATCACCGGTAATATTTACCGCAGTACGGCTCATATCTAAGATACGGTCGATTCCCATGATTAGTGCGATCGCTTCTACCGGCAGTCCGACCGAATTAAATACCATTGTAAGTGTGACTAAACCAACGCTTGGGATTCCCGCTGTTCCGACGGATGCCAGTGTCGCTGTTCCGATTACCGTCAGATAGTCCACAAAGTCAAGCTGGATGCCGAATGCCTGTGCTGCAAACACGACCGCCACCCCCTGCATGATCGCTGTACCATCCATATTGATCGTTGCACCAAGCGGGATCGTAAAGGAAGATACACGCTTTGATACACCCATCTTCTCTGCTAAGGTATCGATCGACATCGGAATGGTTGCATTCGAGGTTGCCGTAGAGAATGCAAATGCCATAACCGGGAAAAAGTTCTTAATAAAGATAAACGGATTGAGTCCGGTAAAGATCTTAAGCAGTCCAAGATAAACCACAAAGCACTGGATCAGGAGTGCCAGCATAACCGCGAGCATGTACTTCACCATCGGTAAGAATGCATCAAATCCCGTCTCTGCAAAAGTCTTTGCGATCAGACAGAAAACACCTGCCGGTGCCAATGCCATAACCATCATGGTCATTTCCATCATAACGTCATTAAACTGACCGAAAAAGTTCTTCACGGTTTCCACACGATCCCCAAGCTTTGCAAGGATAATACCAACGATCAGTGCGAATACAATGACCTGAAGCATCGTTCCATTTGTCAGTGCTTCAAAAATATTCGTCGGAATGATATTTAACAGTGTTTCCTGTACACTGACGCTTTGTGTGGTAGATGCAACACTCTCTGCGTTCTGCTCTGCTGCCGCCATATCGAGTCCTCGTCCCGGATTGATGACGTTTGCCACACTTAAGGCTACCGTGATCGCCAGTGCAGTCGTACAAAGATAAAAGACCAGTGCCTTAACACCGATTCCGCCTAACTTCTTCGTATCTCCGATGGACATACTTCCACAGACAAGTGAACAGAACACAAGCGGTACAACTAACATCTTCATCAGACGGATAAAGCCCTGTCCGACGACATATAAGATACCGTTTATAATTACTTCATCGCGAACGGTTCCGGCCGGAACCAGTTCATGTAACAATACGCCAAAGACCGCACCACTGATCAACGCGATAAAGATCTTTGTCGTCAGTCCGATCTTCTTTTTTTCCTTTTTCGCTTCTGTCTTATTCATGCAACAATCCTCTTTCCTGTAAATATTCACGTAAGGACGTCTTCCAGTCGGCAAACTGATAGATGTCGATAATGCTCATAATAAAATTATCCAGCACTGCATACGCCGGACGTACCGATGAAAAATCGGATTCCTGTAACGGCACTGCCTGCATATCCGCAGTCTTTCCGGTTAATGCAAGAATCTCCTTTGCGAATTCGTAACGGCTGCAAACACCCTGATTCGTTGCATGATATGTGCCATACTCACTCGTTTTTACCAAATAAAGAATAAATTCTGCCAGATCTCTTGCAGAGGTCGGGGAACCAAGATGATCCTCTGCGATCGATAAGTGCGCTCCCTCGTCTACCTTTTTTAAAAAGTCTAATACGAAGTTCTCACCATCTCCATAGACCCAGGTGCTTCGGATGATAAAGTGCTTGCTTGCAAACTCCTTAACATAATTTTCTCCGGCGAGCTTGGACTTTCCATACATCGTAACCGGATTGGTCACATCAAATTCATTATATGGTTTGTTACTTTGTCCATCGAATACATCATCCGTGGAAAGCTGCACAAACTTTGCGCCAAGTGTTCTTGCAATGATGCTTAAGTTTCTTGCACCGAGTGCATTGACCTTAAATGCCATCTTCGGATCTTCTTCACAGGCTTTGATGTCTGTTATTCCGGTACAATTTATGATAATATCCGGACGGTTCATCTCCCCAAAGCGGAGCACCTCATCCGTATCGGTAATATCTAATGTGTCAATATCTGTATCTAACATCTCATATTCTAATTTATTTACGACCTGGTTGATTGCTCTTCCAAGCTGGCCATTCGCACCACATACCCATATTTTCTGCATTGTCATTCCTCCTGACCTGAAATTCCTATCTTAACGGTTATTTTACACACGTAGGCTCATACTAATTCGCTGTGTGAAAAATGTCAAGCAAATTTCCGAATCTCGGCGTTTTATGCCGAAATAAAGTATGCGCTTGCTTGATTGCTTTTGCTGTGATGAGCGTTGCAAATATTTGCTGAGCATCTTTTGTGCATTTTGTTATTATAAAATTTTAAAACATCTTTTGACACCCTGATCCTATACAGCAAAAAAGGCTGCCGCTTACGCGACAGCCTCTTGTCTTTTTCCCTTATCTATAATCTCTATTTTGTGATCTTTATTTTGCAGGTTGCTTTCTTTCCACTTCCGTCGGTTGCATATGCGGTAATCGTTACTGTCTTACCCTTTCCTGCCTTCTTCGTGGTTACAACACCCTTGGAATTTACCGTTGCATATTTCTTGTTGCTAGTCTTCCAGGTAAGTTTTTTATTTACCTGCTTTGATGGTGTTACCGTTGCCTTGACCGTTACTTTCTTGCCTGCCTTTACTTTGGACTTAGAAGCCTTTAATTTGATCTTCTTAACGGCATTTTTCATGATCTTGATCTTATAGACGGCTTTCTTCTTGCTGCCATCCTTTGCTGTTGCAGTGATCGTTACGGTCTTACCTGCTCCTGCCTTCTTCACGGTTACGACACCCTTTGAAGATACGGTTGCATATTTCTTATTGCTTGTCTTCCAGCTAACTGCACAGTTCTTTGCTGTCTTTGGTGATACAACAGCTTTTAACTTGATCTTCTTTCCTGCTGCGATCTGCTTAGAGCTTCCGGTGATCGTTATCTTGCTTACCTTGATCACTTTCCACTTTGCAGTTAAAGTCTTGTTTGCAGTTACTGCTGATGAGAAGTTGTAAGCCTTGCTTCCTGCATACCATCCCACAAACTTATAACCTTTTCTTGTCGGATTCTTTGGCTTTGCAGCTTTTTTGCCCTTTGCAATCGTCTGTGTCTTAACGGCTGATCCACCTTTAGAGTTAAAGGTTACCTTGTAATAAGTCGTCTGCTGTGCTTTTGCATTGACAACAATACCAACACAGGCACTTGTTGTAGATGCTGTAGTTTTTCCACTTACTTTACTGTTTGTATTCGTAACGACACAGTAATAATAGCTGGTTTCTGCTGTGGTAGTTACCGGTGTATAGCTTGAAGAAACCGCTCCCTTAATCGCTGTTGCTCCTGTTGTGGAATTCTTTGTATTTTTATACCACTGATAACTTAATTTTCCACCATCCGTAACACTTGCTGCTACGGTAAGTGCTTTTGCCTTTTCACCTGCATTATAACTGGTTCCCTGCGGCTGTGTCTTAATTACCGGTGTCTCTGCATTCTTTTTCTCTTCACCAGGCTTTCCATCATCCGGTTTTGTTTCCGGTGTCTTTGCTGTCCAGTGTGCATATACGGTAATTGCATCTGTATCTGTAGATACTTCCGTAATATAATCGGTACTGTTTTCCTTTAAAGTCCATCCATCAAAGATATATCCTTCTCTGGTTGGTGCTTCTAAAGTGATTTTTCCGGTTCCCTTTGTATAGTAGAATGGGTTGGCATCTGCATTCTTTGCGTCCTCTGCACCGAGTACATAATTGATCGCAACACCTGTCTTGGTCTCACCCATATCTTCTCCACTGTCACTGCCGGAATCTGTAGAAGTATCCAGAGTCAGTGTTACATCCTTAAAGGAAAAGGCTGCATTATTAGCTGCGCTGTTTCCAAGTCCGAAGTTTAATACTACATTGTTGTATGCATTTCCCGGACAATTGATCTCTGCCGTGTATGTATAGAATCCATCTGCGTCCGGTACTCCAAGTGTACCAAGATCGATCTCTGTTAATTCTTTAATAACTTCCCAGCTTCCCTGATTCTGAACAATATAGGATACCTTATTGTTGGATTCTCCTTCTAACTTTAACTTCACAGACATTTTGTACTTAGAACCTGCACCTGTCTTAAACTGTGAACTTGTGATCTGTGGAGAATACCAGTTTGCACCACTCTTGATCTCGTTAAATACATGTGCACCATTTACCACACCAAAGTCATAGACACTACCGCCATCTGCACCATTTGCATTCCATTCTGTTGCACTGTTCACCGGTGTCGGATCAAATACTTCCGCCTGACTCTGTCCGATCATTGTTACATTATCAAGCTGTACCGAAGTACCTTCTCCAAAAGTCAGTACAAGTGCTGCATTGCTTAATGCACGCGGAGTTGTAAACTTCCAACTGTAATTTTTGACTTTTCCTGCATCCTTGTAATTGACTACCGGAGACTCTAACAGCTTCGTTCCAAGCTCCCCTGCACTGTTTACCGAATAGATAGCTGCCTGTGCAGTGGTTGCTGCTCTACTGTACAGATCAAAGTTTAAAGTATAACCATCTGCCTTTAATGCCAGATCCTTCTGATAGATCACCGGCTTTCCACTTTCAGCCGAGATCTGTGCACGTCTCTCGTAATACTTCTCACCGCCGTTTGTCAATGCTTCGAAGCTATTCTTCGTAGAAGCGACATCTACGACATGAACATCACTATCTGCAAGCTTCTCGGTTGTGTAGCGTGGAACCTTTACGGTTGTACCTGCTGCGGCAGCCCAGCCGCCTACATGTGCGATTCCCTGATCAAAGGTTCCATTATAGATCACATCTCCGTTTGATAACGGCTTACGTCCGGCATCACTGTTGATTGCGGATGGATCTACGATCTCTACCTTGATATTAGAAAGATAAACATTCCCGGTAGACTTTGAACCAAGGTTAAATTCAATTCGGCACTTGTCAAAATCTGACTTCTGTTCAAAGGTAAATGCTACCTTCTGCGGAGTGCTTCCAAGTTCAAAGGAACGGATTCCGTTTGCGCTCCATCCCTGCCACTCCTTAGAGTCTACATTTACAGTCTTGCCAACCATCTCTCCATCGGCATAAGCGTCAAAGGATACTTGATACAGATATCCTGCTTTTGCATTGTAATGTCCGATCATCTGTACGGAATAATCCTGGCTTCCTGCCTCTGTTACATTGACTTTTGCCCATGTTTTTCCGGACTGATCGGTCACCGGTGTAAGATTTGCCTTCCCACCTGTTCCGTTTGCATTGCTGGATAAGTACCATTTCGAAAGATCTGTATCCGCATCTGAACTAAATCCGCCAGCTACTAAGTTATCTGTCTTAACGTCTGCGATCTGGTTCACACCTTCGTACTGTTTCCAGTCATCCTTAATTCCATCGGATGCTGTACGATTTACGCTCTCTGCATAACCCTCTGACCTCTGGAATACACGTACATAATCGACATACATGTTAATGTCATCCTGGAAAGTTGCACGGTTTACAGCTCCGCCAAACTGTCCACTATCTACTGCAAGATTCAGCAAGAGATAATATGGCTGATCGAATGGTGCATCATAGGAAAGTGAATCCGTTGTACCAGAGATCATACTCTCCCAGTTCTGTAATACATTGACTACCCTGCCATCGTATAACCAGGTGATCTTTCCCGGCTCCCAGTCTACCGCATAGGTATGGAAGTAGCTGTAATCGGTTGCAAGATCAACGTAACCGCTTCCCTTATACACATGATCCGGAACACCCCAGTGCAGTGTTCCACACGCTGCATTTGTGCTATGATCTTTAAACTTTCCGCAGGTCTCCATAATATCGATCTCGCCGGATACCGGCCAGGAACCATATATATCGGTACTCTGCGGCAGCATCCAGAATGCCGGCCATGCACCCTGTGTTCCCGGCAGTGACATACGTCCTTCGATATAACCATAGGTCGTAGTAAATAATGCCTCGTTTGTTCTTGACGAAGTGCGGATTCTGGCAGATGTATAATCCTTTGCGCTTTCATCACCATTTGCATAGCCATCTGCTTCGTAAGATGCGGTAAGTCTTAAAAGACCATCCCCATTGCCATCGCCGTTTAAATCTTCATTGACTGCGATATTTTTCTTGTTGCTTGTGTAGGACTGCTTTTCGTTGTTACCCCAGCCCGGGTTTCCTACCTCACTGCCATCTCCAAGCTGATAAGACCAGTTGTCCAGATCCAGACCGGTTGCGCCATCGACGTTATCTGATCCATAATTGCCATCAAATTCATCTGCCCAGACAAGCTCATATCCGTCCTTTGTTTTTCCCGGATCTGCATGATCCCCGGCAGAGTTGTCCTTAGAAAAGTCATATTCGGTTCCCTTTGTAGCGATTGTATTATCGACCACAAGCTTTAAGTCAGCCGATACGGATGAATCCCTTGCATAGGTTACTCTTAATACAATCGTATTTTTAATCGGGTTAAACCAGAATCCGCCGGTCGGCTGTGCACCATCCCAGCCATAGTTCTTATCCCAGATCAGTCCGGAGCCTTCTTTTCCCAGTTCATAAAAGTGTCCATCCCCCTTTGGATCAATGTACCATTTTAACTGATTCTGTGCCTGAAGATCACTTCCCTTGATATCATTCCCACCGTTGATCACCAGTGAATCAAATGCTACCGCATATGCTCCCTGGGTTGTAATATCTACCTCCGTTTTGCCAAAGGAGATACTTGTAATTTTTTCTCCTAAGCTGTCCTCCTCACCTGCTGCGCCAACTCCTGCTTCCGTGTCAACAACTGCTTCTGTGCTGACTGACGCTTCCGTTGCAACCGGAACTTCTGTTCCGGTGACTTCTTCGGCATGTGCCGGAATCTGTGAAAATTCCAATGATGTGACAAGCATTGCACACGCCAGCGAAAATGACAAGATTTGTTTTCCATTCACTTTCCTTCGATGCATATTTTCCTCCCATACTTTTGATTTATTCCCTTCTCCTTGGGTTATTTTCATTATAGGAAGCGTCTGTCTGCGTCGAAAGGATATGCATTTTAAAAAGGTATCTTTTTTTAATTTCTAAAAAAAAGATACCTTTTTCAGCTGTTACCCTGTTTATTTTAAATAGCCATCTTTTACAATATTACTTACCGCATCGGTCGGAATCGTAAATTCCACCATTCCCATATAACCAGGTGCGACTTCATACTTATCAAATACAAGCACTAACTTACCATCTGCATTCACATAAAAGTTCTGATCTGCCTTGATCTGCTTAAAATCCCACTCTGGCTGATCATCATCAATAAAATACAGTGTATTCTCATCTGCCTTCATCTGTTCCCGCATCTGTGCCTTGATGTTATCCGATATGACACCCATATAATCTGCACCATCTGTAAACAGATCCTTTAATCCGATCAGCCTGCCGCTCTTCTTATCCACATGGTAGATCTTACTGTAACTGTCGGATCCACCCATCGCGATCGTCGTATTCATCCGGAGCGAATATAAGGAATCATTGTCTGTCACAACCTCATAATCCGTATTGACAGATTCGTGGTTCGTCAGTGCCTCTGTTGTCATCTCTTCGGTTGATACGGCTGCCACATCCGCCTCATACTGTGCGATGATCTCGTCGGTATAATCCTGTATCGTCTGATTTAACTGATCCTGTGTCTTCTGATATTCTGTACCGTTTTCTGTATCCGTAAGCTCTACCTGCGGTGTCTTTACCTTTGCCTCCATGCTGCCATCTTCCTTCGCATGCTCGTAATTACGGAAGGTAACAACTTTTGCGATCACACCGATCACCGGGATATTTTCCATTGCCATTGCAACGGATGCACTCATATTCGCTAACAGCGTAAGTACCAGCATGGCTGCCGCAACACCTGCCCCTGTCCTTGCAAGATAAGGAACGATTTTTTTCTTTGTTTTCTGTTTTGTATCTTCTCTTGCCTGTTTCATGGATTGTTCCACCCTCTCTCTTAGTTCCTCCGGAACCGGAATCTGTTTGTAATTTTTCTTTTCATTTTCCAAGCCTTCACATTCAATGTTCCAGCATTCCGTATCCTGATCTTTTTTCATTTTCTTCTCCCTTCTGCTTTTCAAGCTCCTGCTTCATTTTTCACTCAACGTACTGTTTCATTTTCTTTAAACTACGATATAACGTGGATTTTAAGGTACTTAGATTCATCTCCATGATCTGAGCCACTTCTTCTAACTTAAATCCTTCATAATAATATAATGTAATGATCATCTGCTCTCTTTCATCCAACGAATGCAACGCCTTTTGTACATCCAGATTCGTATACATTGCTTCCTTTGCTTCTTCCTTCCACTGATCGGTTGCGACTTCTCTTTGTAAACGCTTTTTCCATTCCAGTGCCGTATTCATAACGATCCGCCAGACCCAGGTCTTAATGTATTGTTCCTGACGTATCTCCGCTGCATGTGCAATGCACTTGTATGCACTTTCCTGTACTACATCCATTGCATCCTGCTCATTTCTGACATAGGAATATGCCAACCGGTACATGGATTCATAAGAAGAAAGGATCACCTGCTCTACCTTACTTTGCATTTTTTCCCTTTTCATTTGTTCCCATTTGCCTTTCTGTTTCTTCTTTTACCCTATTAGAGTATCGAACCCTGCAAAAAGTTTCACACGAATAAAATAAAATGTACGCCTGCTTTTCCTATACGGATTCGGGTGTCAAAAGATGTTTTCAAATTTTATAACTGACAAAATGCACAAAAGATGCTCCGCAAACATTTGCAACGCTCATCGTGAACTAACTGCCAACTACAACCATACAAGTTCAGCAAAGGCTTCACTTGTGGTTTTCGTAAGCAGTGGATTTCACTCGCAGCTAAAACCGCAAATAAATGTTTGCTTTACATATTTTGTGCATTTTGCCCTTTCGATTTTTATAAAACATCTTTTGACACCCTAATCCTATCAAGAAAGCCAGAAATCTGAGACTTATAAACCTCTGATTCCCGGCTTCTTTTTTAGGATTTTTCGAATCCGTTCTATGACTTTTACAATTCTTATTCGCCTGCCAGCTTATGGATGTATACACAATTCGGTTTGTCCACCTTAACCGGCTTACCCTCCATTAAGAAATGCTTTTTCTCATAATCTACCATAAAAGTTGTAATCTCATTTGTCTCGTGATTCAGACTGATGAAATGCAGATCATCCGGATAGATTCCAAGCATCTTCGGATAATCCCCACTGATCTTCGAATTACAGATCTCTGTAAGCATTCCTGTTTCCGGATCGATCTGATAGATCACAGCGGAATTCACTCCTGCATTACTGCAGAACAGATACTTGCCATCTGCGGTCACTTCCATACCGGAAGCAGCACAGACATCATCATCCTTTGGTGCCATCGTCGTGATCGTCTGGATCTTCTCAAACTGCGGCTGGTCATTTATAACCTGATAGGAATATACCTCTACAATATTCAGCAGTTCATACAATATGTAAGCGAACTTGCCATTTCTGGAAAAACGGATCATATGTGGTGCAGAATCAAGTGGACCACGGATCATATCAGCCAGCTTTAGCTTGCCATGCTCATAATCAACCCGGTATACCGTTGTGTGATCAAGTCCGTTATCAACTGCACACAGGAACTTCTGGTCCGGTGTAAGCTTTACGCAGTCCACATGCGGCTTTGAGCTTCGGTCTGCAATGCTTCTGCCCATTCCTTTATGGAAAATGCCGTCTGCAATCGTTCCGATGCTTCCATCCTCTGACAGATTCATCATTGTCACACGTCCGTCATGGTGGCCTCCGACAAACAGATAACGGTTGTTATCATCTACCTCTACATAACAGCCACGCATGCCGCCGATCCACTGCTTGTTGATCGGCTTTAAGTCACCATCTGCTAAGATCTCAAAGGCTTCCACACCTTCGTCTGCGATCGAATACAGAAACTTTCCGTTTTTCGATACGATCAGATCTGACGGATTGTTGATCGGAATCACCTTACGTTCCTTCATGCCACCGGTCTGAAGATCTAAATCATACAGATGGATTCCTACGCTGTTTTCATGTGTATAAGTTCCTACATACGCCACATATCTTCCCTTCATCGCTATTCCTCCTGTTCGCTTCTCCGTAAAATATCATATGTTTCTAAAGGACATCCCAAATCTATATACAACACCTGCTTTGGGTGTGGTGCTGATTCCATATCATTTCCTTCTTCATCTACGATCCGTTTTACTGTAACCGGAATGTTTGCTCCATCCGGCTTCATGATCTCGATCTGTTCCCCGACGGAGAACTTATTACGCTGTGTGATCTTACACATTCCCTCTTCGTTAGATCCCTCAACAATTCCAAGATACGTATATTCCTTCACATATGTGTTATTATCGTATATCTGTGCCTCGTCTGACGGCTTTCCGAAGAAAAATCCGGTCGTAAACTGACGATAGGTACAGTTCGAAATCTGATCTAAATACCACGGCATATTCTTACGATACTTCTCCGGTGATTCCAGATAATCATCGATCGCCTTACGGTAGGTACGTGCCACAGTTGCAACATAAAGTGCTGTCTTCATTCTTCCTTCGATTTTAAAGGAATCGATTCCTGCATCGATCAGCTCCGGAATATGTTCAATCATGCAAAGATCCTTGGAATTAAAAATATAGGTCCCACGCTCGTTCTCATATACCGGCAGGTATTCACCCGGACGCTTTTCTTCTACCACCGCATATTTCCAGCGGCATGGATGTGTGCATGCGCCCTGATTGGCATCTCTTCCGGTAAAATAATTACTTAACAGACATCTTCCGGAATACGAAATACACATCGCTCCGTGAATAAAAGTCTCAATCTCCATCTCTTCCGGAATATGTGCACGGATCTCTTTGATCTCTGCAAGTGACAATTCCCTGGCGGATACGACCCTGCTTGCGCCCTGATTCCACCAGAACTGATAGGTTCCGTAATTCGTATTATTTGCCTGTGTGCTGACATGACGTTCAATCTCCGGACATTCCTCTTTTGCGATCATAAAGACTGCCGGATCTGCGATGATCAGTGCATCCGGGCCGATCTTCTTTAATTCTTCAAAGTATGCACGGACACCCTCTAAGTCATCATTGTGTGCAAGGATATTCGCAGTAACATAGACACGGACACCATGCTCATGTGCAAAACGGATTCCTTCTGCCATATCCTCCATGGAAAAATTCCTTGCCTTTGCACGAAGTCCATATGCTTCTCCGCCAATATAAACAGCATCTGCTCCAAAAACTACAGCAACCTTAAGTACCTCTAAGCTGCTTGCCGGAACTAACAATTCCAGTTTTCTCATATCTCTTATCTCTCTTTCTGTTTCTAGTATACCACTACTTCCACGGTTTTAAAAGTCAGCGTTTTACACTTACGGTAATTCCATCTCCGATTGGGAGTACACAGGTAGACAATTCTTCCGTGTGTGTCAATTCATACAGATATTCCCGCATACGCTTATGGATCGTGCGGTTTCTTCGCGTGACCGCAAACCGGGATTCGATAATATCTCCATCCTGTAATACATTATCCGATACCAGTACGCCGCCTTCCTTTAACAGGCGGAGGATATCCGGCATAAAATGAATGTACTGTCCCTTTGCTGCATCCATAAAAATCATGTCATACGGTGTATCTAAGGTCTTTAAAATATCTGTCGCGTCACCCTCTAACAGTGTGATCTGTTCTTCCTTTCCGGCACGCCGGAAGTTCTCTTTTGCGATTGGAATCCGTTTCTCATAATTTTCAATCGTAGTGATCTGACAGTCCACCGGATCATATTCTGCCATCAGGATTGCCGAAAATCCAACTGCCGTTCCGACCTCTAAGATCCTCTCCGGTCTTTTTAAAGACAGCAATACTTTCAAAAAGCTCTGCATTTCCTTACGCACAATCGGCACAAGGTCACGCAAAGCTTCTTTTTCGATCTGATTTAATATCTCAGTATTACCGTTTTCTAAGGAATTGATATAAGTTACAAGTCTTTCATCAACGATCATAGATAGTTTCCTCTTTACTTTTCAGAACTTTGTTCTTCAGAATTCTTTTCTGTAGATTTTTTCTCTGTGGAACTTTTTTCTGTATCCTTTTCTTTGTCTGAAGCCGCCATACACTGCATCATTTCCTTCGCAGTCATGGACGTATTCAGGGTATAGACTCCCGGGAGCAGCTTGCCATCATAAGAAGACAGCTTTAGCTGGACCCGGAACAGATTCGCATCAGTGATCAGTCCCTTATCTTCTAAGAGTGTTGCAATCTCGTCACCAGACATCCCCTTTTCGATCTGCACGATCACATCCTTGCCCGGCTCCTTTGCCACCGGCTGCTCGGTAAATACACGATAACCAAAATCATAGGCAAAGCCACCCAGCTTGAAAAAGCCAAAAATGATCAATACAAAAACCAGAATGGAAAAGCTGATACTTACGATTTTCATAACAATTTTGCTTGTACTCATAGTAACACCCCTTGCTTATCATTCGTTTACAAATCCGACTTCGAAATCAAGTCCTTCGATCAGTCTCCAGTTGATTGTCTGGATCAGTCTGCAAAATGCGATCTCAGCAGCAAGATACTCCTCCACGACCGGATTCCTGCGGATCTCTGTATTTTCCCGCTCCAACCGGTCCACTTCATCAAAAAGATTGACATTTCCGCTGTTCTGGATCTGATAATTCTTCTTCCGGAATTCGTGTACCGTATACTCTAATTCCGGATGCTCATGAAGTGCATTTTTTGCATTCTGGTAACGCACATATTCTTCACTTTCGCGAAGCGTCTCTAAAAACACTTCAAAAGCCTGCTCTATCCGTCTCATGAAGCACCTACACCTCCATAATAATCGGCATGATCATCGGTCTTCTCTTTGTCTCTTTCCAGACAAAATCTCCAAGAGAATCCTTGATCTCAGTCTTAATCTTGCTCCAGTCTGTGATATTTTTCTCCATACAATATTCCACCGTATCTTCTAAAACAGCCTTTGCTTCATCCATCAGGCTCTCTGCGCCACGGACATAGACAAATCCACGTGATACAATATCCGGTCCTGCGATCACACGGCCGCTTCCGCTTTCTAAGGTCAGAACAACGATAATGATACCTTCCTCTGCAAGTCTCTGACGATCACGTAACACGATATTTCCGACATCACCGACACCAAGTCCGTCGACCATGACATCACCAACTGTCACATGTCCGGTCACTGCTGCGGAATTCTCATCTAACTCAAGCACATCACCGGAAGAAAGTAAGAAGATGTTCTCCTTTGGAATGCCAAGCTCCTGTGCGATTCCTGCCTGTGCCTTTAAGTGCTTGTACTCTCCATGTACCGGGATCGCATACTTTGGATGAACCAGAGAATAAATCAGCTTGATATCCTCCTGACACGCATGTCCGGAAACATGTACATCCTGGAAAATAACCTCTGCTCCTTTCATTGAAAGCTCATTGATCAAACGGGAAACTGCCTTTTCATTT
>JALERL010000058.1 GCA_022764465.1 Lachnospiraceae bacterium | reverse complement strand
CAGGCAGCAATCGCTAACAAATAATTGGTCATAAGGATCGAATAAGAATCTTATAACAGCCCCACATTTCTGTGGGGCTGTTATTGTATCAGATAGAAATATCATTTCAGAATCTTTCTATGTTTCCGGTGATAAGACCGGACATATCAGGTATCTGTCATATCAGGCAGAAATTTTCAGACGAAGATAGAATTCAATACTGAACTTTTCTCAATGTAACTACGGGAAGAATTGTATACTGGGAACATGCTGGAAGAATGGATGATCCCAGATATGCGACGGGATTTGTGAAAAAAGTGTATACATATATGGATAATGGATTCTTTCCGGGAGAGAATCTGATCATTACTTATGAAACAATGAATCATCCGATCGCAACACAGCATATACAGACCCTGATAGAAACAATTTGATGCTCCGGGTAGGATACGAGAGAAGATATTTGCACTTTACTTTGGTAAAGTAATATAGTAAGATAAAAAATAGAAAGTGAAATGTTACGTGTCAGAGTGCGTATCAGAATGGAGGAAACATGGAAAGAGAGATCCCATATAAGATTTATCTGGAAGAAAACGAGATGCCAAAGCAGTGGTATAACGTGCGTGCAGATATGAAGAAGAAGCCGGCACCGATTTTAAATCCGGCAACCTTACAGCCGGTAACCGAGGATGAATTATCGCATATCTTCTGTCGTGAACTTGCGAAACAGGAATTAGATGATAAAACGCCTTATTTTGATATTCCGGCAGAAATTCAGGACTTTTATAAGATGTATCGCCCATCACCGTTGGTCCGTGCATACTGTCTGGAGAAAAAGTTGGGAACACCGGCACATATCTACTACAAGTTCGAGGGTAATAATACATCAGGCAGCCATAAGTTAAATTCAGCGATCGCTCAGGCATACTATGCGAAAAAGCAGGGATTAAAGGGTGTTACAACAGAGACCGGAGCAGGTCAGTGGGGAACGGCACTTTCCATGGCATGTTCTTATTTTGATCTGGACTGTCAGGTATACATGGTAAAATGCTCCTATGAGCAGAAGCCATTCCGTCGTGAGGTGATGCGTACCTATGGTGCAAAGGTAACACCATCCCCATCCATGGAGACGAATATCGGACGTAAGATCAATGAAGAATTCCCGGGAACAACAGGAAGTCTTGGCTGTGCGATTTCAGAGGCGGTTGAGGCTGCAACTTCACAGGAAGGCTATCGTTATGTACTTGGATCGGTGCTGACACAGGTATTGTTACACCAGTCGATCATCGGTCTTGAGACGAAGGCAGCACTTGATAAGTATGGTGTAAAGGCAGATATGGTCATTGGCTGTGCAGGCGGTGGATCGAACCTTGGAGGTCTGATCTCTCCATTTGCAGGTGAGATGCTGCGTGGCGAAGCAGATTATCAGATCATTGCAGTGGAGCCGGCATCCTGCCCAAGTCTTACCAGAGGAAAGTATGCATATGATTTCTGCGATACCGGAAAGGTATGTCCGCTTGCAAAGATGTATACCTTAGGAAGCGGATTTATCCCATCCCCGAACCATGCAGGTGGATTACGCTATCATGGAATGAGTTCGGTAGTATCCGAGTTATACGATCAGGGACTGCTTGAGGCAAGAAGCGTAGAACAGACCGAAGTATTTAAGGCAGCTGAGACCTTTGCACGTATCGAGGGAATCCTTCCGGCACCGGAGAGCAGCCATGCAATCAAGGTAGCAATCGACGAGGCAATGAAGTGCAAGGAGACCGGAGAGGCCAAGAATATCGTATTTGGTCTGACCGGAACCGGATACTTTGATATGTTTGCATATCAGAGATTCAATGATGGAGAGATGAGTGATACGATCCCGACGGATGAACAGATTGCAGAATCTCTTGCAAAGCTGCCACAGGTAAAATAGAAAATGATACTTGACGAATGACGAAAAAAGGTGCATAATAGCATTACTTCAAAGAGGAAGCGATAGGTCGCTTCCTCTTTTTTTGTACAAAAATTTATAGAAAAGAGGATTAGAAATGAAAAAGAAATTATTAGCAGGATTACTTACACTGACCATGGCAGTATCCATGGCAGCATGTGGAAGCAAGGCAGCAGATACCACAACAAAGGATGCGTCCGGGGCAGCAGCCGCTGCTACGGAAAAGACGGCAGACACATCAAAAGTATTAAAGGTAGCAATGGAATGCGGCTATGCACCATACAACTGGACACAGGCAGATGATTCGAATGGAGCGGTAGCGATCAATGACAGTTCCGATTATGCCTATGGCTATGATGTCATGATCGCCAAAAAGATCGCAGACGAGTTAGGCTATGACTTACAGATCGTAAAGCTTGACTGGGATTCACTTGTTCCGGCAGTGCAGTCCGGAACTGTTGATTGTGTCATTGCGGGACAGTCTATTACTTCAGATCGTTTGGAAATGGTTGATTTCTCCAAGCCATACTACTATGCATCCATTGTTTCTTTGGTAAAATCGGATAGCAGTTATGCATCGGCAAAGGGAATTACAGATTTTAAGGGAGCAACCTGTACGTCACAGCTTGGAACTGTCTGGTATGATACCTGCCTGCCACAGATCGCAGATGCCGATATCCAGGCAGCACAGGAATCCGCACCGGCAATGTTAGTTACCTTAGAGAGCGGAAGAACGGATCTGGTTGTTACCGACAAGCCGACTGCAATGGCAGCGTGTGCGGCATATCCGGATATGAAGATGTTAGACTTTTCCGATACCGATGATAACTTTGAAGTATCCGATGAAGAGATCAATATCGGAATTTCGGTGAAAAAAGGAAATACAGAATTATTAGACGGAATTAACAGTGTGTTGGATAAAATGACAACCGATGATTTTGATCAGATGATGAATGAGGCGATTTCCGTTCAGCCATTGTCTGAATAGAGAGGGTGCTTACAGTGATTTCAGATTTGAATTTTATACAGAGGATACTCTATATCCTTGAACGATACGGAATGTCCTATTTGAAAGGTGCAGGAACTACGCTCGTGATCGCTCTGGTCTCGACACTGATCGGATGTCTGATCGGTTTTATTGTCGGAATCATACAGACGATCCCGGTGGACAAAAAACGGGATTCCGTGATAAAGCGGTTTTTCCTACGGCTCATTCAGATACTGTTCCGCATCTATATTGAAGTGTTCCGAGGAACACCAATGATCGTGCAGGCAGTATTTATCTATTATGGAATGGCACAGCTTTTTAACATCCAGCTTGGTATGTGGACATCTGCTTTTCTGGTTGTATCGATCAACACCGGTGCTTATATGGCAGAGTCAGTCCGGGGCGGAATTATTTCCGTGGACATTGGTCAGACAGAGGGCGCAAAGGCAATCGGAATGACTCATTTCCAGACGATGTGTTATGTCATTCTGCCACAGGCATTCCGCAATATCATGCCACAGATCGGAAACAATCTGATCATCAATATCAAGGATACGTCCGTGCTCTCGATCATTGCGATCGTAGATCTGTTCTTTGTACATAAGAGTGTAGCCGGTGCTTTGTATACTTACTTTGAGTCAGCAACGATCGTAATGGCAATCTATCTTACGATGACAGTTACGGCATCGAGACTGCTTCGTCTGTGGGAAAAGAAGTTAGACGGATCGGATACCTATGAGATGGCAGACAGCATGGATATTGGGAATCAGATGAGATAGAGAGGATGGGGATTAGAAAATGGAAAAAGAAAATGTGATCTTAGAAGTCTCACACCTCGGAAAAAATTTTGGTACGCATCAGGTGCTAAAAGATATTGATTTCAAGGTGCAGACGGGAGATGTGATCTCCATCATCGGTGCTTCGGGTTCCGGAAAGTCTACGATGCTCCGCTGCATCAATCTGATGGAAGAACCGTCGGGCGGAAGCATCCGTTATCATGGAACAGACATTACAGACAGCAAAGTCGATGTGCCGGCATACCGTGCAAAGGTTGGAATGGTATTCCAGAGCTTTAATCTGTTTGAAAATATGACGGTACTCAAAAACTGTATGATCGGACAGCAGAAGGTCGCAAAGGTAAGCCGGGATGAGGCAGAGAAAAAGGCACTGTTTTATCTGAAAAAGGTCGGTATGGAACAGTATATCAACGCAAGACCAAAGCAGTTATCCGGTGGACAAAAACAGCGTGTTGCGATTGCAAGGGCTCTTGCCATGGAGCCGGAGATCCTGCTTTTTGATGAGCCGACCTCAGCCTTAGATCCACAGATGGTAGGGGAAGTCTTAAACGTCATGCATGCGCTTGCAAAAGAAGGAATGACCATGCTTGTGGTAACGCATGAGATGGCATTTGCAAGAGATGTATCGACCGAGGTACTTTATATGTCGGATGGAGT
>JALERL010000057.1 GCA_022764465.1 Lachnospiraceae bacterium | reverse complement strand
AAGCAATGATTCTCAACGATGAGGTATCTGCTAATTCCATTATGAAGAGAGCCACAAAGCACTACACTATCAAGATCAACACACGATAAGTGGTGATCTTTTAACTAAAAATGGGCGGCCGTTGACTTCAGAAAACGGCCGTCCTAAAACAGAATGGAGACCGCTGGGCACCGTAAACTGCAAAATACACAAATATGTGCCGCAAACATTTGCAACGCTCTTTGAAGCGAAAAAACGCAAATAAAAGTTTGCTTTACATATTTTGTGCATTTTGTTATTTGAATTCTTTCATCATCTTTTACCACATGAAAAGCTTCAGAACAAAAGTGTGCTTCGCACACTCCTGTATTCAATATTTTTATTACACAAAAAAGAGCCTGCCTCCGAAATACTTATGACATATACTATAACGAATAATCCTAAATATTTTCTTCGGCAAACTCTTATGAATTTTTTAATATGTTTTAACTTTTACAGAATATCGATATGCTCTCCGTTTAATGCCTTGTTCATGCTGCGGACTGCGCAGAACTTTCCACACATGGAACAGGTATCCTCATGCTCCGGCTTTCTGTCTTCACGGATTGCTTTTGCTGTTTCCGGATCGATTGCACATGCCCACTGTGCGTCCCAGTCTAAGACGCGTCTTGCATCTGCCATCTTGTTGTCCATCTCCATGGCACCACGGACACCCTTTGCAATATCTGCTGCGTGTGCGGCGATCTTCGATGCGATGATACCCTGTTTTACATCTTCTACATTTGGAAGTGCCAGATGCTCTGCCGGGGTTACATAGCATAAGAATGCGGCTCCGTTCTGTGCAGCAATTGCGCCACCGATCGCAGAGGTAATATGGTCATAGCCCGGTGCAATATCGGTTACCAGTGGTCCTAATACATAAAACGGTGCGCCCATACAGATTGTCTGCTGGATCTTCATATTGGCTGCAATCTGATCCATCGGCATATGTCCCGGACCTTCTACCATAACCTGTACATCTTTTTCCCATGCACGCTTGGTCAGCTCTCCTAAGCGTACCAGTTCCTCAATCTGGCAGACATCCGATGCATCTGCAAGACAGCCCGGTCTGCACGCATCACCAAGGGAGATCGTTACATCGTACTCTCTACAGATGTCTAAGATCTCATCATAATATTCATAGAATGGATTTTCTTCTCCGGTCATAGTCATCCATGCAAAAACAAGAGAACCTCCTCTTGATACAATATTCATCTTACGCTTATGTTTTTTGATCTGCTCGATTGTTTTTCTGGTAATTCCGCAGTGGAGTGTAACAAAGTCCACACCATCCTGCGCATGCAGACGGACAACATCAATAAAGTCCTTTGCGGTAAGTGTATCCAGATCTCTCTGATAATGGATTACAGAGTCATATACCGGAACAGTTCCGATCATTGCCGGACATTCGGAGGTCAGCTTACGGCGAAAGCCTGTGGTATCACCATGTGAGGAAAGATCCATGATCGCATCTGCTCCCATCTCGACTGCTGCCATAACCTTTTCCATCTCTACATCATAATCCTTGCAGTCCTTAGAAACACCAAGATTTACATTGATCTTGGTCTTTAACATGGAACCAACACCCTGAGGATCAATACACTTGTGGTTCTTATTGGCACAAATAGCAACCTTACCGGCTGCAACAAGCGGCATCAGTTCTTCTACGGTCATGCGCTCTTTCTCTGCAACCTTTTTCAATTCCTCTGTTACGATGCCCTTTCTGGCAGCTTCCATCTGTGTTGCGTATTCTCTCATCTTCTTTTCCTCGCTTTTCGTTTTCTTATAACTAATTACATACGGATTCTGGTATCAAAAGATACTATGTTGATTCTTTCTTGTCGTATCGTATCTCTATTCTGGATTTGTTCCGAATTACGAATCTAATATTTTCTAAATGTTCTGCCCAAATTCATTTTTTTCCCGCAACCACAAAAGACATGGCATCCGTGCCATGGCTTTTGCTTGTAGCAACATCCCTGTTGCTACTTTGCTGATAGATCTACAGAACATCAAGAAAATCTAAGATTCTCCATAAGTCACAAATTCAGAATAGAGATACGATACGACATACGAAAAATAATATCTTTTGATACCAAAATCTTATGCAATAGGATGCAATTTCCTGTTGCAAAATAAAGTGTGCGCTCGCCGCACACTCTCGCGCCCGAGCGGATGCATCGCATAAACTTCCACTCCGCGAGGTGCGCATCGCTGCAAGCTTGCTTGCTTTTACTGTATAGGAATTCCAACGGAATTTCCTATACAGTAAAAAACTGCATATACACCCAACGTATATATGCAGTCTCATTCATTCCATATACTCCTACGTTGGCATTATCCAAATCAGGTTCCGGGTCTAAGCAATACAGCTTACTCTCAGCCTGCTTACGCAAGCTCCCCTGTTTTCCTATCACATGTTTATTTAACTATGTCGATCATGCATTGCGGTGTGCTTCTACCGCCTTCATTGTACCGCATAATACATACATCAGTACCACATTGATTGTACACATAACTACTTCCTTCACTACACGTCCGGGCAGAATTACAAAAAAGCCCTTTCCATAAAGCAGTGTCAGCCAGTATGTGTTCATGATCATATTTACGACAATGGTCACAATCACATTTGCCACGATCAGTCGTGACAGCTTCAGTGGCTTCTTATACAGAATCGCTCCATAGATCAGACCGGATACGATTCCACTGATCGTAAAGCCCGGGAAAAATGCTCCGGTCGGCTTGATGATGAACTTCAAGATATCGGCAAGTCCGCCAAATACTGCGCCTGCTGCCGGTCCAAACAGGATGGATACCAGCTGATGTGGCAATCCGGCAAAACCGATTTTTAAAAAGTCACCAATCTGAATGGTAAAGTAACCAAGTACGATCGTAAGTGCCATGAGCAATGCCATGGTTGTCAGTGATCGTGTGTTTTTGAATTCTTTCCAAGAATCCTTCATCATAATGAAACCTCCTTTCGCAGTCCTGTTACTACAAATAGAGATTCCTATATGTAGCAGCGGGATGCGGACAATGCACCGCAAGATATTTCTTTTCGTCCAGATGACAACTCCCTGTTCACCCGGCACTTAACGCGCACTGTCCTACTCTGCTTTCACTTTTTATTTGTCGAAAGATAGTATAGCATGACCTTTCTAAAAAAGCCAATACTTTTTACAGGATTATGCATGATGTGCTAACCACTCCGTTGCACAATGTGCATAACAGGATGCTCCGATCGGGCATATCTCCTCATTAAAACGTGCCTTTGGATGATGCACCGGATAGTCGCTGCGTTCATCCATTGTTCCTGCACACAGATACATATAAGTGCTTGGAATCTGCTCTGCTACTACTGCAAAGTCCTCCGATGCAGTTGCCGAGCAATCCGGATACGGGGTCAGTCCCGGAATGTCTAACTCCTTCATATAGCCTGCCATCTCTTCGGTCAGTTCTCCATTGCAGATCAGTGGCGGTACATCCGATAATGCTTCTATGGAAACACGTCCTCCATATACATCCGCTGTCTTCTCACAGACCTCATGCAGACGTTTCATCAGATGCTCTCTCGCCTTCGGATCATCCGTGCGGAGCGTTCCCTGTAATACGGCAGTATCCGGAATAATATTTGCTACTGTTCCCGCTTCAAACTTTCCAATTGTTAAGACACAGGCATTCTTCGGATCACTTTCTCTTGCGATCAGTTCCTGTAAGGCAAGGTGGATATGCACACCGATATTGATCGGGTCCACCCCCTGCTGCGGGCACGCACCATGTGTTCCCTGACCGGTGATCGTAATCTTAAAACCATCCACCGAATTCATCATCGTACTGCCTGCGTTATACATATACATCGTATATGGCATCTTTGCGATCGCAACATGATAGGCAAGTGCCGCATCCGGCTTTGGATCTTCTAAAATGCCGTTTGCAATCATATCCTTCGATCCCTCGAAGGTCTCTTCTGCCGGCTGGAACATGAACTTTACCGTTCCATTTAATTCTGCTTCATTTTCCTTGAGCATCTTTGCTGCCGTTAAAAGCATTGCCGTGTGAAAATCATGTCCACAGGCATGCATTCTGCCATTCTTAGAAGCAAATGGTTCTCCACTGTCCTCTGTGATCGGCAGTCCGTCCATATCTGCGCGAAGTAGCAACACCGGGCTTCCATGTCCAACAGTTGTTGTCACACCATGTCCACATTTTTTCGGCTGATAGCCTGCTTCGGTCAGTTTCTCCATAACATAGCTTACGGTATCCGGCAAATCTAATCCTGTTTCTGCATGTTCATGCAGATGTCTGCGGCAGCTGATCGTTTCTTCCTTTAATTCAAGTGCCCTTTCATAATAATTCATTGTCTTACCTCATTTCTTCACATATAATGCTTGATCTGTTCGAACGGCTGATTTCCAACGATTGGCTTATTCCGGCTTACAACAGCAGGCAATCCCAAGTCCGTCCGGTCCGATATGACAGGAGAGTCCGAGTGACAGGTTATCACACATAACCTCCATACCCGGAAAATTCTCCTTGATCTGTGCAACCCACGCTTCTGTAACCTCTTTTGTACTGCTCGAAGCTGCCATCAGATAAACCTTTCCTGCTTCATAGGCTTCCCTAAAGTTTGTCTGGAATTCTTCTTTGATCGCGTCGATCATGGTCTTTCTTGCATTCTTAAGTCCACGGCATTTCTGATATACGTCTAACTTACCCACACCAAAGCGCATGACCGGTTTGATCTTAAACATATCTGCTGCAAGTGCTGCAACCGAAGAGATACGGCCACCCTTTTTTAAGTAGCTTACGGTACTTAATCCCACATAGATCACCATTTTTTCACGGACTGCCTCAAGGAGCGTCTTGATCTTCTCTGCGGAATAGCCCTTTTTTACCATCTCAACCGCATCTAAAACGGAACGGTGCATCGGTGTTGATACACGGCCATTGTCCACGACAAAGACCTTTCCCTCATACTGCGGCTCCTGCGCAATCGCCTGTGCAGTCATACAGGAACCACTGAGTCCGCTGCTGAGTGGAATATACACCAGTTCATCATACTGTGTAAGCATCTGATCCCAGAGCTCCATAACTTCTTCCGGTGACGGCTGTGAGGTTGCCACATCTACGCCCTCACGCAGCTTATCGTAGAATTCCTCTCTGGAAATATCCACACCTTCCCGGTATAATTTTTCATTTACATAAAACGGCATCGGCAGAACTCCGATCCCAAGTCTGGCTGCTTCTTCGGTTCTTATGCCACTGTGGCTGTCTGTCACAACTCCTGTTTTTCCCATCTTTTTTCCCATCCTTTTTCTCTTTCTTCTAGTATACCACTTTTTATCCGGTTCTCTCTATTTTTCCTCACCCAGAATAATTCCGATCAGATGCTTGTCTAACATAATTGTCCGGTTCCATGGATTAAGTATAATCCCCTGGATCTGCGGTACACTCTGTGCTGCCTCAAACAGCTTTTTTATATCTGACAAGAAGGTCGACTTCACCTGGTCTGCCCCCTTTAATTCCTCTTCAAAACCGGTAAATGCAGACCACCAGAGACTGCCATCGGAGGCTGTGACCGCCTGCAGCTTTACTCCGGTCTGATCGATGGACGGTTCGACTGCCACGATCATCTCACCGCCTTCCCGCATCCGTCTGCGGATCACGGTAAGCGCATGTGCCAGCCGCTCCGGCGTTGCCTCTTGTTGCAGCGCGAGAATGGCTTCTTCTATTTTCTCATTTCCAATAAGTCCTTCATCCTGATTTTCTTTTTTCATGTACTTCTCCATTCTGCGTATGCTTCACCATTTACATCGAAATCCATCCGAATGCATTTGCAACTGAACTAAGTAAAATAATGAGTGCAAAGATCGGACACAGATACTTGATCATTACAACAAAAACTGCTTTCCTGCGGAATCTGCCCTCTCCGGAGGTAATCTCTGCCTCCATCTGTTCGATTCCCACAACACGGGAGACGAACAGGCTCGTCATAAGTGCCGCAACCGGCATCATAACCGAATTTGTCAAAAAGTCAAAGAAATCCAAAAACTGCATGCCAAGGATCTTCACACCGGCAAGCGGACCATATCCTAAGGAGGACAGGCTTCCGAGTGCGATCATAATGATTCCGATGACTACGGTCGACTTTTTCCGGTTCCAGCCGATCTCATCTTCAAAGGTAGACACCGCACTCTCCGTCAGCGCAATGGAACTCGTCAATGCCGCAAACAGCACCAGTAAAAAGAACAGGATTCCGATCGCCGTTCCAAATCCCATATTCTCAAAGACCTTCGGGATCGTAATAAACATCAATGCCGGCCCTGCCTGTAAGATATCCGGATCACCACCGGAAAAGGCAAATACTGCCGGGATGATCATAAGACCTGCCATAATGGCAATCGCCGTATCAAACACCTCAACATTTCTGGTTGAATCCTCGATCGAGGTATCTTTTTTCATATAAGAACCGAACGTGATCAGGATACCCATTGCAATCGACAGCGAATAAAACATCTGTCCCATGGCAGCCACGACCGACATCCAGGAAAAGTTCTTCAGGTTCGGCACGAGAAAATACTTCACACCGGCAAGTGCACCTGGTCTTGTCACGGAATAAACCGCAATGATCACGGATAATACGATCAGTACCGGCATCATGCACTTTGACACACGCTCAATTCCGTTCCGGACACCTGCATAGATGATCAGCAGGGTAAACAGGCTAAATACGATAAAGCAGAGCTCCGTAGAAGCTCCATCCGAGATAAATTCTGAAAAATAGCCGTCATTCGCCAACATCCCGCCATTTCCCCGGATATATTCCACTAGGTACTTGATGACCCAGCCGCCGATCACCGAATAATACGGTACGATCAGCACCGGAATGATCGCATTGATCCAGCCGCCAAATGCCCATCTCTTTTTCTTTCCAAAGGCTGCAAAAGCACCGACCGGACTTTTTCTTGTCATCCGTCCAAGTGCGGACTCTGCAACGATCATCGTATAACCAAAGGTGAGTGCCAGCAGAATATAGATCAGTAAAAAGATTCCTCCTCCATACTTCGCTGCCAGATATGGGAATCTCCATATGTTTCCAAGTCCTACGGATGCACCTGCTGCTGCGAGGACGAATCCGATCTTTCCGGAAAAACTGCTTCGTTTACTTTTTGTCGTATTCATTTCTAATCTTCCTTTTATTTCCACATAATTTGTACCTGATTGATTTTAACATCATTATAGAAAAAAGTCACTACTGATTGCAGCGACCTCTTTCACAATACAATAATATATTTTACCATATGTCATGCAGTTTTACACTTGGTTACGATTATTTCAGTGCCGGAATCTCAATCACATCCTCTTCTCCATTGACCTTCACGGTAAAATCATATACCGGCTGATAAAATCCCTTCGAATCCTTCTGATAGCACAGTGTTACCTGATCGACTGTAATCTCATAGGAATCAGCAGATGCATTCCACAGATAGAACCTGCCCGCGCAAAGCCGCTCGTATGCCTCCTGCTCGGAGATTGCCGGATAACTGCCGTAATAAGTACCAGTACGGATCTGATTATAGATCGATTCCATCTTGCCGTTCGAATAATAGGTACAGTCTAACTCGCCATCATAGATCCGGTCATCTTTGATCAGATTACTGACCGTGAACTTGTAATTGCCCTCTTCCCTTTTTTCAAAGACTGCTTCCTTGGGCAGTGTCACCTGATACTCCTTAAGACATGCCCGGATGTCTGCTTCCTTTGCATCTGTGACCGGACTTGCTGTATCGTTGTCTGCTTCCCCGTCATCCTCTTCTTCGTCACCACCCCAGAAAACGGAGTCAAAGTCCGTGTAATCCCAGGTCAGACCCTCTACATCCATCCAGAAATGATTCCCCTTTTTGCTTAAAAAAACATCTGTCGTATCATAGAAGATCGTCTCATCTTTGTCTAATTCATCGCCCAGATTCTCGAAAAACTGCGCCGCATATTCCTCGCATTCCTGCTGATCCCGCTTCTGCAATTCATAGACCGCAAGTTCCTTCACGCTGCTTTCATAAGAGAGATCAGAACTGACCTGTATGCTTCCTTTCCGGAAGGCTGTGTTCTCCCCAGACCGCAGATTACCGAGATCCTTTCCTGCATAGATTCCAAAGATCAGCGCATAGGCAAGACAGGTGAGTAACAGCGGGATCTGACAGCAGAGTACCACTCCCACACGCAGCTTTTCCTGCTGTTTTTTCCGTAAAAAGACCGCATAGAAGAGGCAAAAGAGTCCATATCCGATCATCGCTCCAAGTGTATTGTTTAATACATCATCCCACTCAGCCACACCGCGTCCGGCAGCAAACTGTGTCAGTTCGATCGCCAGTGTAAAGATCAGTCCGCACAAGGTTGTCCGGTAAAAGTGCTGCATCCACTTGATTCCGGCCGGCAGTAAGAATCCAAATGGTACAAACAGGATGATATTTAAGATCAGATTGCGCCAGTCCTGCATGGAAAATTCATACCATGCTTCCTTATAAGACGCAAACAGTGGGTAGAACCTTCCTTTATACCCACCTCCCCGGTCAAGCAGCGTCAGGCTGCATACAACAAACAGATACCCACAAAAGAGCACCAGCCAGATCAGCTTCCCTATGCCAATCTGCCTGCTGCCCTTTAAAACCTTCCGGTATATCAGTCCATAACCGATCCCGATCATTCCGGCAAACACAATTACTGCTACGATTCCAAGCGGAAGATAGCTCCTCACCATTTCCATTAGTTCCATATCCACACGCTCCCTGCATCTGATTTGTACTACAATCCCTGTTCCTATTGTAGCTGATTCCGATGCAAAAAGCAGTTTAAGATTTTCTTAACCTTTCTTCTACCTGTGCCAGTTGTGGCATAGCCGGAATTGCACCTTTTTTCTCAACACAAAGACTTGCAACCGCATTGCCGAATCTTGCATATTCTTCCAGTTCCTCTTTGCTTAATTCTTCGATCTGCTTTCCGCAGGTGCTGATCTTATACAAGAAGCCTCCCCAGAAAGAATCACCCGCGCCATTGGTATCTGCAACATCTGTCACCTCAAATCCCAGTACTTCACAGCCACCGTTTTTACTATAGATATAAGCACCTTTGCCACCAAGTGTAACTGCTACGATCTTAACGCCCTGCTCGTATAATGCCTTTGCTGCCGCCTCAACATCCGGATGATCTGTCAAAAGTTCTGTTTCCTCATCAGAGATCTTCATAAGATCTACATAAGGAACAAGACTACGCATATGCTCCCGCGCTGTTTTTTCATCCTTCCATAAGGATGCGCGGTAGTTCGGATCATAGGAAATAATACTGCCCTTACTCTTTGCCCGCTTTACGGCATAAAAAGTAGTATCCCGTGCCGGCTGATCCGTAAGTGATAAAGAACCGACATGAAAAATATTGGTGTGATCAAGGACAGCCAAATTGATCTCTTCCTTTTGGATCTTCGTATCTGCACCCGGCTTTCTTGCAAAAGAAAAAGTACGTTCTCCGGTATCACTGACCTCTACAAATGCCAGCGTTGTAAAATAAGCTTCATCCAGAATCATACCGGATGTATCTACCTGCTCCTTTTGTAAGACTTCACGCAGGAATTCTCCATGCATATCCTTTCCTGCTTTCCCTAAAAATGCCGTCTGTGCTCCCAGTTTCTGCGCCGCAACTGCAACATTTGCCGGTGCTCCGCCCGGATTTCTTGCATACAGCATCTGTCCATCTGCATTATATCCCTGCGAAGTAAAGTCAATTAAGATCTCTCCAAATACGGTAATATCATACATCGTTCTGCAAGCAGTATCCTTTGTATTCTGCAACATGCTTACCCCCTTGTGTCCTTTTCTCCTCTATTATTTCATACTTATAATTTTGTATCCTGGTTCTTTAAAAAGTCTTCCCAGAACTCCTTCGAACCGGCAAATGCCAGATCATCCTCCGCATCCAATCCCGCAAGATAATCCCAGACTTTTTTCGCATCATCCGGATTTTTGTATTTTATCTCCCAGCGGTCTATAATCTTACCATTTTTGCATTTCTGACAGATCATTCCATCTTCATTATAAGTGGTAATCGTCCATATTTTTTCCTGATCTTCATCTACTTCTACCGATGCGCTCTCCATGACACCTTCTGCTTCTGACAGACCAGTAATCGTATGATCTGTCAACTGCACTTCCTGTAACTTTGACATTGCCATCCGCTCCGTCTTCTGTGCTTCCTGCGCTGTCCGTAAAATCGTCTGGTCATCTGTTTTCAGATTCTTCGTCCAGTTTTTCTCATGGTCAGCTTCTTCCGGTGGCAGACTGTCTGTCACCCCATTCGCTGCCGCATGAAGTGCTGCGGAAGATGCTGCAATCGCTCTTTTGTCAGGATCAGCTTCACTTGCGGCTTTTTCGGCGGCCTCGTCCTGCTTTTCCTTCATCTGCTTTAACTGTTCCTTATAAGCATCTAAGTATTCATCAAGGTTTTCAAGCATTTTATCCCACTCGTCATCCGACATCTCACGCCAGTCTTTATCTTTTTTCAAGTCAAGCGCGTTCAGCTTATTCGCCTCAACATAATCCTGTATTGCCGAATGCAGTTTTTCCCGTTTATCTGATCCGGATTCCATTTTAGAAAAATATGCTAATAACTTGGCACATTCCAAAGACTGTGCATAAGTTTCCGGTACACTTGCATAGCTCTGCTTTGCCTGACTAAGGATTGCCAACCAGTCCTGCTTTTTACTTCCAAATGCTTTTTCATCATAAATACCGGAACATACTCCATCATATTCCACCTGTGATGCATATGCTTTCATTTTTGAAAAAGCTGCAATACCGTGCTTTGGGATTTCTCCCGTATCCTCCATGTAAGACAGCAATGCAAACATTTCAAGCTCTGTGGCATTGGATGGATCTACATCATGAATGCTTACCTCGTAGTCTCCCACCTTCACGATCGGATTATCTGCGGTCGAAGAATCCGCATATCTGGCTGCATATCCGGTACTTCCGGCTGTGGTAAGTCCTATGGTCTTTCCGTTATCTGATGATGTCGTTTTTCTGGTTGCTGATCCCATATTCAGGAATCCGGTGTCACCGGCATTTCGATTACTTTTTTCTATAATATCTGCCCTGCTGTAAAATCCTC
>JALERL010000071.1 GCA_022764465.1 Lachnospiraceae bacterium | reverse complement strand
AAGAGTATTAAAAAGCAGTCATAAGAAAAAGGATGGCAGAAATGAGAACTTCTCATCTCTGCCATCCTTTTCTTATGCTATCCGATATGTACTAATCGTTCAGTAACATCTGTACACAGCCATACATTCCCGCATCATTTCCGAGGGAAGCAAGTGCAAACTCCGCATTTCTGCATGCATGGAAGGTACGCTCGGTATAATTCTTCTTAATCGCATCAATTAAGATCGATCCTGCCTTAGAAACACCACCACCGATAACGAATACCTGTGGATTCACAACACAGGCAATATTTGCGAGTGCTGTTCCGAGCATCTTACCAAGTTCCTCTACCAGATCCGATGCGACTGCATCTCCTGCCTTTGCAGCATCGAAGATATCCTTTGCTGTCAGTTCTGCAAGTGTACGGAGTGATGTCTCACGTGTATCCTCTGCTAATAACTTCTTCGCCATACGGACAATTCCGGTTGCAGATGCATACTGCTCTAAGCAGCCTTTCTTACCGCATCCGCAGACATCCGTCTCATCCTCTTTCATCATAATATGACCGATCTCACCACCGGCACCATTAGCACCTGCAATGATCTTACCGCCAACGATGATTCCACCGCCGACACCGGTTCCAAGTGTTACCATGACAACATCGGTATAGCCCTTGCCACCACCCTGCCACATCTCACCTAATGCAGCAACGTTTGCATCATTTCCGGCCTTCACTTTTAAGCCGGACTTCTCAGCCAGTGTATTCTCTACATTGAATTCACCCCAGCCAAGATTTACACAGCGTAATACCATTCCGTCCTTTGTAACCGGTCCCGGTACACCAACACCGATTCCCTGTACGTCATCCTTGCTGATGCCTTCCTTCTCCAGCTTCTCGTTCACGGCAGCCGTTACATCATCTAAAATAGAAGACCCCTGATTTTCTGTATTTGTCTTAATCTCCCACTTGTCCAACATTGTTCCATTTGTTTCAAAAAATCCGATCTTACAGGTCGTTCCACCGATGTCAACGCCAAAGCCATATTTCTTCATCCTAATAACCATGCCTTTCTTCTATTGCAGGAATTCCTGCATTTCCTATGTTCAGTATATTAAAATTCATTTTAGATGTCAATGTGGAGATTTATCCTACTGCTCATTTTGCTGTAGAAAATATGGCAGAAATTCGACTGCCTGTGCCTTATTTTCCCCACTTAGGACAACACCGATCACATATCCATCCGGATAGCTGCCATAGCCGGACAACAATGCATCCTTTTCCTGCCGGATTCCCACCGGATACTTCTCTCCGGTTTCCGTATCCGTAGTATAGACGAGCTGATCCTTTCTTACCTCTAATTCTTCCTTGGGCAGTACATCTTCTAAGGATGCAAAGTAACTGTGCGCAGCCAGATAGTCAAACACCTCTTCATCCGCGGTCAGGACATCCACCCCGCCTGCTGCCAAGAGGATCGCAAGTGCCTGATCCGACTTCTGGGTTGCACTGTCCCTGCCATTCAGATTGAGTGAATAATCGGCACGGACACTGACCTTTGTTTTCTTTGGGTCATATCCATGTGCTGTCAGGTAATCCGTAAACTGATTCTGTTTTTCCTCATCCGCAGCCCGGGTATCACTGTTTACCATCACGATCGATATGACCGGGTCCTTATAATTGGCGAAGTGACGGATCACTCCGATCGCACTTCCGATCAGGATTGCTCCGATAATAAACCACCATTTATAGTAATCCCAGATAAATCCGATGATCTGTTTTTTGCTCATCTGCTTAAAATCTGCTTTTTTCTCCATATACTTACCTGCCTTGTCCTGTATCTCCTTACTCTGTACCTATTCTGCTTCCTGTCCTGTATCTTCTGCACTGACGCTGCCTGCCGGGGCTACAAACTTCGCATACGGAAGGTCCTCATGGATCTGCTCCATAAAGTCCTTCCAGATCTGTACCGGATAGCTTGCACCGGTCAGTCCGGGCAGTTCCTTTGGCATATCATAGCCAACCCATACACCGGTTGTATAATACTTCGTGTATCCTAAAAACCAGCCATCTTTATTCGAATTTGTCGTTCCGGTCTTTCCCGCGCTCTGTGTTGATGTAAGCGCCATTCCTGCCGCAGTTCCCTCGGTCAGAACTCCGGTCAGAACATCGGTCATCGTCCTTGCGGAATTCACCTTATAGATCTGTTTTTCCTCTCCGGATGATTCATAGACTATATTCCCGGATGCGTCTGTGATCCGCATGATACAGCTTGGTCTGCGGTAGCGTCCATCATTTTCGAGTGTCGCGTATCCGGCTGTCAGCTCAAGCGGGGACACCCCCGTCGTAAATCCTCCCAGTGCTGCCGCAGGATGTTCATCCTGTCTGTCTAACTTTGCAAAATCCATATTTTTCAGATAACTGATCCCGTTTTCCGGTGTGATGTCCTCTAACACCTTCCAGGCAACGGTATTGATCGACTTGATCACTGCATAGCGCAGTGTAACATCCCCTGCATAGCTGCCACTTGCATTCGAAGGGCCATCTTCCATCGGTGCATCGGTTACCACCGTATCCGGCGTATAGCCCATATCAAATGCCGGTGTATACACTAAAAGCGGCTTAATGGCACTTCCCGGCTGACGGTAGCTCTGATATGCCCGGTTTAACGTATATCCATTATAATCCTGCTGTCTTCCACCGACAACTGCCTTTACGAGTCCGCTCTGATTGTCGATACAGACTGCTGCCCCCTGCAGGGTATAGATTCCTTCATCATTCACTTCTGTATACTTTGCCAGATGATCATCCAAAGTGTCCTGCAGCTTCTCCTGCATAGCAAGATTCATGGAGGTATAGATCCGGTAGCCACCGGTATACAGATGCTTCTCGCATTCGGAATACTTTTCGCTATAAGCATCCTGATACTCTGATCTTTCTTCTTCGTCGGAAAAATCATTTTTGAATTCAAACCCGTCTGCCTGCATCAGCGCCTGTGTTGCACAGAAGTATGCATAGGTCTCCACGTAATTATTTTTCGCATTTTCCGGTCTTCTTAAGGTAATATCCTCAGCCTTTGCGATCATGCACTCTGCTTCAGTGATCACCTCATCCTGCTTCATCTGATCGAGTATCCGGTTTCTTCTTGCAAGTGTATGCTCTGAATTCGTTACCGGATCATACAGCGTCGGGTTATTTGGGATCGCACACAGATATGTAATCTCAGACAGATCCAGGTTCGACACATCGGTATTAAAATATCCCCTGCTTGCCGCCTGTATCCCATAATAGCCGTTTCCAAAATAAATATTATTCAGGTAAAATTCTAATATCTGATCCTTGCTGTACTTTTTCTCCAGTTCCGATGCCAGAAAGATCTCTTCTAATTTTCTCTGCCAAGTCCGGTCCTGACTTAAAAAGACCGTCCGGGCTAACTGCTGTGTGATCGTACTTCCTCCCTGCGTGACCTCACCATTTCGCACCATCGCCAAAAAGGCTCTCACGATCGCCTTATAATCCACACCATGATGCTTGTAAAACTTCTTATCCTCGATACTGACCATTGCAGCCTTCACCTGATCCGGTATCTCTTCAAACGACAAATAATACACATCCTTTTCCGCCTTAAGGGTTGTGATCTGGCTTCCGTTATCATCATATAAGACACTGGTCTGTATCTGCCGGAAGGTATCGGTATTCGAACTGTGTGCAAGCTGTTTTGCTTCGGTTAAAAGCCCCTGTACTTCTTTTCCGTATCCTCCGAAAAAATATACTCCTAACGCTCCCAGCAAAAGCAGCAGCAACACTGCCTGTATCCGTACAAAACGCCAGAAACCACGATACTTCTTTTTCTGTTTTTGTCTGCGTGACATCCTATCCTCACTCGTATTATGTACACCGGATGCAGTTCCCTGATCCGGTTTCTCTTACTGTTCCATCTGTCTTCCAAGAAAGCCTGCTGCCGTCTGCACCAGTTTCTTTTCCGTCTCTCCCATTTTACTCTTTTCGTCCTTATTATACAAGATGACAGAACCGATCGCATCCCCTTCGCTGATGATCGTACTGATCGCTTCGCTTTGGTACTCCCCAGCATCATCCGAGGTGATCTTAATAAAACTGCTGTCCGGCTGTGCCGCTACCAGATTTGCCCTGTTCTCGATCAGTTCCTCTAACATTCCACTGATCTGCTTCGTGTCAAATTCCTTTTTTCCGCTTCCTGCTGCTGCGATCACATGATCCCGGTCGGTAATGCAGACCAGATGCCCGCTTGCCTGTGCCAGACTCTCCGCATACTGTCCGGCAAACTGCCCAAGCTCCCCTATCGGAGAATATTTTTTCAGGATGATCTCTCCCTCCCGGTCAGTAAAGATCTCAAGCGGATCTCCCTCCCGGATCCGCAGCGTCCGTCTGATCTCCTTTGGGACTACCACACGCCCTAAGTCATCGATTCTTCGTACAATTCCAGTTGCCTTCACTCTGTTTTCCTCCAATTCCATATTTTAACGAGAGTGCTTCACCACTCTTTGCTATATATTAGTTTTGGAGTTAGTATGTGGAAAGGCACAAAAATTATTCTTGCTTTACCGTTGTTCTTCACACACAAAAATTCTTATACAAAGACAGTCCACCCCTATCCGGATGGACTGTCACTGCTTCTGATATTCTTTGCTGCCTTATTTTCTGACTGCTTCATGAAGCATTTTGGCCATATATGCGATCTTTGCTTCTGTCATTCCCGGATATACACCGATCCAGAAGCTGCTTGCCATGATATGATCGGTCACTGCAAGATCCCCGATCACACGGTAACCCTGTCCGCTTTTGCGCATCTCATCAAAGCAAGGCTGCTTGATCAGATTACCGGAAAACAGCATCCGCGTCTGGACGCCATGTGCCTCTAAGTACCGCACAACCTGATTCTTGTCCACACCGTCCCTGCAGGTGATTAAAAAGCCAAACCAGGATGGATTCGAATTCTCACATGCTTCCGGCAGGATCAACTGTTCCTCTAAGTCAAGCAGCTGCGCGCGCAGGCTTGCAAAATTCTCCCGGCGTCTTTCGACAAATCCCGGTAACTTTTTCAGCTGTGCACATCCGACCGCTGCCTGTAAGTCTGTTGCCTTCAGATTATAACCAAAGTGGGAATATACATACTTGTGGTCGTAACCAAGCGGCAGTTCTCCGTACTGCTTGTCAAACCGGTGTCCGCAGAGGTTGTCCTGACCGGACGGACACATACAGTCACGTCCCCAGTCACGCAGGGAGCGGATGATCTTGTGTAATAACGGATTGTCGGTATAAACGGCTCCGCCCTCACCCATTGTCATATGATGTGGCGGATAGAAGCTGCTCGTTCCAATATCCCCGATGCTTCCGGTCTTTTTCCATTCTCCATCCAGACAATATTCACTGCCTAAGGCATCGCAGTTATCCTCGATCAGCCAGAGCTCATGTGCATCACAGAATGCACGGACTGCCTTTAAGTCGAATGGATTTCCCAAGGTATGTGCGATCATAACCGCCTTTGTCTTTTCACTGAGTGCCTGTTCTAACTGCGTCACATCCAGATTGTACTGCGGAATCGTCAGATCTAAAAAGACCGGGACTGCACCATATTGCAGATATGGAGTAACAGTCGTAGGGAAACCTGCTGCCACGGTAATGACCTCATCTCCCCTGCGGATGCGTCTCTCTCCCAGTAACGGAGAGGTCAGTGCCATAAAGGCAAGCAGATTTGCCGAAGAACCGGAATTGACCAGGGAACAGAAACGGACACCGATATAAGCGGCAAGCTCTTTTTCAAACTGATCCGTATATCTGCCGGAGGTCAGCCAGAACTCCAATGCACTGTCAACTAACGTACACATCTCATCCTGATCATAGACCCGCGCCGCATAAGAGATACGGTCGCCCTCCTTATAATCCTCTGACCTCGCATGAAAAGCCTGATAATACCCCTCAACCATCGTAAGGATCTCTTTCCGCGCTTCTTCTTCTGTCATATATTCAAACATCGCTCTATTCCTTCCTGTTCTATGATTTACACCTTCCAAGGTGCTTTCCCAGTGTTCCACAGCTTCTCCAGATACTCCCTGTCATGGATATTGTCCATCGGGGACCAGAAGCCCATATGCTTATAGGCTGCCATCTGTCCATCTGCAGCAAGGTGCTCAAACGGTGTTGTTTCCAGCATTGTGCTGCCATCTCCCAGATATTCGTAGATCCCCGGTTCCATCACCATAAATCCGATATTGACCCATGCCTGATCCGTTCTCGCCTTTTCCTTAAAGCCAAGCACCTGACTGCCTGTGTCATCTAACTGCAACGCTCCAAACCGTCCCTCCGGCTGTGTGGTGGAGATCGTTACGATCTTCTTCTGCTGTCTATGAAAATCGATCAGTTTCCGGATATCTACATCTGACACACCATCCCCATAGGTTAAAAGGAATGGTTCTTCTCCGATATATTTGCGTGCCTTTAAGATACGTCCGGCGGTCAGTGTTTCTAATCCGGTATCGACAAGTGTAACCTTCCACGGCTCACTGCTTTTTTTTAACACCTGTACCTTCTGATCCCTTAACCGGATCTCCATCTGACTGTTATTCTGATAATAATTGACGAAATACTCCTTTATCATATGTCCCTTGTAACCACAACATACAATAAACTCATCAAATCCATATGCAGCATACTGCCGCATAATATGCCAGAGGATCGGTTTGCCGCCAATCTCTACCATCGGCTTGGGACGCATGCGTGATTCCTCACTGATACGTGTTCCCTTTCCCCCTGCTAAAATTACAACCTTCATGCGCTATCCTCATATACAAAAATTCTTCATATTCATTCAGATGTCAAAAGATATATTTTAATTTTATTCCTGACAAAATGTACAAATAAAAGTTTGCTTTACATATTTGCGCATTTTGTCATTTTCATTTTTAGAAAGTATTCTTTGACATCTAAGTTATACCTCCAAAAACTCCCGGATCTGCTGCTCCATGCATGCACGGATATCGCCCTGCGCGGCATATACCTTTGTCCATTCTACGGTTTTTTCGATTGCCTTACGGATATTCCAGCGCGGCTTCCAGCCGATCTGTCTACGGATATGGGAACAATCCAGCTTCAGAAACTGTGCCTCGTGTGGACCGTCCTCACATACATTTTCCCAGGTGATGCCCTCTCCCCAGGCTTCACAGAACAGGTCTGCGAGTGTTCCGACTGTCACACAGTCTGCTTCCTTTGGACCTACGTTATAGTATCCCTGTTTTTGCGGATCGGCTGCCGCAATCTGCAGGTAGGCTGCCAATGGTTCTAGTACATGTTCAAACGGACGGATCGAATAGGGATTGCGGATCACGATTTTCTTTTT
>JALERL010000009.1 GCA_022764465.1 Lachnospiraceae bacterium | reverse complement strand
ACGATCATCTATTCGTATTTACAGGCAGTCGGAGTGATCTATTCCCATGAAAAAGGCTGCTTTTTAGAGAAGACGGCAGAAAAACAGGCAGGAGAAAAGAGCAATGAGTGAAGCAGAAAAAGGAATCATCCGTGTCGCAACGGTTGAAGATGCGGCGCAGTTATTAGAAATTTATCGTCCCTATGTGGAACAGACAGCGATCACATTTGAATATGAGGTGCCATCGGTGGAAGAATTCCGGCACCGGATCGAAACAGTGTTAGCGCGATATCCTTATCTGGTATACGAACAGGATGGAAAAATCTTTGGGTATGCATACGTCGGACCGTTCCATGAACGGGCGGCCTATGACTGGGCAGTAGAAACATCGATCTATGTGCGGATGGATGACAGAAAACAGGGGATCGGTCATCTGCTGTATGAGAAGTTAGAAGAGATCTTAAAAAAGCAGGGCATCCTGAACCTGAATGCCTGTATCGCATATCCGAAGCGGGAGGATGCACATCTGACATCCGGAAGTATCGCATTCCATGAACGGATGGGCTATCAGGTCGCAGGACATTTTCATTCCTGTGGCTATAAGTTCGATACCTGGTATGATATGGTCTGGATGGAGAAGCATATCGGGGAGCATGAAAAGGGACAAAGACCGGTTCTGCCATTCCCGGAACTCAGGAAAGAACAATAGCAGATACATCCGGCATTGTGCCTAATTTGAGAGACAGCGATTTGTTCAAAAGATAGAATAACGAAAAAATACGAAAACATTCTTGCTTATCACCTCGAAACAGGTATAATTTTGTTTAGAACATGGAGACAGAAAGGCTGCCGGGCAGCTCAGGGCAGACAGATGATAAGAGGGAGAGTGTGAAAATATGCGCGAATGCAGCAAATGTAAAAAGCAGTACGAAGATAATGTAACCTATTGTCAGAACTGTGGCGAGAAGCTGACACAGAAGAAGGCAGGAAAGGGTGTACATGATAAGAATGCCAGACTGTGGGCCGGCTTTAACATGAAGGGAAGTTCCCTCGCACCGCTTGCCTGTATGAGTAATGAAAATGTGGCAGAGCGGGAGTTTGGCAAGGTATCTACGATTCCTGATCTTGCAAAGGTGACACCGAAGGAAGACGGAAGCTGGTACTGCCCGGACTGTGGAGAACACAACGCACCCTATGCAAAAAACTGCAAGGGATGCGGAAGAGATTTTGTATAAAGTATAAAGATGAATACGAACAAGGAAAAGAGGGGGAGAAAGCAGTTGTTGCTTTCTCTTTTTGCTGTTTTGAAAGCATCTTATGACACCCGATTTATGTTTGCTGCACAATTTGTTGTCTTACCGCCGGCTTTGTATTACAATAGATGCGATAAGCAGTACGAAAAGGAGAATTTTATGATACGTCATGCAGGGAAGGAAGATCTCCCACAGATCTTAGAAATATATGCATCTGCCCGTACTTTTATGAAGGAACATGGGAACCCGACACAGTGGAAGGATGGTTATCCGGGTCAGGAACTGCTCCTGTCTGATATGGAGAAGGAACAGTTATATGTACATGAGACAGATACCGGCATCCATGGAGTATTTGTCTTTTTTGTTGGAGAAGATCCGAATTATAAGATCATAGAGCAGGGTGCTTGGAAGTCTACGGAAGCATATGGTGTGATCCACAGGATCGCATCCGATGGAAAAGAGCGTGGGATTTTTCACCAAAGCATTGAATTTGCAAAGAAACGCTGCAACCACCTTCGGATTGATACCCATGCAGACAATACAGTCATGCAGAAGCTGATCGTAAGTCATGGATTTGAACCATGCGGGATCGTCTATGTGCAGGATCACAGTCCACGCCTCGCATTTGAGTATCTGAATGAGTGATCAACGCATTTTTGAGCCGGCACTGCAAGTGACGCAATACAATAGAAGTTATTTAAAACAGGAGAATTATGGAACAGGCAATATTAGAACTAACGAAAAATATACATACAGATGACATCCGTAAGATCGTCTGCAGCAATCCCAAGGGTGCACAGGTAGCATATCGCAAGATCTGCATCTTAGCAAAGGAGCAGGGCTTTCAGATCGAGAAGTATACGGAAAAACAGGTGTTTCACGAGAATGTAGCGGCCATCTCTTTAGAAGCTGTCTGCAAGGAATATATAGGACAGGGTTACCATCAGATTGACCTTTTTACGGACACCATGCAGTATTCCATGAAGGTATCGAAAAAGGGAAAAGTTCTGCTTGGCAAAAATAAGTTAAAGGAAGCGGTCAAGGTACACATAGCAAATAATCGGGAAAAGAATTATCTGATCGAAGAAGGCAGTGTGATTGAACCGCTTGTAGATATGGGAATCTTTACGAAGGAAGGTAAGATCGTCCGTACGATGTACGATAAGTTTAAGCAGATCAACCGCTTTTTAGAGCTGATCGATGATGCAGTAAGAGAGCATCCATTAGAGGAGTATCATATCATCGACTTTGGCTGTGGCAAGTCGTATCTGACCTTTATCGTATATTATTACTTTACCTATATCCGTAAGATCCCGGTACAGATGATCGGCTTAGATCTGAAGGCAGATGTGATCGAAAAATGTAACGAGGCGGCAAAACGGTACGGCTATAGCGGACTGCGTTTTGAATTAGGGGACATCAACGGATATCAGACACCGTTTGATGTGGATATGGTGCTGACGCTGCATGCCTGTGATACGGCAACGGATTATGCCCTGTATAATGCGATCTGCTGGAAGGCAAAGATGATCTTTTCCGTTCCTTGCTGTCAGCATGAGTTAAACAAGCAGATGAACAGTGAGGATTTTTCCCTTATGACACGTTATGGAATCATCAAGGAGCGTTTTGCGGCACTGACTACGGATGCGATCCGTGCGAATCTGTTAGAGTACAGTGGCTATAAGACACAGCTTTTAGAGTTTGTGGATCTTTCACATACCCCGAAAAATATCCTGATCCGTGCAATCCGTAAGCCAATCGTGAAAAGGGAATTAAGGCAGGCACGGCTTTCTGAGGTCGAACGGATGATGACGGAATTTTCACTGAAACCGACCTTTTACCAGCTTGTTATGGAGCATGTAAAAGAGGATGGAAAGGGAAAATAAGCATATACGAAAGATGAAAAATATGGTATGCTAGTATGAGAATGTCTAAGGGGGATGGACATAGAGTAAAACATAGGAGAAGGATAGTGGAATGTTTAATATTGCAGTTTGTGAAGATAATGAAGTAGAGCGCAGGATCCTGCTTGGAATCATCAGTCATATCGTCCGTGCAAAGGGACTTCAGACAACGATGGATGCGTATGCGGATGGGGAGGATCTGGTACGCGCATTCCCGAAGAAGCGTTATCAGCTTGTGTTTATGGACATCGTAATGGAGCGGTTAAACGGTATCGAGACAACGAAGCTGTTGCATGAATTAGATGCAAAAAGTGAGATTGTCTTTTGTACGGCAAACCGGGAATTTGCGATCGAAGCACATGAGGTGCATGCGATGGGATATCTGCTTAAGCCATATGATGCATTCCGGATCAGTGCGATCATTGATTATTTTTTACAGAAGTATCCGGAGTATCATAACCGGACGATTATGCTGAAGGTGCAGCGGAGAAACAAGCAGTTGTTCCATAAGGATATTATCTGTGTGGAATCGGATAACAAGATTTTGTATTTTCATACGATCAGTCAGGAAAAAGTGAAGGTCTACGGGAAGCTTGACGAGATGGAACAGCGTCTGAATGATGATACATTTTTAAGATGCCATAAGAGTTTTCTGATCAATATGCGTCATATTGTCGGATGCAATGGTACTGAGTTTATCACCCTCAGTAACGAGCATATTCCGATCCGTAAGAATGGGAGAAAGGAATTAGTGGAGTGTTTTGACCAGTATCGCATGGAAGAATTAGAAAAGAGTATCGATAAGATGACAGAGAGTATCAGTTAAAGAGAAGTCAGGAGAAATCCGCATATCACAATAGCAGTCTGGTGGTGTGCGGATTTCTCAGATAAAGGTATGGAAAAGGAGAATTTTGTGGCAAAGAAGTATTACGCGGTAAGGAAAGGAAAGCAGGCCGGAATTTACCAGAGCTGGGCTGAATGCAAGGCGATGGTGGATGGATATTCCGGTGCACAGTATAAGAGCTTTCTGACACTAGAGGAAGCAAAGACATATATAGGAGAAGCGTCCGAATGTAAAGAAGATCCGCAGGGAGCAGTTGCATATGTAGATGGTTCTTTTAACAGTGTAACCGCAGTTTATGGCTATGGAGGCTTTGTGTTACACGATGGTCAAAAGGAATATCTGAGTGGTTCCGGTGCAGATGCAGAAATGGCATCGATGCGTAATGTTGCTGGAGAAGTTCTTGGCAGTATGGCTGCCATTGAGAAGGCAATCGAACTTGGACTTCCACAGATTACGATCTATTACGATTATATGGGAATTGAGATGTGGGCAAAAGGTCTCTGGAAACGGAATAAAAAGGGAACGATCGCTTATTATGACTATGTACAGAGTGTACGTGATCAGATAGAGATCGCATTTTGCAAGGTAAAGGGCCACTCAGGCGTAGAAGGAAATGAAGAAGCAGACCGGCTGGCAAAACAGGCAGTTGGGATTTTGGAGGAAACAGGGCAATAACCGTTGCCGGAATGGAGGAAGATATGGCATCTTTAAAAGATATAGCGAAAATATGCGGGGTGTCGACTGCAACTGTCAGTAAGGCATTAAACGGGCAGTCAGATATCAGTGAACCGACAAGGCAACGGGTAAAGCAGGTGGCAAATGAACTGGGCTATTTCCCGAATGCAGCGGCGCGGGCATTAAAAACCAACCGTTCTTATAATCTCGGAGTCCTATTTAAGGATGATGCGGGAAGTAATCTGACACATGAGTACTTTTCCGGAGTATTAAACGGCTTTAAGGAACAGGCAGAAGATATGGGTTATGATATTACCTTTATCAATAATTATGAGACGAAGTCAGCCATGAATTATTTAGAGCACTGCCGGTACCGGAACTTTGAAGGTGTCGTGATCGTAAGTGCAGATTATGACAATCCGAATGTCTGGGATCTGATGTGCAGTAATATTCCGGTCGTTACGATCGATTATGTACATTATAACTGTACCTCGGTCAGTTCGAATAATGTACGTGGCATGGAAGAACTGGTCAACTATGTGGTACATCTGGGACACCGTAGGATTGCCTATATCCACGGGCAGGCATTTTCGAATGTAACCAAGGAGCGTGTGACCGGATTTTACCGTGCCATGGAAAAACGCGGACTGGAAGTGCCGGAGGAATATATCGGAGAGTGTGAATATCTGAATGTCGAGCTGGCTGCAGAAGAGACAAGAAGACTGCTTGCACTGGCAGAACCACCGACCTGTATCTTATACAGTGATGACACGTCCCTGATCGGTGGGAAAAATGTGATGATGGAGAAGGGACTGCGGATACCGGAGGATATCTCCATTGCAGGTTATGATGGAACGAAGGTATCGCAGTTAGTGCAGCCAAGGATCACTACGATCCGTCAGAATACCAGTGAGATCGGAAGAGAGGCGGCAAGACGGCTGATCGGCAATATAGAGAATCCACGGACTTCCCTGGTAGAACGTGTAGTGATTGATGGTGTCTTATTAAAGGGACAGTCTGTTGCGGCACGGATGAGAGGACAGGATTAAACAGTCAGGAGGACTTGGTGTGGCGTTAAGACTTATATTGGGAAGCAGTGGAAGCGGAAAGTCTACCTATCTGTATGAGGAGATCATCCGGCAGGCAAAGGCGCATCCACGCACGAATTATTATGTGATCGTTCCGGAGCAGTTCACGATGCAGACACAGCGTGAATTAGTCGCAAAGTCTGGGAACGGAATTATGAATATTGACGTTGTCAGTTTTCAGAGACTGGCATATCGTATCTTCGACGAGCTTGGAAAACAGGATATGGTCGTCTTAGAAGAGACCGGTAAAAACCTGTTACTGCGCAAGGTCGCGCAGGAGAAGAAGGAAGAACTTCTGATCCTTGCCGGTAATATGAAGAAAATGGGATATGTCAGTGAGATCAAGTCACTGATCTCGGAGCTGACACAGTATCAGGTTTCTCCAGATGATCTGGAGAACTTTTTGTGTGGCAGGAATCTGCCGCATGGATTCTTATGTAAGATGCAGGATATCCTTACGATGTATCGTGGCTTTGAGGAGGCAATGGAGGACAGATATGTCACGGCAGAGGAGATACTTGATGTATTTTCCGGGGTGGCAGGCCAGTCGAAGCTGTTAGAAAACAGTGTGCTTGCCTTTGATGGCTTTACCGGCTTTACACCGATCCAGAATCATCTGATGCAGGAGCTGTTTGGTATTGCCTCGGATATCTATGTAACGGTAACGATCGATCCGTCTGAGGACTTTTACACATACCGGGATATGCAGGAACTGTTTGCAATGAGTAAAAAGACGATCGTTTTCCTGATGAAGATGGCAGAGCGTATGCATGTTGATGTGGCAGAGCCGTATATCCTGACCGGTGAGGGACAGTCACGTCATACGGATGCACCGATGCTTGCTGCCCTTGAGAAGAATCTGTTTCGTCCGCATATGACACCATACCGGAAGGAGGATACTTCCATCCGTATCTACGGACTGATGAATCCGCGTGAGGAACTGCTTTTTACAGCCGGGGAGATCCGGCGTCTGGTGCGTGAGGAGGGACTTCGCTATAAGGACATCGCGGTTGTGACCGGAGATGTGGAAGGCTATGGAAATTATGTGCCGCAGATTTTTACGGAATATGAGATCCCATACTTTTTAGATACTACAAAAAATATTCTGCTACATCCGTTTATCGAATTTATCCGTGCAGTTTTAGAGATACTGGAGAACGATTTTTCTTACGACAGTATGTTCCGGTATTTTCGCAGCAATCTTGCCATTCTGCCAAGGGAAGGCTATGGCTGGGAACAGCAGGATACATCGGAATATGAGAAAATCACAACGGAGCAGATCGACCGTCTGGAAAATTATGTCTTAGCAACCGGAATCCGCGGCTACAAGGCATGGACGAAGCGTTTTTCCTATCTTCCGAAGCATATGACGATGGAACAGCTTGAGGAGCTGAACCGGATACGGGAACTGCAGATGCAGCTTTTTACGGAGCTTTATGAGGTATTTCACACGAAGCATGTCACGGTCAGACAGCAGTCGGTGGCACTGTATCAGTTCCTGATAAGACAGCAGATCGAGCGGCAGTTAAAGCAGCGGGAGCAGATGTATCGGGATAGCGGAGAGTTTGTAAAAGAGAAAGAGTATGCACAGATCTACCGGATCGTCATGGATCTGCTCGATAAGCTGACCTCGTTGTTAGGAGAGGATGAACTGACGATAGCAGAATATACGCAGATTTTAGATGCCGGATTCGAAGCGGCAAAGGTCGGTGTGATTCCAAGCGGCTATGACCGCGTGACGGTTGGTGATATTGAGCGAAGCCGTTTAGATCATATCAAGGTGCTCTTTTTTATCGGGGTCAACGATGGGATCGTACCAAAAAATGAAGCGCGTGGCGGGATCATCTCACAGTTAGAGCGGGAAGAGTTGGCAAGGCAGCAGTTAGAGCTTGCGCCGACAGCAAGAGAGCGTGTTTTTATCCAGCGGTTCTACCTCTATCTGATGTTGACGAAGCCATCCATGCGCCTTTATCTGAGCTATGCAGGTGTCGGTAAAAACGGACAGGCACTGCGGAGATCTTATCTGATCGGAACCTTGCAGAAGATCTTTCCACTGCTTCCGGTTACCGAATTAGGAGAGCTTCCGGTGGAAAGCAGGATCGTAACGCCGAAAAGCAGTATGGAATTTTTCGTGGAAGGGTTACAGTTACAGGAGGAACAGAGAAAAGCAGACGATCAGGTGCGAAAGATCTGGTATGCATTAAAAAACTGGTATGAGCAGAGAGCGGAATACCGGCCGTTAGAACAGCAGCTTCTACTGAGCCATAAGATGCGTTATGAAGCACATCCGATCTCACATGCGGTAGCCAATGCACTCTACGGGACTGTCTTAGAAAACAGTGTGACCAGATTGGAACAGTTTGCAGCCTGTGCCTGTGCACACTTTTTATCCTATGGACTGCACCTGAAGGAACGTGAGATCAGCCAGTTTGCAGCACTCGATATGGGAAATATCTATCATATGGCATTAGAAAAATATGCCTCGATGATTGAACAGTCGGATACGGACTGGTTTCATATTGAAAGGGAACAGCGCAAAGCATTTATCGAAGAAGCACTGCATCAGGCAATCTTAGAAACCGGGAATCAGGCACTTGCACAGACCAGTAAGAACCAGTATTTCTTATACCGGATGAAAAAAATCCTCTATCGGACCGTAGATACATTGACGACGCAGGTACAGTCCGGAAAGTTTACACCGGATGATTTTGAGGTCGCATTTGCATTTACAGACAATCTTGCAGCAGTCAATTTTGCGTTAAGCGAGGATGAAAAGATGCATCTGCGCGGACGGATCGACCGTGTCGATACTTATGAGCAGGATCAGAAGCTGTATGTGAAGATCATTGATTATAAGTCCGGGAATACGAACTTTGAACTCTTATCCCTATATCATGGTCTGCAGCTTCAGCTTGTGGTCTACCTGAATGCAGCGATGGAGGTCTTACAGAAGAAGCATCCGGAGGATACGGTCGTACCGGCAGGAATCTTTTATTATCATATCGATGATCCGGTCATTGATGGAAAAGGAAATGAAACCGATGTGGAGATCTATGATAAGATCATTGACAAGCTGAAGTTAAACGGTCTGGTCAATGCAGATGCCACGGTCTATGAGGCAATGGATACGAATATCGGTACATCTTCAAAGATGATCCCGATCCAGCGGAATAAGGACGGAAGTCTCTCAAAGCGTTCCCATGCAGTGAGTGAAGAACAGTTTGCCGTGCTATCGGATTATGTGAACCAGAAGATCCATGAGCTTGGTACACGGATCATGAACGGAGAGGTACAGACAGATCCTTACCGGATGAAAGACAGGGGCGGCTGCAGTTACTGTGCCTTTGGCAGTGTCTGCGGCTTTGACCGTAAGATACCGGGCTATCAGGAACGCAGACTCGAAGAGAATTACAGTGAAGATGAATTGCTACAGCATATGGAAGAAGCGGTAAGAAAGGAGAATCCGTAATGGGAGTATCATGGACACCGGAGCAGAAAAAGGTTATTGATCTGCGTGACCGGAACATTTTAGTATCGGCTGCTGCCGGTTCTGGTAAAACAGCAGTCCTGGTAGAAAGAATCAAGGAACGGATTCTTGATCCGGATCATCCGGTCGATATTGATGAAATGTTAGTCGTGACCTTTACGAATGCAGCAGCAGCACAGATGCGTGACAGGGTTGGAATTGCGATTGAAAATGAATTGCTCGAGCACCCGGGAAATCTGCGTTTAAGCCAGCAACTTGCGCTGGTGCATAATGCACAGATCACAACGATTGACAGCTTTTGTCTGTATGTGATCCGCAACCATTTCCATGAGATCGATCTTGAACCAAACTTCCGAATCGCGGATGAGGGAGAATTAAAGCTTTTAAAGCAGGATGTGATGGAACGTCTGTTAGAAGGAAAATATCAGGAAGCAGACGAAGATTTCTTAAAGGTGGCAGACATCTATGCTTCCGGCAGGAATGACAATGGCTTAAAGGAGCTGCTGTTGCAGCTTTATGAGTTTGCACAGAGTTATCCGTGGCCAAAGGACTGGTTAGAGAACAGTATAAAGTCCTATCAGATCCGTACAGAATCCGATTTTGAAAGCAGTGATGCAGTGCGTGGCATGATGGCCTATCTACATCACGTATTAGAGGGAATCTTACAGAAGATGGATCAGTGTCTGGCTTTATGTGAAGAAGATGATGGACCATATATGTATGAGCAGACTATATATAGTGACCGTACGCTTGTGGAAGGACTTCTTTCCAGCAGTACGTACCGGGAACTGTCAGAAGCTATGCAGAAAATGGACTTTGTACGGCTGGCATCATCGAGAGGCTTTCAGGGGGATACTGCAAAGCTGGATTATGTCAAGGATGCCAGAGCGGACTGGAAGAAGCTGCTGCAAAAACGGATTCAGGAAAAATACTTTTTCTGCCCGCTGGATCAGACGATAGAACAGTTTGGACGGTTAGAAAAAACAGCGGAGACACTGGTGGGCCTGACCATTGCATTTATGGATGCATTGATGGAACAGAAACGGAAGAAGAATCTGGTGGATTTTGCAGACTTAGAACATTTTGCCTTAGAGATCTTAGTCGATAAAGAAACCAGACAGCCGACAGAGACGGCAAAGGAATTCCAGAATGCTTATGCTGAGATTATGATCGACGAGTACCAGGACAGTAACTATGTGCAGGAAACGATCTTACGTGCAATCTCGCGGGGAAGCCGTGGGGAAAATAATCTGTTTATGGTAGGAGATGTCAAGCAGAGTATCTATCGTTTCCGTCTGGCAAGGCCGGAACTTTTCATGGAAAAATATGATTCGTATACCTTAGAAGAAAGTAAGAATCAGCGGATCGACCTGCATAAGAACTTCCGAAGCAGGGAGGAGATCTTAGATTTTACGAATGATATTTTTATGCAGATCATGCATAAGAGTCTTGGAAATGTGGAATATGATGATGCGGCGTCGTTGTATCCGGGTGCATCATATCCGATGGCAGAACATCCACAGATGTTTGAAACGCTGGTCCTGCTTTCCGACAGTACAGATGAGGAACTTACAGGACTGCCGGATTCTGACCGCGTGACCATGGAAGCGATGATGATCGCAGATGAGATTGCCCGGCTGATGGAAAATCAGCAGGTCACAGATGAGGAAAGCGGAGAACTGCGCCCATTACGATATGGTGATATTGTCATCTTACTGCGAAGCTTAAGCGGCTATGCAGATGAGATCACAAGTGTGTTGATGGATGCGGGAATTCCGGCACATACTGCTTCAAAGACCGGATATTTTGTGACAACGGAAGTGCAGACGGTTTTAAATTACTTAAGAATCTTAGATAATCCGCTGCAGGATATTCCACTGGCATCTGTTTTAAGATCACCGATCGGTGGATTTGATGAAGAGGATCTGGCCGGAATCGTGATCGGAGCCGATGAGACATCCTTTGCACAGACCTTTTTTACACGGTTACAGGATCATACGCTTCCGGGAAAGGTACAGGAAAAGGCGGATGCTTTTTATCAGGTCTATTGCAGACTGCGGGAAGAAGTCACAGATAAGACGATCCATGAACTTTTGATGGACGTATTGGAGTGGACAAATTATAAAAAGATCGCTGCGGTTATGCCGGGCGGCAGACAGCGGCTTGCCAATCTTGAGATGCTGGTAGAAAAAGCGATTGATTATGAGGGTACCAGCTACCGCGGACTGTTTCATTTTATCCGCTATATTGACCAGCTTCAGAAGTATGATGTGGACTTTGGAGAGGCAGAGCTTGTCAGTGAGCAGGATGATGCGGTACGGATCATGAGTATTCATAAGAGTAAGGGATTAGAGTTCCCGGTTGTTTTTGTCAGCGGCCTTGGCAAGATGTTTAACAGACAGGATACCAGAAGCCGTATGATTCTGCATCCGGAGCTTGGCATGGGCATTGATGAGACTGACAGTGAAAGACGTCTGCGTATCCCATCCCTGTTAAAACGTGTGATCGCCGGGCAGGGAGAACAGGAGAACTTAGGCGAGGAGCTGCGTGTGCTTTACGTTGCATTGACAAGAGCAAAAGAGAAGCTGATCTTAACCGGTGTCAAGAAGAATGCAGGTGAGTGGCTTGAGCGGATGCAGACTGCTTTTTCGGATGGAAGTACGATGGCTTTTACGGATATTATGGGAGCGGACAGTTACTTAGACTGGGTGATTCCGGCAGTCTTTTGCTATGGAGAGCGGTATCCGGTGAAGCTTGTATCCGCTGAAGAACTGGTATTAGCAGAGGCAGAAAGGCAGACGACGGAAAAGCAGCTTGATACGGAAGAACAGGAATGGAATGAGGATGGAAGTATGGACGCATTTGTAAAGGAACGTCTGTCTTACCGGTATCCGTATCAGGCAGCAGTGGATATGCAGATGAAGTATTCCGTTTCGGAATTAAAGCACCGTGCCATGCGTGTACTGGCGCAGAAGGAAGAACCGGATGCAGTTCCTGCCTTTTTGGAAGAAGAGATTGTTCCGTATGTGCCGGAATTCATGGATGGTGTCGCAGATAAGGACAGGATCAGCCAGGGCGCATTACGGGGAACTGCGGTGCACCGGGTGTTGGAATGTCTGGATTTTGCGGGACTTAACGATGAAGATCTGAAGGCAGATGTTACCGGACAGATCACACAGATGTCAGCGGATGGAAGGATTACCAAAGAGATGCAGGAACTGGTAAAGGTGGATACCATACTTCCGTTTTTGGAAAGCCCGGTTGGAAGAAGAATGCGTGAGGCAGATAAGCTTGGCAATCTTTTCCGCGAAAAGCCGTTTGTGCTTGGCTTAGAGGAAGAAGAACTGGTACTGGTACAGGGAATCATCGATGTATTCTGGATCGAAGGGGATCAGGTGATCGTACTCGATTATAAGACAGACCGTGTGAAAGATGCCGTGCAGCTTCACGACATGTATAAGAAGCAGCTTGAGCTGTATGCACAGGCACTTGAGACAACGACCGGAAAAAAGGTGATGGAACGTTATCTGTATTCCTTCCACTTACAGGAAATCATACCGGTATAAATCAGATAATGGAAGCGTGAGAAAAAGATATAGGAAAGGAAATCATAAAATGGAGATCATACTTGCTTCTGCGTCACCAAGACGCAGGGAATTACTGACACAGATCGGACTGGAATTTACTGTGATTCCGGCAAAGGGAGAAGAAGTTATTACAAGCAGGATGCCAAGTGATGTGGTTATGGAGCTGGCGGCTGCTAAGGCATCCGAAGTCTATGAGAGTCATTGCATGCAGCCGGCACAGGCACAGATGGAAAAAACAGAGGATAGGCTTGTAATAGGAGCAGATACGATCGTGGCATATCAGGGTACGATCCTTGGAAAGCCGTCTGATGAAGAGGATGCAAGACGGATCTTAAATCTGTTATCCGGACATACACATGAGGTATATACCGGGGTATCCCTGATCTATCAGAAAGGCGAAGAAAAGCAGCAGATCAGTTTTTATGAAAAAACAAGAGTCGTTATGTATCCGATCACACCGGAGGAGATCACAGATTATATCAGGAGTGGGGAACCAATGGATAAAGCAGGGGCCTACGGAATCCAGGGACTGGCAGCAAGATTTGTGAAACGGATTGACGGAGATTATAACAATGTCGTCGGACTTCCGGTAGGAAGTCTGTATCAGAAGATGCGTGAACTTGGCATTGCTATTTCGATGCATACAGTATAGAATATGGAATAGAAGATTTTGTATATTACAAGGGAATAAGGAGATTGTTTATGAATGAGTATGAAGAAGAGGTATTAAAGTATTTTTTAGCACATCAGGATCGGCTGTTTGATGAACCGGTTGCAGAGACCTTAGAGGAAGCGGAAGCGTTTTTAGAGGATTGTATGGCGGTTGTCTGCAAAAACTTTGCCGAGGCAAAGGAGTATTTAGATGAGAGTGGTGCAGATATTACCGGTATGAGTGATGAAGAGATCGAAGAGGCACAGGAATTATTTGCATTACCGGATGGCAGATATCTGGTTGTAGAGGCATAGAGGTTGTAGGAGCTTAGAAAGGTTACAGAATGATAAAACGTAAATTAGCAGCAGGGATCATGCTTCTGGTTACCACAGCTACACTGTGCAGCGGATGCAAGCTTGGTAAGACTGCCGTTGTGTTTACGACAACGTTAAGTGATAAGGAAGTATTCCGGATTGAAAAGGAAGTCTGTTCTATAGAGGAGGCACGGGTTTATCTGTGCAATTATCAGAATATCTATGGAAATGCATACGGAGTGAATCTGTGGGAGCATGTATCGGATTCGCATTCCTTAGAGGATTATGTAAAAAATATTACGATCTCAGAACTTACCAGGGTGGTCTGCATGGATGAACTGGCAAAAAAGCAGGAGATGACATTGACGGAGGAAGAGAAGGATAAGGCAGCGGAGGCAGCAGCAGCCTATTATGCTTCCTTGTCGAAAAAAGAGATTGCCTATATGGATGTCAGTGAAAGTACCTTGGAGAGCATGTATGAGGATTATGCACTGGCACAGAAGCTGTATCGTTCCCTGACCGATGGGGTAAACGAAGAGGTCAGTGATGATGAAGCAAGGATCATGGAGGCAATGCAGATCTATGTCAGCTCGAAGGAGAAAGCGGATAAGGTAAAAGCAGACCTGGATGCAGGTCGTGATTTTACCGCCGTTGCCACTGATTATAATGAGGCGTCTAAGATCGAGATCACATTTGGCAGAGGAGATATGCCAAGTCAGGTGGAAAAGGCAGCCTTTGAATTAGATGATGATGCGATCTCCGGCTGTATTAAGACGGACGATGGCTATTACTTCATCAAGTGTACGAATAAGTTTAATCAGGAGCTGACGGATGCGAATAAGGCAAACATCGTAAAAAAGCGTGAAAAGGAAGCATTTGATGATGTCTACGATTCCTTTGTCCGGGGATTAGATTCTACGATGAATGAAAAGCTCTGGGATCAGGTTGAGATCAAGCAGGATAAAGACATTACGACGAATTCATTTTTTGAAGTATATGATGAATATTTTCAGTCGTAGGGAAGATTAAGATAAGAAAAGAAAACGCGTCATATTGTGTAAACACAATATGGCGCATTTTTTCTATTACTTATTTTGCAAGCAGGAGCATGATCTGGTTGCTTCTTGCAACGAATTTGCTCATTGCATCTACGGACAATGGCTGATTGCTCAATACAGCAAGGTCGTATAACTGTTCACAGAACATCGGGATATTTTCGGAATCCTTATGCTCGAAGATATATTTTACAAGTGCATGATTTGCATTTAAGGTCAGTGTCTGATCTGCCGCAAACATGGATGGATCCATACCGCCCATACCACCGGCAGCATACATACGCATCATATCCTGCATACGGCGTCCTTCCTCAGAAAGGGTGATGACAGAAGAGATGTTCTCATTTTTCAGCTTCTCAACCTTGACATTTAACTTATCGTTATTTAATGCCTTACGGAAGGTTTCGGTTAAGGCATCTGTCTCAGCCTTTAATTCTTCCTCAGAAGTTTCTTCCTTTAAGGACTCGGTCAGGTCAGCGTCGATACGCATAAAGCGGAACTTCTCATTACGCTGCTCAAGCTGTGTAATAAAGGAAGTATCGATGTTGTGATCTAAAATCACGGCATTCATTCCCTGTTCTTTGAAGAGGTTGATATACTGACCCTGCTGAACCTTATCGGTTACATAGTAGATCGTCTTACGTGTATCTTTTTCTTCACCTGCATCCTCTGCCGGTTTATCGGTATTCTCAGCAGTATCTGTAGAAGCGTCTTTTTCTTCTGCCTTTTTCTCGTCATCCTCCTTCATTAATTCCGGAAGAGTCATGTATTTGTCGTTGATGTCCTTAAATAAGATATAGTCGTTCATCTTATCGCAGAACTTTGTGTCTTTTAAGCAGCCAAACTTGATAAATGGGCTGATGTCATCCCAGTATTTCTCATAGTTTTCTTTTTCTGTTTTGCACATGCCGCTGAGCTTATCAGCAACCTTTTTCGAGATGTAATCGGAGATCTTCTTTACAAATCCATCGTTCTGAAGCGCACTTCTTGATACATTCAGTGGAAGATCCGGACAATCGATGACACCCTTTAATAACATTAAGAATTCCGGAATGACTTCTTTGATATTATCGGCGATAAATACCTGATTGTTGTATAATTTGATCGTGCCTTCGATGGAATCGTACTCGGTGTTGATCTTCGGGAAGTAGAGGATACCCTTTAAGTTGAACGGATAATCCATATTCAGGTGGATCCAGAAGAGCGGCTCCTTGTAATCCATGAATACCTTGCGATAGAAGGCTTTGTATTCCTCGTCGGTACAGTCGTTCGGGTTCTTTGTCCAGAGTGGGTTCGTATCGTTTAATGGAACCGGACGTTTTACGATTTTTAACTTCTCGGTTCTCGGAGATACTTCAACGACTTCCTTTTCTCCGTTTTCATTTGTCTTTTCTTCGGTCTTTGCTTCCTCGACAACAGTCTCGATGACAGTATCGGTATCGAGCTTGTCGGCAGGATCGATCGTCTCGTATTCCGGCTCGGCATTTGCCTTGCTTAAGTAGATCGGAGTAGGCATGAAGGAGCAGTATTTTTCAATGACTTCCTTTGCTCGGTACTCGTTTGCAAACTCTAAGGCATCTTCATTTAAGAACAGCGTGATCTTTGTACCAACCTCTGCCTTGTCGCCCTCTGTCATATCATATTCGGTACCACCGTCACATTCCCAGTGAACAGCAGTTGCACCATCTTTATAGGATAAAGTATCAATATGTACCTCATCAGCAACCATAAACGCAGAGTAGAAGCCCAGACCGAAGTGTCCGATGATCTGATCCTCACTTGCCTTGTCTTTGTACTTCTCTAAGAAATCGGTTGCGCCGGAAAAAGCAATCTGGTTGATGTATTCTTCGACTTCATCTGCGGTCATACCAAGACCATTATCGGTAAAGGTCAGTGTCTTGGCATCCGGATCAACGATAACCTGGATCTGTGGCTTATAATCGGCCGGTAAAGCAGCCTCGCCCATCATCTCTAACTTCTTTAACTTGGTGATCGCATCACAACCGTTCGAGATCAGCTCACGATAGAAAATATCATGATCGGAATACATCCATTTTTTAATGATTGGAAAAATGTTATCACTGCTGATTGAAAGACTTCCATGTTTGTTACTCATAGTATTACTCCTTTTCATATATAAGATTGTATCCACTTGGCGGATACGATAAATGACAGTTACGAATCTAATAAAAATATTAGTACGGCAAAATGGAAAAGTCAATAGAAAATTAGCACTCTTTTAAAATGAGTGCTAACAAGAACGCGTAAATCCTTGATTCTGGCGGTTTTGCAGAAATATGAAAAATTTATAAACTCCTTACGGAAAGAAATGGAAAAAATGTGAATGAAGCATGTAAAAGTGCATATACTAGAGCAAAACAAAGAAGGGAAAGAGTAGGGAATGAAAAAGAAAAAAAGAAGACTGACGCGGGTATTTGCAATCCTTGCGTTTGCCTGTCTGGTGCTTTTCGGGTACACAGATGTGTCTGCATCCGAAAATGTGGACACCCCTGCAAAGGAAAAAGAGGTACGTTTCTATGTGCGTATCGATGGAGAGGAACAGATAGAAAACGGAACAACCCATTATCCGCAGACACTTTATTCATCCGGTGTAGCAGGTGAATTAAAGCAGAAGATACCAATGAATAAGGACAACTGTGGAGATACGTACATCGATGACATCCGTGCAAACTTTGTGACAGAGCCGGCAGTAGAAGAATTTGAAATTGAAGGGAACCATTATTCTTCCGGAGAATATACAATCAAATGGTATGTGATTAAGGAAGAAAGTGATTTCTGGCATGTCGATGGTATTCTGGTGAAAAAACCAATGTATACCGTTACATTCTTTGATGAAGACGGAACTACTGTTTTATTGGAGAAGCAGGTAAGGGAAGGAGCAAAAGCAGACTGTTGTACGACACCGCAAAAGCAGACCGAATCAGGAAAGGCAGAAGACGGTGCAGCATATCAGAAACGTTACGGCTTTAAGCAGTGGAAGTCCTTAGCGGAAGACTGTTCACTGGAACAGTTAAACTGTGTTACCCATGATCTTGCCTTTCAGGCGGAGTATGAATGTACGGAGGTTCCGGTCTGTTATTATATCCGTCTGGATGGAGAAGAGCAGGAAGACTTTGGAAGCCATGATCCGTCTGCATATTCAAAAGGGGTAGAAGGAACTCTGAGGGATCTGTGTGGTATCTGCTGTCAAGATGATCCGGAAAATTATAAGGAAAAGATCAAAGCCAATATCTGTAAAGCACCATCTATCACAGAATTCGATTTGACGGATTTGAATGTGAAGGATTCCAATCAGCAGGATGTGTCAGATGCATTGGATACTTATACGATCGGCTGGTATCTGATTCAGGAAGAAAGCGATGAATGGAGAGTAGAAGGAATCTTAGAGAAGAATGCCGATGATCCGGAGAAACCGGACGATCCGGAAAATCCAAATAATCCGGAAGAACCGAATGAACCAAATCAGCCGAATGACCCCAAAACACCGGATGAACCAAATCAGCCAAATAACCCGGAGCAGCCGAATAATCCAAAAACACCGGATGAACCAGAGCAGCCGAATAAACCGGAGCAGCCGGTAAAGCCGACACCACCAAAGGATTCGGGGCAATCCGATGTGCAGCCGCCTGCAATTATCGCACCGCCACCAAAGACGCCATCAGTCATTACGGTGACAAAAAAGGATACACCGGTAAGTGCGGCAGCAGCAACAACTACATCTACTATAGGAACAACGGCAGCAAAAGCAGATGTGGTTACAACCAAAACAGTTGTAAAAACAGCGGATGAGACAGAAAGTACAAAGTGGCTTTGTGTAGCAGCAGTAGCAATGTTAGTGCTTGTTACCTTAGCCGGAAAAAAAGAAATGGATCGGGTATAACCCGATCCATTTTTCACAGTATAGGAAATTCCGGTGGAATTCCTATACTTTACTGATTCTGTTCTTTTGCCAGATTCTTCTGGGCAGTGGAAAGCATTAACTTGATACGGTTCAACTGGTTTACTTCACTGGCACCCGGATCATAGTCGATGGCTACGATATTGGATAACGGATACTCGTGACGCAGCTTTTTGATGACACCTTTTCCTACGACATGGTTCGGCAGGCAGGCAAATGGCTGTGTACATACGATATTGTTTGTTCCGGTATGGATCAGCTCTAACATCTCACCGGTTAAGAACCAGCCTTCACCGGTCTGATTACCCTGGGAAACAAGACCATCTGCATATTTTGCCAGTTCTTCAATTCTGGCAGGCGGATCAAAGTGTTTACTCTTTTCAAATTCATCTCTTGCAGCGGAGCGCAGCCATTCAAAGAACTGGATACCAAGGTTGCTGTTGCGTGCAGACTTTTTACTCATGCCAAGGTTTTCTGCCTTGAAGTTCTGATTGTAGAAGCAGTAGAGTAAGAAGTCTGTCAGATCCGGTACGACTGCTTCAGCGCCTTCGGATTCTAACAGATCTACCAGATAGTTGTTTGCTGCCGGAAGGAATTTTACTAAGATCTCACCAACGACTCCGACACGCGGCTTCTTCACATCTGTGATCGGAAGATTGTCGAAGTCACGGATAATCTCACTGCAGTAACGTTTGAACTTGCTGTGGGAGAGCATGCGGTTCTGGGAAACAAAGGCAGTAATCTTTTTTACCCATTTTCGGTGCAGCTCATTTGCAGATCCCGGAACGGCTTCGTATGGACGCATGCGGTAGAGACAGCGCATGAAGATATCGCCGAATTCTAGGGCATACAGGCCACGCTGGATAAGCGGCAGTGTAAGCTTAAAGCCCGGATTGCTTTCGAGTCCGCTTAAGTTGATAGAGATAACCGGAACATCCGGATATCCGGCCTTTTCTAAGGCACGACGGATAAAGCCGATATAGTTTGACGCACGGCATCCACCACCGGTCTGTGAGATCAGCACAGCTGTCTTTGTCATATCGTATTTGCCGGATAATACGGCACTCATGATCTGACCGACTACCATCAGAGAAGGGTAGCAGGCATCATTATTTACGTATTTTAAACCAATATCTACCGAAGATTTATTGTCGTTATCGAGGACTTCAAGATGATAACCGGAAGCATTGAATGCCGGCTCGATCAGCTCGAAGTGGATCGGGGACATCTGTGGGCAGAGAATGGTGTAATCTTTACGCATTTCCTTCGTAAATACGACACGGTTGTAGTTTGCAGGAACGATCGTGCGCTTCTCGTTTCTCTTTTCCTTGACACGGATCGCAGCGAGCAGAGAGCGGACACGGATTCTTGCAGCACCAAGGTTATTGACCTCGTCGATCTTTAAGCAGGTATAGATCTTGCCGGACTTGGTTAAAATATCGTTTACGCAGTCCGTTGTTACCGCGTCAAGACCACATCCAAAGGAATTTAACTGGATCAGGTCAAGGTCATCCCTTGTCTTAACGAAGTTGGCTGCGGCATATAATCTTGAGTGATACATCCACTGATCCATGACGATGAGCGGCCGTTCCACTTCCTTTAAGTGGGAAACAGAGTCCTCGGTCAATACAGCAATACCATAGGAAGTGATCAGTTCCGGAATACCATGGTTGATTTCCGGATCCACATGGTATGGACGGCCGGCAAGTACGATACCACGCTTTCCGTTTTCTTCCATATATTTTAATACTTCTTCGCCCTTGTGCTTCATTTCTTCACGGACATTTGCAAGTTCATGCCATCCGGCAAGTACAGCTTCACGGATCTCATCTTCCGGAATGGAGAATTCGGTAGCAAAGGTCTTAACAAGCTGGTTACTTAATGCATCCACATTTGCAAAGGACATGAATGGATTTAAGAACCGTACCTGACCGGAAGTGATCTCATCCACATTGTTCTTGATATTTTCCGCATAAGAGGTAACGATCGGACAGTTGTAGTGGTTGTTCGAATCCGGGAATTCATTACGCTCGTATGGAATACATGGGTAGAAGATAAAGTCTACGCCCTGTTTTACCAGCCAGGAAACATGACCATGCGCAAGCTTTGCCGGGTAACATTCAGATTCACTCGGAATACTGTCGATACCAAGCTCATAGATCTTACGTGTGGACTGCGGGGAGAGTACCACCCGGAACTTTAAGGCAGCGAAAAATGTTGCCCAGAACGGGTAATTCTCATACATATTTAAAACACGCGGAATACCGACTGTTCCACGGATCGCAGCTTCACTGCTTAATGGCTCGTAGTCAAAAATACGTTTGTTCTTATATTCGAAAAGGTTCGGGATATTTTCCTTGTTCTTTTCCTTACCAAGGCCACGTTCGCAACGGTTGCCGGTGATATACTGGCGGTTTCCGGAGAAACGGTTGATCGTTAAGAGACAGTGGTTCGTACAGCCCTGACATCTTGCCAGCTTGGTATCGAAGGTCAGTTCATTGATCTGCTCGATCGAGAGCATGCTGGTCTGATAGCCGGCTTCATGACGTTCACGCGCGATAAGCGCAGCACCAAAGGCACCCATGATTCCGGCAATATCCGGACGGATCGCCTGAACACCTGCAATCTTTTCAAAGCTTCGTAATACCGCATCGTTATAGAAGGTACCACCCTGTACCACGATATGTTTGCCGAGATCCTTGGCATCGGATAACTTGATAACCTTAAATAAGGCATTTTTAATAACAGAATATGCAAGACCGGCAGAAATATCTGCAACGGATGCTCCTTCCTTCTGTGCCTGTTTTACCTTGGAATTCATAAATACCGTACATCTGGTACCAAGGTCGATCGGGTTTTTGGCAAATAAAGCTTCTTTTGCAAAGTCCTGTACGCTGAAGTTTAAGGACTTTGCGAAAGTCTCGATAAAGGAACCGCAGCCGGAAGAGCAGGCTTCATTTAACTGTACACTGTCAACGGTCTGGTTCTTGATCTTGATACACTTCATATCCTGACCACCGATGTCAAGGATACAGTCAACCTGCGGATTAAAGAAGGCAGCCGCATAGTAGTGGGCAACGGTCTCTACCTCACCATCGTCTAACATCAGGGCAGCCTTCATCAGTGCTTCGCCATATCCGGTCGAGCAGGAGTGTACGATGTGCGCCTTTTCCGGCAGCTTTGCGTAGATCTCTTTGATCGAACGGATCGCGGTTGCGAGCGGACTTCCGTTGTTGTTGCTGTAGAAGGAGTACAGTAAGGAACCGTCTTCTCCGACAAGGGCAACCTTGGTGGTGGTAGAGCCTGCATCAATACCAAGGTAGCAGTTGCCCTCATAGGAAGCGAGGTCTGCCGTTGCAACATTATGTCCGCTGTGGCGTTTCGTGAAAGCTTCGTAATCGGCTTCATCGGCAAAAAGCGGCTCCATACGTGCAACTTCAAATTCCATATGGATATGGGAGGACATCTTTTCCATCATGGCTTCTAAGCTGGTCGTAACGTCCTTTTTATAATTCAGTGCAGATCCGATGGCAGCAAACAGATGGGAGTTCTCCGGTACGATCGCATGCTCATCGTCTAACTTCAGGGTGCGGATAAAGGCAGCCTTTAACTCGGATAAGAAGTGAAGCGGACCACCTAAGAATGCAACGTGGCCACGGATCGGTTTTCCGCAGGCAAGACCGCTGATGGTCTGGTTTACTACTGCCTGGAAAATAGAAGCGGACAGATCTTCTCTGGTTGCACCTTCGTTGATCAACGGCTGGATATCAGTCTTTGCAAATACACCACATCTGGCTGCAATCGGGTAGATCGCCTTATAATTTTTGGCATATTCGTTCAGACCGGGAGCATCTGTCTGGATCAGGGATGCCATCTGGTCAATAAAGGAACCGGTACCACCGGCACAGATACCATTCATACGCTGTTCTACGTTTCCACCTTCAAAGTAGATGATCTTGGCATCCTCACCACCTAATTCGATCGCAACATCGGTCTGTGGTGCGTAGTGCTGTAACGCAGTCGATACAGCGATTACCTCCTGTACGAAAGGTACACCTAAGTGCTTTGCAAGGGTCAGTCCGCCGGAACCTGTGATCATTGGGGCAAGCCGGCATTCACCAAGCAGATCATATGCTTTATGTAAGAGACTGTTTAAGGTCTCCTGGATATTGGCAAAGTGACGCTCATAATCGGAAAAGAGCAGATTGTCATTCTCATCGAGGATGGCGATCTTTACCGTTGTAGAACCGATATCGATTCCTAATTTGTATAAGTTTTTATTTTCCATGATTTCCCTCCTGTATTTCTGTCAGGGTTTATTTCTTATTATAATGTAAATCTTTTTCAACAAAACAAAGACATTATACGACAAGCGAATCGAAAAAACAATTTGTTTTTTGATTTCTTTATAGTTTCTTTATTCTTTTCTAAACTTTTTGTGAAATCGGGAATGCTGAATTGACAAGGCTTTGGATATTGGAGTAAGATGAAGCAAATATCGTTAGAAGGAATGAATGTAATATAAAGGAGAATTCTATGAATAACTGGTTAAACAAATTAGAAAGAAAGTTCGGAAGATTTGCGGTTCCGAATCTGATCGTTTGGCTGATCGGTGCATACTGTATCGGCTTCGCAGTTTATACGGTAAGTCCGTCCCTGCTTAGTATGCTGACCTTAAGCCCATATCATATTTTACATGGACAGATCTGGAGACTGTTTACCTGGATCTTGATGCCGACGGATACGAATATCATATTCTTACTGATCATGGCAATGTTTTATTATCAGCTTGGTACAACACTAGAGCGAAGCTGGGGAACGTTCCGCTTCAATGTCTATATTTTTGGCGGAATGCTCTTTACGGTAATCGGTGCATTTATTCTCTATGCAATTTATGCATTCGGTTATCATGGTATGGGCAGCGCGATCCTGTCTACATTATCCTTACAGATCAGCTTTGGTTTTTCCACGAATTATATCAATATGTCAATCTTTCTGGCATTTGCCCTGATGTTCCCGGATATGCAGGTGCTGTTATGGTTCATTATCCCGGTGAAGATGAAGTGGATGGCGATTGTCTATGTGATCATTACCGCATATGAAGCAGTGGTTGCAGGCTGGGCAGGAAGAATCGCGATCGTGATGTCCCTGCTTAACTTTATCATTTTCTTCCTGTCAACCCGCAACTACCGCAGGGTATCACCGAAGGAAATCCACCGTAGACAGGTCTACCGGGCGCAGACGCGTGAACCGCGCAGGGAAACGATCACGAAGCATAAGTGTGCGATCTGCGGAAGAACGGAATTAGATGATCCGACGTTGGAATTCCGTTTCTGCTCGAAATGCAATGGCAATTATGAGTATTGCAGTGACCATCTGTTTACCCATACACATGTAAAGTAAAAAATCGAAAGATTCCTGTTGATTTTACCTGCTACTTGTCGTTATAATAGAAGTTATTGAGAGAACATAGGCAGGAGGAAGACAAATGGAAAACGAAAATGTCTCCAGAAATTTTATTGAGCAGATTATCGACAAGGACCTGGCAGAGGGACACTGTAAAACAGTGCATACAAGATTCCCTCCGGAGCCAAACGGTTACCTTCATATAGGACATGCAAAATCGATTTTATTAAATTGCGGACTTGCAAAAGAATACGGCGGTAAGTTCAATCTCCGTTTTGATGATACGAATCCGACCAAGGAAAAGATTGAATTCGTGGAATCGATCAAGGAAGATGTAAAGTGGTTAGGTGCAGACTGGGAGGATCGTCTCTTTTTTGCATCGAATTACTTTGACCAGATGTATGAAGCAGCGGTAAAGCTGATCAAAAAGGGGAAGGCATATGTGTCAGACCTGAATGCAGAGCAGATGCGTGAATATCGTGGAACCTTGACAGAACCGGGTAAGGAAGATCCATCGAGAGACCGCAGTGTAGAAGAGAATCTTCAGATGTTTGAAGATATGAAAAACGGCAAATATCAGGATGGGGAAAAGGTGCTTCGTGCCAAGATTGATATGGCATCCCCGAATATCAATATGCGTGACCCGATCCTGTACCGTGTGGCACACATGACACATCACAGTACCGGAGATAAGTGGTGCATTTATCCGATGTATGACTTCGCACATCCGATCGAAGATGCGATCGAGGGAATCACACATTCGATCTGTACACTGGAATTCGAGGATCACAGACCGTTATATGACTGGGTAGTCCGTGAGTTAGAGTATGAGAATCCTCCAAAACAGATCGAATTTGCAAAGCTTTATCTGACCAATGTGGTAACCGGTAAGCGTTACATCAAAAAGCTGGTAGAAGAGCATATCGTAGATGGCTGGGATGATCCGCGTCTTGTTTCTATTGCAGCACTTAGAAGAAGAGGCTTTACACCGGAGTCGATCAAGATGTTTGTCGATCTGTGCGGAATCAGCAAGAGCAACAGTTCGGTAGATTATGCGATGCTTGAGTACTGTATCCGTGAAGATCTGAAGTTAAAGCGTGCAAGAGTAATGGCAGTCTTAGATCCGATCAAGGTAGTCATTGATAACTATCCGGAGGATCAGGAAGAGTACTTTGAGGTTGTAAACAACATGGAAAATGAAGCACTTGGCACAAGACAGGTTCCGTTTAGCCGTGAGTTATACATTGACAGAGAAGACTTCATGGAGGAGCCGCCGAAGAAATACTTCCGTATGTTCCCGGGGAATGAAGTGCGTCTGATGCATGCATATTTTGTAAAATGTGAGAGCTTTATCAAGGATGAGACCGGAAAAGTGGTAGAGATCCACTGTACGTATGATCCGGCTTCAAGAGGTGGAAACAGCCCGGACGGACGAAAAGTAAAGGGAACCATCCACTGGGTTTCTGCTAAACATGCGAAAAAAGTACAGATTCGGCTGTATGAAAATATTGTGGATGAAGAATTAGGTGTGTATAATGAAGATGGAAGCCTGAATCTGAATCCGAATTCACTGACTGTATTGGATAACTGTTATGTAGAGCCATCTTTAGCAGATGCAAAGGCATATGACAGCTTCCAGTTTGTACGTCAGGGATATTTCTGTGTAGATGCGAAGGATTCTACGCCTGAGACACCGGTATTTAACCGGATCGTTTCCTTAAAGAGTTCTTATAAGCTTCCAAAAACGGAATAAGAGCGGTAGAAAAGAGAGGATAAAAATGAATTTATTTGCAGGTCTTGAAAAGTTTGGATTTAAGTCAACGGAGGATGTTGATCTGTTTGCAGACGAGAAGGAAGAGAAAAAGAGCAGTGATAGTGTAGTAGCAAAGGTGGCAGAGGAGCCGAAGGAAGAAGATTTTCTGCTTGAAAAGTCAATCCGTTGTACGGTGTGTGATAAAGTTTTTAAGACAAGAATGGTAAAATCCGGACGTGTAAAACGTATGGAGCCGGATCAGGATCTCCGTCCACGTCATATGTATATTGATACCTTAAAGTACGATGCGTCCTCCTGCCCATTCTGTGGATATACGGCACTGAATCGTTATTTTGAGCATCTGACAAGCGGACAGATCAAGCTGATCAAGGAACAGATCGGAAGCAGTTTCCAGCCAACGGTTCAGAAAGAACAGACTGCTTATGATTATGATACTGCGATCGATATGCACAAGCTGGCATTATTTAATGCGATCGCCAAAAAGGCTAAGACGAGTGAGAAGGCATATAACTGTCTGATTATATCCTGGCTGCTTCGTGGAAAAAAGGAGATGCTCTTAAAGCAGGAGCCACAGGATACAGCTCAGATCGAGGCATGTGCAAAGGAAGAAGAAGCTTTTTATCAGCAGGCATATGATGGCATGATGAAGGCAGTCAGTACAGAGATGTTTCCGATCTGTGGAATGGATCAGAGCACGATGGATTACCTGCTTGCTGCAATGTCTTTCCATTTTAAGAAGTATGAGCAGGCATCGAAGAGTCTGGCAAATGTACTTACTTCAGTAACAGCAGGACGTAAGATCAAGGATAAGGCACTGGAATTAAAAGAAGAGATCATCAATGAGATCAAGAAGAATAAATAGAGGATAAACAAAAGCAGGCGAATGGAGATCTTATGAAAGATTTACTGATTCAGTTGGATCACAATTCAAAAAAAGCACTTTATGAGCAGATCTATGCGTTTATTCGAAATGAGATAGCAGACGGTAAGATTTCCCATGGGGAAAAATTACCGTCTACTCGTTTGTTGGCCGGAAATCTGCAGATCAGCAGAAGCACCGTGGAACTTGCATATGAACAGCTTGTGGCAGAGGGATATTTACAGACCAGACCCTGTGCCGGATATTTTGTCTGTGACATCAGTGGGATGTATGAGTGGAAACAGGAGAATCGTAAGGAAACGGCAGAGCATATCAGACAGATGGAGCAAAAGAGATCGGAGAATTACCGGATCACATTCTCTCCATTCCGGGTAGATGAAGAACATTTTCCGTTCCGGCTCTGGCAGAAACTGAACCGGAATGCGAATTTCGCAGATGATCCGTCTTTTTTTCATGCAGGAGATTCAAGAGGAGATTTAAGACTCCGCAGTGTGATCAGTAGTTATCTGCACCGTGCAAGAGGGGTGAACTGTGAGCCGGAGCAGATTGTTTTGGGCGCAGGAAATGAATATCTTTTGCTGCTGTTAGCACAGATGTTAGGAAGTAACAAAGTGGTGGCAATGGAGGATTACACTTATATTCAGGCGGCATGGACATTTCAGAATATGGAATATATTGTGGCACCGGTAGGCATGGATGAAAGCGGAATCTGCATCGATGAGGTCAAAAGCTATGGTGCAGACGCGGTCTATGTGATGCCCTCCCATCAGTTCCCGATCGGAACAGTGATGCCATTAAAGCGGCGGATGGAGCTTTTGCAATGGGCGGCAGCAGAGCCTGACCGTTATATTATAGAGGATGACCATGACAGTGAGTTCCGTTACCGCGGAAAGCCGATTCCGTCCTTACAGGGAATGGATGACGGCAATCATGTCATTTATCTTGGAACTTTTTCAAAGAGCATTGCACAGTCGGTGCGTGTCAGTTATATGGTGCTTCCGAAGAAGCTGCTTGGCAGATATTTAAGCGATTGCGGATTTTATTCCACGACAGTTCCGCGTATCCAGCAGGAGGTATTGTACCGTTTTCTGGAAAACGGAGACTTCGAACGTCACCTCAACCGGATGAAGAATGTCTATAAGACAAAGCAGGAGTGTCTGCTCCGGCTGCTGAAAAAACAATCATGGGTGAAAAAAATCTACGGAGAAAATGCGGGCTTCCATGTGAATGTGGAACTGAATACCACGCTGAGTGAAGCAGAGGTGCTTGCACTTGCAGAGGGGAAGCATATCAAGCTGTTTGGACTTTCTGCGTACCGCCTGAAAAAGGGAGAAGTGCAAAAACCGGTCATTCTGTTATTGGGATACGGGAATATCAATGAAGCGCAGATCAAAGAGGGCATAGAGATCTTGTCGGAACTGCTAGATCCTTATGTGGAAAAGCAGGGATGATTTTTAGACAGGTGACAGATTGTTGGAGTGCATTTGCTTTATGAGCATTAAAAAGCCGGGATCACAGAAAACTGTGATCCCGGCTTTTGCGTTATGTTACTTACGCTTATTATTTCTGGTTTTCTTTTACTTCCTGCATCTTCATTGCACGGACTTTTAATGGAAGACCGAATAAAGTGATGAAGCCTTCTGCATCATGGTGATCGTATAAGTCACCGGTTGTGAAGCTTGCAAGAGACTCGCTGTAGAGTGAGTATGGAGAAGTTGTTCCGGCTTTGATGATGTTACCTTTGTACAGCTTGAACTTAACTTCACCGGTTACATATTCCTGTGTAGATTCTACGAATGCCTGAACAGCCTCACGTAATGGTGTGAACCATTTTCCTTCGTATACGATCTGAGCAAGTTTGTTGCCCATGTCTTTCTTCACTTCCATGGTAGCACGGTCGAGTACAAGTTCCTCTAACTGCTCATGTGCTTCCATTAAGATTGTTCCACCAGGAGTCTCATAGACACCACGGGACTTCATTCCAACAACACGGTTCTCAACGATATCAACGATACCAACACCATGCTTGCCACCTAAACGGTTCAGCTCACGGATAATATCAGAAACTTTCATCTTCTTGCCATTGACAGAAGTAGGAATACCCTTTTCGAATGTCATGGTTACATATTCGCCCTCATCCGGAGCTTTTTCCGGAGATACACCTAATACAAGGAGGTGATCGTAGTTCGGCTCACAGGAAGGATCCTCTAACTCAAGTCCTTCATGGCTGATGTGCCACAGGTTACGGTCACGGCTGTAGCTGGAGTCAGCAGCGAATGGAAGATCGATGCCATGTGCCTTACAATATTCGATCTCATCCTCACGGGACTGAAGCTTCCATTTTTCATTTCTCCATGGAGCGATGATCTTGATGTCAGGAGCAAGTGCTTTGATCGCAAGCTCGAAACGGATCTGGTCATTTCCTTTTCCGGTAGCACCGTGGCAGATTGCAACTGCGCCTTCCTTACGGGCAACTTCTACTAACTTCTTAGCGATACCAGGACGTGCCATGGAAGTACCTAATAAGTACTTGTTCTCATATACGGCATTTGCCTGTACACATGGAACGATGTAATCGTCACAGAATTCGTCTACGATATCTTCAATATATAACTTGCTTGCGCCGGATAATTTTGCTCTTTCCTCTAATCCGTCTAATTCATTTCCCTGTCCACAGTCGATACAGCAGCAGACAACGTCATAGTCGTAGTTTTCCTTTAACCAAGGGATAATAGCAGTCGTATCAAGACCACCGGAGTAAGCTAAGACAACTTTTTCTTTCATAATGCTAGTTCCTTTCTTCACTTTCGTGTTCATTTTTTGTGCAGGGAAGCCAGAAAAAAGCCTCTCTGCGTCACTAAAAATAATATACAACAAATAGGAAAAGAACGCAAGCGAAAAAATATACATAAATGGTTTATAAAAATGCATATAAATATGCAAACCGTACAGAATACGTTTTAGAAATGCATAAATATAATAAGAAGAAAGACGTGAAAATGACGAAATAACGGTCGCTTTTTCAGGAAAATAGTACTTGCATAAATGCATAAATGTATGTATAATTATGCAGTGTAAGAGGATGATAAGATTTCCTCGTATGGAAATGACCGGGAAAAACAAGAGAAAGGAAGCCACAGCGTTCCGGTCTGTAAGATTGTGGCACTGATTTGGAAAAGAGATATGATTAAAGCAGGAATTATCGGAGCAACTGGTTATGCTGGCGGAGAATTAGTCAGATTGTTATTGGGACATAAGGAAGTGGAGATCAGATGGTTCGGCTCAAGAAGTTACATAGATAAGAAGTACGCAGAAGTATATCAGAACATGTTTGAGTTAGTAGATGCAACCTGCATGGATGATAATATAGAAGAACTTGCAAAACAGGTAGATGTTATTTTTACCGCAACCCCACAGGGCTATCTGGCATCGGTTCTGACCGAGGATATTTTAAAACAGACAAAGGTTATCGACCTGAGTGCAGATTACCGGATCAAGGATGTGGCAACTTATGAAGAGTGGTACAAGATCGAACATAAGAGCCCGCAGTTTATCGAAGAAGCAGTCTACGGACTCTGTGAGATCAATCGTGATAAGGTAAACGCAGACACCAGACTGATCGCGAATCCGGGATGCTATACCACCTGTTCGATTTTAACAGCGTATCCATTAGTAAAAGAAGGACTGATCGATCCTTCCACACTGATCATTGATGCAAAAAGCGGTACGTCCGGAGCGGGAAGAGGTGCAAAGGTGAATAACCTCTACTGTGAAGTGAATGAAAATATGAAAGCATACGGAGTAGCAACACATCGCCATACACCGGAGATCGAAGAACAGCTTGGTTATGCTGCCGGCAAGGAGATCACAGTTACATTCACCCCGCATCTTGCACCAATGAACCGTGGCATTCTTGCAACAGAGTATGCGTCACTGGTGAAAAAGGAAGACGGAAGTTATCCGACCGAAGAAGAGATCCGTGCTGTATATAAGAAGTATTACGATAAGGAAAAGTTTGTCCGCGTTCTGGATGCAGGCGTATGCCCGGAGACAAAATGGGTAGAGGGCAGTAACTATGTGGATGTTAATTTTGCAGTGGATAAGCGTAATGGCCGTGTGATCATGATGGGCGCACTGGATAATATCGTAAAGGGAGCAGCCGGACAGGCAGTGCAGAATATGAACCTGATGTTTGGATTCAAGGAATCCGAAGGATTAGAGTTAGTACCGATGTTCCCATAGAAAGAGTGGCAGAAGTGGAAAGTGGAATTAAGATAAGGAAGATGGAGACTGCCGATTACGATCAGGTAAAAGCACTCTGGATGTCGATCCATGGATTCTGTATTCGCAGCATCGATGATTCCAGGGAAGGAGTGGAACGTTTCATCCGGCGGAATCCGACGACGAGTATTGTCGCGGAAAAGGATGGACAGATCGTCGGTTCGATCCTGTGTGGACATGATGGCAGAACGGCATGTCTGTATCACGTCTGTGTATCGGAGACCTTCCGGAAAAAGGGGATCGGAAGGGCAATGGTGGACGAAGCGTTAGAGGCACTCAGATTAGAAAAAATCAGTAAGGTATATCTGGTTGCTTTTACCAATAATGAAGTGGGAAACCAGTTCTGGAAGGATATGGGCTGGACCTTCCGGGAAGATTTCAATTATTATGATTTTAAGTTAAACAGTGAAAATCACTTTGAGTTCAATGCTTAAAAGAGTGGTTTGGCACAGGATATGTGCGGAAAAGAGGAAAATATGCAGATAATCAATGGTGGCGTAACAGCAGCAGAAGGATTTATGGCTGCATCAACAGCAGCAGGAATCAAGTATAAGGATCGTACCGATATGGCGATGATTTACAGTGAAAAGCCATGTGTGACAGCGGGAACTTTTACAACGAATATTGTAAAGGCAGCTCCGGTTAAATGGGATCAGAAGATCGTAAAAGAAAGTCCGTATGCACAGGCGGTTGTAGTGAATGCCGGAATCGCAAACGCATGTACCGGTGAAGAGGGGTATGGTTATTGCAAAGAGACTGCAAAGGCAGCCGGAACATTACTTCAGATTCCGGAAGATGCAGTATTCGTTGCATCAACTGGTGTAATCGGAAAACAGCTTCCAATCGACCGTATCTGTAATGGTGTAAAAACCATGGCAAAAGAATTAAATGGTGATATAACAAGTGGACACAATGCAGCGCTTGCAATTATGACAACCGATACAAAGGAAAAGGAAGCTGCAGTTACGATAGAACTTCAGGGTAAGCAGGTAACGATCGGAGGTATGTGTAAGGGATCCGGTATGATTCATCCGAATATGTGTACGATGTTAAGCTTTGTGACCACAGACGTATGTATTACGAAGGAACTGTTACAGGAAGCATTAAGTGAGATCGTGGCAGATACCTATAATATGATTTCCGTAGATGGTGATACTTCCACAAATGATACCTGTCTGGTACTTGCAAACGGCATGGCAGAAAATGCCAAGATTACAGAAAAAAATGCGGATTATGAGACTTTTAAGGAAGCCCTTTCTTATGTTAATGAGACACTTGCCAAGAAGATGGCAGGCGATGGGGAAGGCGCAACTGCATTATTCGAGGTAAAAGTGATCCATGCAGCAAGCAAAGAACAGGCAAAGATCTTAAGTAAATCGGTCATCACTTCTAACCTGACGAAAGCGGCTATCTTTGGACATGATGCGAACTGGGGACGTATCCTTTGCGCAATGGGATATGCCGGTGTGGAATTTGATCCGGAGAAGGTGGATCTCTATTTCGAAAGCAAGGCCGGAAAGATCCAGATCATTGCAGACGGCGTGGCTGTGGACTACAGTGAAGAAGAAGCAACGAAGATTCTTTCTGAGGAAGCGGTAACAGCAATCGCGGATATAAAAATGGGAGATGCGTCTGCAACCGCATGGGGCTGTGACCTGACTTATGATTATGTAAAAATCAATGCAGATTACCGCTCTTAACAGATAAAACAGGGATTGAACCTGGAAGTTATATCAGGAATAAATAAAAGGAAGAACAAATATGTGTGGTGTCACATGGGTTCTGGGAAGGAATAGAAACAGAAAATGGACGAAAAATATATGAAATCAATCATGGAAAAAGCAGAGGTTCTGATCGAGGCATTGCCTTATATCCAGCGTTTTAACCGTAAGATCATCGTTGTCAAATACGGTGGAAGTGCCATGGTCGATGATGAACTGAAAAAAAGTGTAATTCAGGATGTAACTTTATTAAAATTGGTTGGATTTAAGCCAATCATCGTACATGGCGGTGGAAAAGAGATCAGCAAATGGGTTGGCAAGGTCGGTATGGAACCGGAGTTTATCAACGGACTCCGTAAGACAGATGCAGCCACCATGGAGATCGCTGAGATGGTACTTGGTAAAGTCAATAAGTCACTCGTGCAGATGGTAGAACAGCTTGGTGTCAATGCAATCGGAATCAGCGGAAAAGACGGTGGTTTATTAAAGGTAAATAAAAAGCTTTCCAATGGACAGGATATCGGATTTGTTGGTGAGGTCAAAGAGGTAAATCCAAAGATCTTATACGATCTGTTAGAGAAGGATTATCTTCCGATCATCTGTCCGGTCGGCTTAGATGATGACTGCAATACCTACAATATCAATGCAGATGATGCAGCGTGTGCGATCGCACGTGCAGTACAGGCAGAAAAGCTTGCATTCCTAACGGATATTGAGGGTGTATACAAGGATCCGGAGGATAAGGATACACTGATCTCCGAACTTCATATTGCCGAGGCAAAGAAGCTGATCGAGGACGGCTTTATCGGTGGTGGAATGCTTCCAAAGCTGAACAACTGTATCGAGGCGATCGACAATGGTGTTTCAAGAGTCCACATTTTAGATGGCCGTATCGCACATTGTCTGTTACTTGAGATCTTTACGAATAAAGGAATCGGAACCGCTATTTTAGGCGACGAAGAAAGGAAGTTTTATCATGAATAAACAGGAATATATGGATGCGGCAGAGCATGCATTATTACATACCTACAATCGTTTTCCACTTGTCTTAGAGAGGGGCGAGGGTGTATATCTGTATGATACCGACGGCAAAAAATACTTAGATTTTGCTGCGGGAATTGCAGTACAGGCATTTGGATATGGCAAAAAGGAATACAATGATGCATTGAAAAAGCAGATTGATCTTCTGATGCATACATCGAATCTGTATTACAATATCCCAATCATGCATGCGGCCAAGAAGTTTTTAAAGATCTCTGATATGGATCGTGTCTTTTTTACCAACAGTGGTGCAGAAGCGATCGAGGGTGCGATCAAAGCAGCGAAAAAGTATGCGTTTACCCGTGACGGACATGCCGGACATGAGATCATTGCAATGCAGCATTCTTTCCATGGAAGAACGATCGGTGCGCTTTCCGTTACCGGTAATGCACATTATCAGGAGCCGTTCGAACCGCTGATGCCGGGTGTGAAGTTCGCGGAATACAATAATTTAGACAGTGTAAAGGCACTGATTAACGACAAGACCTGTGCGATCCTGTTTGAAACTGTACAGGGAGAAGGTGGAATCTATCCTGCAACGGCAGAATTTATGGAAGGTGTCCGTAAGCTTTGTGACGAGCATGATATTTTACTGATCTTAGACGAGATCCAGTGTGGTATGGCACGTACCGGTTATATGTTTGCATGGCAGAAGTATGGCGTGAAGCCGGATATTATGACGAGTGCGAAGGCGCTTGGCTGTGGTGTCCCGGTTGGCGCTTTTGCAATGACAGAGCATGTGGCAGAAAAGTCACTCGCACCGGGAGACCATGGTACGACTTATGGAGGAAATCCGTTTGTCGGAGCAGCCGTAAGCACGGTGATTGATCTGATGGAAAAGGAACAGATCGCAGATCATGTCAAGGAAGTTGGTGCTTATCTCGAAGAACGTCTTGCTGAGATCGTGGATAAGTATGACTTTATTACGGCGCATCGTGGTGTTGGACTGATGCAGGGACTCGTCTGCGAAAAGCCGGTTGGAAAGGTCGCAGCAAAGGCATTAGAAGAGGGACTGATCATTATTACAGCAGGCGCAGATGTGATCCGTATGGTTCCACCGCTTGTGATCGAGAAGGAACATGTCGATGAGATGATCGGAAAGTTAGAAAAAGTATTGGATACGTTTTAAAAAAGTACATTGGTGCATGAACAGAGGCACAGGCAGAGCGAAAGCAGACTGCCTGTGTTTTTTTGACATCGGATCTTTTAAGAAATTCTTTTGAAAATAATACTTGTAAAGCACCTGAAATTCCGATAGAATAAATGTAATCAGGCATTAGGGGCTTCTCATACATGATAATAGGTATAAGGAGCATTGCTTATGAGAAAAATGAAGATAATCTGTTGTGTTTGGATGCTGGCTCTTTTTTGTATGTGTGGATGTACACAGACAAAGAATCCGGAGGTTTCTTTTGAAACCGGTTTTACAGAGAAGGATACGCAGGAGGATATGCCGGTGGAGACAGAGAAACCGGCTGTTTGTTTTGTGTATATCTGTGGTGCAGTGGAAAATCCCGGTGTCTATGAAGTGCCTGCGGGATCGCGTATCTGTGATGTGGCAGCACTTGCAGGTGGTCTCAGGGAGGATGCTGCCATGGAGGAAGCAAACCTTGCCGAGAAGATTTCAGACGAACAGAAGATCCGGATTCTGACGAAGGAAGAAGCTGCAGAGGTGCAGAACGAATGCAGCAAAGAGACGGATTCATCAGGCAGGATCAATCTGAATACTGCAACAGCAGAGGAGCTTATGACGCTGCCCGGTGTGGGACAGTCGAAGGCAGATAGTATCCTCGCGTACCGGATGGAACACGGAGGATTTAAAGCCACAGATGAGATTATGAACATCAGTGGGATAAAACAGGGAGTATTTGAGAAGATCAAAGACCGTATAACGGTGAATTAGAAATGAGGATTCGTGTGAAAAAGATTTTTCACGCGCAAGAATGGAGATTAAAATGGCAAAGAAAGTTCTTGTAGTAGATGATGAAAAGTTAATCGTAAAGGGTATTCGTTTCAGCTTAGAGCAGGACGGAATGGAAGTGACCTGTGCATATGATGGGGAAGAAGCGTTAAAGCTTGCAACGGAGAATCAGTTTGATATTATTTTACTCGATATCATGCTGCCGAAGATGGATGGCTTTGAAGTCTGTCAGCATATCCGTGATTTTTCGAATGTACCGATCGTCATGCTGACTGCAAAGGGCGATGACATGGATAAGATCTTGGGTCTTGAATATGGAGCAGATGATTACATCACCAAGCCGTTTAATATTTTAGAGGTGAAGGCGCGGATCAAGGCGATCATGCGCAGAACCAGTGCAAATGAACCAAAACAGCAGAATGCAAAAGTGATCGAGAATGGAGATCTGCGCTTAGACTGTGAGAGCCGTAGACTGTTTATTCTTGGAAAGGAGATCAATCTGACCGCAAAGGAGTTTGACCTTTTAGAACTTCTTGTTTTAAATCCGAACAAAGTATATGGACGTGAGAATCTGTTGAATCTTGTCTGGGGCTATGAATATCCGGGAGATGTCCGTACGGTGGATGTTCATGTCAGAAGACTGCGTGAGAAGATTGAGCCGAATCCGAGTGAGCCGAAGTATGTGCATACAAAATGGGGTGTCGGATATTTTTATCAGCAGATTTAGCAGGTCGAGGGTACAGGAATGAAAAAGAATAAAAAAATACGTGATTTTTTCAAAAGTCTGAAGTTTCGTCTGGTGTTCCTTTGCATGATGGTCGGAATTGTCTCTACGGTCATCATCCGGATCGGAATTATGAGTGCGTATGAGAGCCGGGCAGTATCGAACCGGAGTATTGATATTTTAAGTCAGGCAAAAATCCTGGCAAACCAGATGGTTGATACGGGATATGTGGATGATACCTCTTCTGAAACGATCACAGCACAGTTAGAACAGTTATCACAGATTTACGATGGCAGAGTCATGATTATTGACTCTTCTTTTCATATTGTAAAGGATACATATGATCTTGACACCGGCAAGACCATTATATCAGAGGAAGTGGTAAAGAGCTTTCAGGGACGTGAGATCTCAAACTATGACTCCCAGAGCCGCTATATCGAGATGACGATCCCGCTGGTTCGTAACGATCCGGAGAAGGAACTTCAGGAGACAATCGGAGTGATGTTAGTCAGTGTTTCTACGGATAGCATTGCGTCTACCTTGTCCTATATGCAAAATCGTGCGCTGATCCTTGGACTGATCATTGCAATCCTGCTTTTTGCATTTGGTTTCCTGATCGCAGGAAGGATTACCAGACCGTTTCGTGAGATGGCATCGTCTATTCAGGAGATCCAGACCGGATACGGAGACAACGACGGTGAATTGAATATTGATAAATATACAGAGACGGTGCAGATCTGTGAGAAGTTCAACAAGCTCTATAGCAGAATGAAGATGTTAGATGATTCGAGACAGGAGTTTGTATCGAATGTGTCCCATGAGCTTAAGACACCGCTTACCTCTATGAAGGTACTTGCAGATTCTTTAAACGGACAGGAAGATGTACCGGTGGAACTCTACCGGGAGTTTATGCAGGATATCGGTAATGAGATCGAGCGTGAGAATAAGATCATCAATGACCTGCTTTCTCTGGTTAAAATGGATAAGTCTGCATCCGACTTGAATATTGCATCGGTCAATATCAACGAGATGATCGAACAGATCTTAAAGCGTCTGCGCCCGATTGCAGAGAAACAGCAGATCGAGTTGGTGCTTGAAAGCTTCCGTCCGGTGACGGCTGAGATCGATGAGGTGAAGCTGACACTTGCGATCACGAATCTGATTGAAAACGGAATCAAGTATAATAAGGAAAACGGCTGGGTTCATGTGTCGTTAAATGCAGATCATCAGTATTTTTACGTGAAAGTGGAGGATTCCGGAATCGGAATACCGGAAGAATCCTTAGAACATATCTATGAACGATTTTATCGCGTGGACAAGTCACATTCGAGAGAAATTGGCGGTACAGGACTTGGACTTGCGATTACAAGAAATGCAGTATTGATGCACAGAGGTGCGATCAAGGTATTCAGTACAGAGGGAGAGGGCACGATGTTTACGGTCCGCATACCTTTGAACTATATCGCATAACGATTATTGCATAGAGAAAGGCATGGTTATTCATATATGAAAAAAAGAAAGACGGGTAAAATAATAGCAGGTATGCTGTCTTTACTACTGCTGAGCGGACTGTTTACAGGATGTGGTTCGAAGCAGACAGGTGAGGATGGTACATACCATGCATATTATCTGAATAAAGAAGCAACTAGAATTATAGAAGAACCATATACACCGAAGGCGGCAGATACCGATACCGAAGGAATGATCGAAGAATTTTTAAAAGTGATCGCACAGACACCGGAAAAGGTGGAGTGCAGGAAGCTGTTGCGCAGCAATGTCGAAGTGACCGGATATAACTTAGATGGTGGTCAGCTTTCGATCACGTTCAGTGAGGCATATGCACAGATGGAAGTGTCAGAAGAAATCTTATGCAGGGCTGCGATTGTCCGTACAATGCTTCAGATTCCCGGAATCTCCTGTGTGTCCTTTAATGTGGCAGATCTTCCGCTGACAGACAGCAAAGGGAATGTCATTGGCCTGATGACAAATGAAAGCTTTGTCGAGAATCCGGGAGAGCAGATCAATGCGATCCAGAGTGCGACCATCCATCTCTTTTTCTCGAATGAGGCAGGGGACGGACTGATTGAGACGACCGAGGAAGTGCAGTACAGCAGTAACATCTCGATGGAAAAACTGATCATGGAGCATCTGTTAGACGGACCGACCGATAAGGGAATGATCTCAGCAATTCCACAGGGAACCGGGCTGGTAAATGTTGCAACGACAAATGGAATCTGCTATGTGAATCTGGATGAAGGCTTTATGAACCAGCAGTATAACATTCAGGAACCGATTGTAATTTATTCAATCGTGAATTCACTTTCGGAAATTCCGACGGTAAATAAGGTACAAATCTCAGTGAATGGAGATACCAAGGGTATGTACCGAGACAGCTTTGCATTGGATGACCTATATGAACGGAATCTGGATTATGTGGTTGGAAGTGACGAAGATGGAACAAGTTCAACAGAGACAATGGTGACAGAGTCAGGAGAGTGATAAGGTAAGTGGAGAGACATTTTCTCGCCCAGATTGCAGTACTTCTGATTGCCGGGATTACGGTATGCCGGTATCGGTTTTATGTAGGAATTCCGATACTGGCAGTTGTTTTTCTTATCGTTAATCATCGTTTGCTTTGCAGAAAGCACAAGCGGGCATTTCTCATTTTACTGTTAAGTGGTGTGGCAGCTTTTGTGACAGGTACATATGTTACCGGAAAAGAGATCCGGTTCCGCAGTTGTTACGAAGCAGTGATAGAAGAAGAACCGGCGGCAGAGCTACAGGGCAGATTATATAAAAAGGAGTCGGTAAACGACCAATTTCAATACTATTTCAAAAATGTTAAATTAAAAATTAATAATCAAATCTATCAGACAAATTCAGTTTTTATCTATTTCGATACCGATTGCTATCCAATCGGAACTACCCTTATTTTAAATGGAAACGTAAAACAATTTCATAGCGCATCAAATGAAGGGAATTTTGACCAGAAAAAGTTCTATCAGAGTCAGAAGATCGATTATACCTTTATGGTAAAGCAGGTACTTGCGGCTTCAAACCCGAAGGAAAGCCTTGGTGAGTATCTGTTTCAACTAAAAGAAAAATTAAAACGTAATTATACTATATATGCAAATGCTGAAACGAGTGGTATTATGCAAGCGATGGTATGCGGTGATAAACATGCACTGGAGGCCGGGACAAAAGCGGCGTATCAGGATGCCGGGATCTCGCATCTGCTGGTGATCAGCGGGCTGCATATCTCAATGATCGGGATGGGACTTTACGAACTCCTTCGCCGGCTGCACGGCTTTGTCATTTCATCTACATTGTTGTCGGTTTTAGGACTGCTTTTGTATATCCGGTTTGCCGGAGATCTGGTGTCAGCGAGACGGGCTTTTTTGATGTTTTGTTTTTTGTCACTTGCAAGGTGCGTGGGAAGAACGTATGACCGGATCACAGCCTTTAGTGTGACAGTGGCAGTACTTTTACTGGACAACCCTTTTTTGCTGGATTACAGCGGCTTCCGGTATTCGATTCTTGCAATCGTTGGTGTAATACTTGCAGGCGAGCATGCAAAGGGATGGAAAATCAGTCTGTTTATACAGATACTGACAATTCCGCTGACTGCATATTACTCGTATGAGATCCCGGTCTTTGGCGTTGTGGCAAATCTGTTGGTGCTTCCGCTTTCCGGAGTAGTGGTAGGAAGTGCAGTCCTTGGAGGTGTGGCCAGTCTGTTTGCGGGTGGATTGGCGAAGCTGATACTGCTTCCGGCAGAAGGGGTGCTTTTCTGGTATGAAGCGGTCTGTAAGCTGATTGGTCATATCCCGGGAAATCTTATGTTGACGGGATGTCCGTCCGGGGTACAGATCGCGCTCTATTATCTGCTGTTTGGCATTCTATGGTATGTGTTATCAAGAAGAGAGAGAAAGAGAAGTATCAAAAACAGAACTGCGGATACGGTACATAATGAAGAGAAAAGTTATCAGACTGGGCATTCAGGAATGGTGAAGGAGAGAATGAGACAGATAGCTGCCGGATTTAGACTGCTTCCGGCATATCTTGGGATGATGCTGTTCGGTATTTTGGTGTTATCGGTGAAAAAGCCGGATGGTCTTATGATTTCCGTATTAGATGTCGGCCAGGGAGATGGAATCTGTATGCAGTTAGCCGATCAGGCGACCCTATTTGTGGACGGAGGCAGCAGCGATGTATCGAAGGCTGGGACTTACCGGATCAAGCCATTTCTAAAGTATCATAAGATAGGAAAGATCGACTGGTGGTTTGTTTCACATTTTGATATGGATCATGTGAGTGGACTGTTAGAGTTACTAGAAGAAGGATATCCGGTCGGGCATATTATCGTGGCAAAGGAGGCAGTGAAAAACGACAGCTACAACCGTGTGTCAGAGCTTGCGGTACAACAGGAGATTCCACTGCTGTATATGAAGGAACAGGATACCTTAAGACTTGGCAAGGGGGAAGAACAGATGACATTCACTTGTCTTGCACCGTCAGGTGAAAATACAGGAGCAGACAGTAATGCACAGTCGCTTGTCTTACTTGTACAGCAGGGGGAGTTCTCCGGTATTTTAACCGGGGATATTACAAAAGAGCAGGAAAAGCAATTAACAAAGAGATGGACGCAGAAAAAAAGACTGACCTGGTATAAGGCGGCGCATCACGGTTCGGCATGTTCAAACGATGAGAAGTGGCTTAAGGTGCTCCGGCCGCTTGTTACAACGATCTCCTATGGAGAAGGAAACCGTTATGGACACCCGTCAAGGGAAGCGGTAGATCATATCACACAGGCGGGCAGCCGGATCTATCGGACAGCAGAAAGCGGACAGATCAGTATCGGGTATCAGAAGGGAAGACTGTACATCAGGGAATATAAAAATTAGACAGAGGGGCATATGCAAAGCACACGTATGCTTTTTGGCAGGGTCCGGATATCAAAAGCTGCTATAGAAAATCAATAGACAAAATGCACTAAATATGTAAAGTAAACTTTTATTTGCGATTTTAGCTGCGAGTGAAATCCACTGCTTACGAAAACCACAAGTGAAGCCTTTTCTGAACTTGTATGGTTGTAGTTAGCAGTTAGTTCACGATGAGCGTTGCAAATGTTTGCGGAGCATATTTGTACATTTTGTCAATTACTAAATTTGAAGGCATCTTTTGATATCCGGATCCTGCCAGAAAAGAGTGCAGCATGTGCTTGAAGTTTTTATGATTCTTATGTTAGAATAGACGCATGAAAACGATTGATGAAGATATTAAAAACGGAAAAATAAAACAGGTCTATTTACTATATGGTGAAGAATCTTATCTGAAGCGGCAATACCGGGATAAGATCAAAAATGCGGTCGTAGACGCGGATGATAAGATGAACTTTTCTGCCTTTGAAGGTAAGGGGATCGATGCAAAGAAAGTGATTTCCATTGCTGATACCCTTCCTTTTTTTGCCGAAAAGCGTCTGATTTTAATTGAAAACAGCGGACTGTTCAAGGGATCGGCAGACGAACTGAGTGCATATGTGAAGCAGATGCCGGAAAGCACGTATATGGTATTTGTCGAAGACGAAGTAGATAAGCGTTCGAAGATGTTTAAGGCAGTCAAGGCGCAGGGCAGCGTGGTTGAGTTCCCAAGACAGAAACAGGAGCTTCTGATGCGCTGGGTGGCAGGCAGGATCAGGCGGGAGCATAAGAATATCACGACCAATGCGATGCAGCTTTTCTTGTCCATGGCAGGAGATGATATGGAAAATATCGATAAGGAATTAGAGAAGCTGCTGTGTTACTGCATGGAACGCGACAGCATTACCCCGGAGGATGTCGAGGCGATCTGCTCCGGTAAAGTGAATAACCAGATCTTTGATATGGTGAACGCGATCGCAGCAAAGAACCAGAAGCAGGCATTGGAATTATATTATGACCTGTTAGAATTAAAAGAACCGCCAATGCGGATTTTATTTTTGATCGCAAGGCAGTTTCAGATCCTGTTTCAGGTGAAGGATTTAAGAAAGCAGGGCTTTGATGGAAGTACGATCGCCTCTAAGGCAGGAATTCCTCCGTTTGCGGTGAAACGGAATCTGTCACAGGCATCGGGATTTTCCATCGAACAGCTTGCAGGCGCTTTATCGGACTGCGCGAAAGCAGAAGAGGACATTAAGACCGGAAGAATGAATGATCAGCTTGCAGTAGAGTTATTGATCATGCAGTACAGTTCCTAGAAAAATATTTTTGCAAACAAAAAACACCAGCATGACGGGTACTGGTGTTTTTTCTGATCTATATGTTCTGTCTGAAAGATTAAGCAAGCTTGTTTACAGCTTTTGTTAAACGGGAAATCTTTCTGGCAGAATTGTTCTTGTGATAGATGCCCTTAGAAGCAGCTTTGTTGATTGTTGAAATAGCAACAGTTAAAGCTGAATCAGCAGCTGCCTTATCGTTGTTTGCAACAGCAGCTTCTACCTTCTTAATACATGTCTTAACTTCAGATCTGATTGCTTTGTTTCTCTCAGCCTTAGTAGCACTTACAAGAATTCTTTTCTTTGCAGATTTAATGTTAGCCAAATCCGTACACCTCCATTATCATTCATAAAATTGAGTTCCTTTGTTCCATTAAATACGGACACGGACGATCTAATGTAAACATACTATGATATTGTAATTCAGAAAATAATATCTGTCAATACATATTTCACGTTTTTTTGCAAAAAATATGAAAAATCAGGATAACGGAAAGGAGCAGCAGAGGCATGTATCAGGTGCGTACCGATCTTGCATTAGAAGCAAAGGAAAAGTTCGAGGAGGATCACGTAGAAGTCAAGGGTGTGCGGTTAGAAAAAGAAAAAGCGGCCGGTGATATCGAGATCACAAAGGTGGTGATCGAAACGGAAAACGGTGCAAAGACCATGGGAAAGCCCCGTGGCATCTATGTGACCTTAGAAGCTCCGAACATGATAGAAGAGGATGAAGATTACCACAGAGAGATATCGGTTCAGTTATCGAAGGTGGTAAGGGAGCTGTTAGGAGAAAAAAAGGAAAAGGATTCGATCCTTGTTGTCGGACTCGGAAACCGGGAGGTGACACCGGATGCATTAGGTCCGCATGTTGTCGATAATATGATGATCACCAGACATATCATCCGGGAATTCGGCAGTTATGCGTTTGGAAAAGATAAGACGAAGAAGATCAGCGGGATCGTTCCGGGTGTTATGGCACAGACCGGAATGGAATCAGAAGAGATCATACGCGGTGTGGTCGAACAGACCCATCCCGACTATGTGATCGTGGTAGATGCATTAGCGGCAAGAAGCACGAAGCGGTTAAACCGTACGATCCAGATTACGGATACAGGTATCAATCCGGGTTCCGGTGTCGGCAACAGACGTCATGCGATCAATCGGGAGAGCATGGGGGTTCCGGTGATTGCAATCGGTGTTCCGACCGTAGTGGATGCTGCCACGATCGTGACGGATACGATGAGTGATCTGATTGCAGCAATGGCAGAATCCAGCCATTTAAGCGGAATTAGTGATTCTTTAAAGACTTTAAATGAGATGGAAAAATATGAGTTGATCCGGGAATTGCTATCCCCGCACCTGAATGCATTCTTCGTAACGCCAAAGGATATCGATGAGGCAGTCAAGCGTCTGGGTTATACGATCTCAGAGGGTCTTAACATGACCTTTTTGGAAAATCACGCATAGACATGCCTACCTTCACATACCATGTAACGTGTAAGAAAAATAAAGTGTACGCTCGCCGCACACTACAGCAACAGGGAGGGTCAGGCAGGAGATGAGGAAAAATCAGATATAAAAAGAAGATCCTGCCGGCAGCAATGCTTCTCATCCTGCTGTCGGTGGGATTCCTTGGTATGAAAAAGCATGGCACATTGTTAAAAAATGAAGTGCTTGCGGAAGGAAGGCGGGCAGTGTATGGGTGCGTGGCAGGAAGCTATATGCCGGGACTGCTTTATTATGCAAGAGAAGATAACAGAAAGTCCGGATGGGATTTTTTTGCTGCAAAGCTGACAGATCTGATCCCATTTGCCGGATATTTAAAAACACAGGGTGAGCTTGCACTGCCAAAAGAGTCCACACTTTCCTATGAAACAATCCTTGCCTTAGAAGCAATGGACGAATCCTATATGGACGGCAGACCGAAAACGGCAGTTGAAGCAGCAGAGGAAGAAAATGAGAACCGGATCTTAGTGGAAGCCGAGACGGAAAACGAAAAAGAACGGAGTGAAGAGGAGAAAACCGAAGAGAACGAAGAAGACAACCAGGAAAGGAAGAAAGACGGAGAGGATAAAATGGAAGAGCACAAAGGTGAGGAGAAAAAAGCGGAAGAGGAAAAACAGGAAGAAAGCAAAGCCGCTAAGGAAGCCGTAGAAACATCCTTACCTGCCGGTGGATTTGTGGCACAAAGTGAACCGGTGGTTACATACCCAAGGGAAAAACTCAATGATTTTGACTACCTGATCCAGAACTTTTATACGGTAGACCGAATGACAACGATCAATGGAAGCCAGTTAAATGCCGCAGACCTGTTAGCGCGTGATATGCATCTTGTGACACCGGCAGACCAGCCCCAGATACTGATCTATCATACTCATTCACAGGAGATGTATGCCAATTCCACACCGGGGGATCTGATGACCGGAGTTATGGGGTGTGGGGAATATTTAGCACAGCTTCTGCGGGAAAGATACGGCTTGAATGTCATTCATCATATGGGACAGTATGATGTGGATGCAAGAAAATATGCATATGCGAATGCAGCACCTGCCATTGAGCAGATCTTAGCAGAGAATCCAAGCATCGAGGTCGTGATTGATCTGCACCGGGATGAGATAAATGGGAAACATTTAACAAGAAAGGTGCAGGGAAAAACAGTGGCACCGGTCATGTTTTTTAATGGTTTAAGCCGTCTTACGGATGTAGGTGACATTGCCTATCTTGCGAATCCGAATCTGTCGGATAATCTGGCGTTTTCTTTACAGATGCAGCTGACAGCCGCAGAATATTACCCGGAGCTTACAAGACATATTTATTTAAAAGGATATCGTTATAATATGCATTACCGCCCGAAGACACTTTTGATTGAAAACGGTTTTCAGACGAATACCTATGAGGAGGCACACGATGCCATGGAACCACTGGCGGATGTTCTTTACAAGGTTTTATGCGGATAAAAATCAGAAATTGAATAAATTGTCATGTTTTGTGAAAAAATAGTTGTAAGTACGAAAAATATCGATATAATAAATAAATAGAGATAAACGAAAGAGTTGATGATATATTATGGAATTTTCTAATTTGAACTTTATTTTCCGGTTTTTACCGATTTTTATACTTATTTACTATTTGTCACCTGCACGCTGGAAAAACGGTGTGCTGTTTCTTGGAAGCATCTTGTTTTATGCATTCGGAGAGCCGCTGTATGTGATCCTTCTTCTTATTTCCGTAGGTCTGCATTACCTTGCAGCCTGGTGTATAAAGGGAATGAAAAGACATCCGAAGAAAAAGCAGAGATTACTTGCGGCATTGATCGTTTTTGATGTGGGAATGCTTTTGTTCTTTAAATACACATCCTATCGTATGCCGCTTGGTTTCAGCTTCTTTACCTTCACTGTTTTATCCTATATCTTAGATGTTTATATGGGAAAATGTGAACCGGAGCGGTCATTTGCCAAGGCAGGAATTTATATGATGCTGTTTCCAAAGCTGATTTCAGGACCTATCGCATCTTACCGGCAGATGTATCCGGAGTTAGAGAGACGCCGGATCACTTTTGAAGAAACGGAACAGGGACTGATGATCTTTACGATCGGTCTTGGCTTTAAGGTGATTTTTGCGGATCATTTCGGCATGCTGTGGAATGAGATACAGACCGCAGGCTTTGATTCGATCTCTACACCGTTAGCCTGGATCGGAGCGGCAGGCTATAGTGCACAGTTGTTTTTTGATTTTCAGGGATATTCCCTGATGGCAATCGGTGTGGGAAGAATGATTGGTTTTCATCTGCCGAAGAATTTTGATCATCCATACCGTTCGAAATCAGTTGCAGAGTTTTACCGTAGATGGCATATTACACTCGGACAGTGGTTTCGGGATTATCTGTATATTCCGTTAGGCGGTAACCGTGGCACAATGGTGCGGACGGTCTTTAATCTGCTGCTTGTATGGTTTGTGACCGGTATGTGGCATGGAAGTACCGCAAACTTCATTCTCTGGGGTATGGTGCTTGGACTTCTGGTTGTTTTGGAAAAATGCTGTCTGAAGCAGTTCTTAAGTAGACATCCGATCGCGGCGCATCTGTATGTATTACTTGTGATCCCGATGACCTGGATCGTCTTTGCAATTACGAAGATCCGTGATGTTGGTGTTTATTTTACGAGATTATTCCCATTCTGGGGTTCGCCGGATTATGTGAACCAGGGTGATTTTATGCGGAGTCTTGGACGTTACGGCATCTTTTTTGTACTGGCATTTCTGGTTTCCCTGCCGTTTGTGGACAAGCTGTATGAAAAGTATAAGGATCATCTTGTGCCAAAGCTGTTGCTGCTGGCTGTATTCTGGTACTGCGTTTATAAGGTCGCAAACGGGATGAATAATCCGTTTTTGTATTTTCAGTTTTAAGTGTGAAAAATAGAAAGGTATCATATGAAAATAATAAAGAAGTTTCCGTTTTTTTCTACGATCATTTTACTGGGGATTATTTTTACCCTGATCGGTCTGCTTGGCAGGAATGGTGTATATCGGGAATATCGGGAAAAAAGTGGCAATGTGCCACTGCTTGCAAGTGTCTTCCAGGGACTTTCGGAGGGCAGATTTCCATGGAGTTCTGTAAAAAAGGATGAGGTAACAGCGGATCAGAATGACAGCGGGGATGACACAAAGAAAAAGGACACAGAGAAAAAAGACCCGGATAAAGATAATCCGGATAAGAAGGGGCAGCCGGCTGCAACGGAGTCTGTAACGACACAGCCGGCTGAGGATACCGAGACGGCAGAAAGCGGACAGGCTGATGCGGATAAGACCTATGAGTTCACGACCGTAGACCAGTCTTATTTTGATGATGCATTATTTATCGGAGATTCGCGTACGGTCGGACTGCATGACTATTCCGGCTGGGATAATGCAACATATTATGCGAGTATCGGTCTTACGGTGTATGATCTGTTTACGAAGCCGATCGTGGAAGAAAATGGGACAACGATTACGATCGAGCAGGCACTTACAGAGCATAAGTTTGGGAAGATTTATCTGATGATCGGGATCAATGAGATGGGAACCGGTACGATCGATTCCTTTATGGAAACATATCAGAATGCAGTCACCCGCCTGCAGGAACTGCAGCCGGATGCGATTCTGTTTGTAGAAGGGATCATGTATGTAAAAAAAGAAAAGTCAGATACGGATCCGATTTTTAATAATCCGAACATCCAGGCGCGGAATGACCGGATCGCTGCACTTGCAGATAATAAGAAAATCTTTTATATCGATGTGAATGAAGTTGTTACAGATGAGACAGGTAATCTGAATCCGGAGTACACTTATGATGAAGTACATCTGTTAGGCAGATATTACAGTGTCTGGACAGATTTCCTGCTTGCACACGGAATCGTGCGATAAGTACAGGCAGAGTAAGATATTGAGAGGTAAAGGAATGGCAATAGATCAGAGCAAAATCAGAAATTTTTGTATTGTAGCACATATCGATCATGGAAAATCGACACTGGCAGACCGTATTATCGAAAAGACCGGACTTTTAACCAGCAGGGAGATGCAGGCACAGGTACTCGATAATATGGAACTTGAACGGGAGAGAGGAATTACGATCAAGTCGCAGGCTGTCCGTACTATATATAAGGCAGAGGACGGAGAAGAATATATTTTCAACCTGATCGATACACCGGGGCATGTTGACTTTACCTATGAGGTGTCACGAAGTCTGGCTGCCTGTGACGGCGCAATTTTAGTTGTGGATGCGGCACAGGGAATCGAGGCACAGACATTGGCAAATGTCTATCTTGCCCTGGACCATGACCTTGAGGTGATCCCGGTCATCAACAAAGTAGATCTTCCAAGTGCAGATCCGGACCGTGTGGTAGAAGAGATCGAGGATGTCATTGGAATTGAAGCACAGGATGCACCGCGGATCTCAGCAAAGACCGGATTAAATGTAGAGGAAGTATTAGAGCAGATCGTAAAGAAGCTTCCGGCACCGACCGGTGATCCAAAGGCACCGCTGAAAGCACTGATCTTCGACTCTCTTTATGATGCATATAAGGGTGTTATCGTATTCTGCCGTATCCGTGAGGGACATATCAAGGCAGGCATGCCGATCAAGATGATGGCAACCGGAGCAGTGGCAGATGTGGTAGAGGTAGGATACTTTGGCGCAGGCCAGTTTATCCCATGTGACGAACTCTCAGCCGGTATGGTAGGTTATATTACAGCCAGCCTGAAAAATGTCAGCGATACCAGAGTAGGTGATACCGTAACGAATGCGGATAATCCGTGTGCAGAGGCACTTCCGGGTTATAAGAAGGTCAATCCGATGGTTTACTGCGGACTTTATCCGGCAGATGGCGCAAAGTATCCGGATCTGCGGGATGCCTTAGAGAAGCTGCAGTTAAATGATGCGGCGCTTCAGTTCGAGGCAGAGACATCGGTCGCACTGGGCTTTGGATTCCGCTGCGGATTTCTTGGACTGTTGCATCTTGAAGTTGTACAGGAACGGTTAGAGCGTGAATATAATTTGGATCTGGTAACGACAGCACCGGGTGTTATCTATAAGGTGCATAAGACAGATGGAACGGTGATCGATCTTACGAATCCGTCGAATCTTCCAGATCCTTCTGAGATCGAATATATGGAAGAACCGTTTGTCAGTGCGGAAATCATGGTAACAAGTGATTATGTGGGTGCGATCATGGATCTGTGTCAGGAACGGCGTGGAATCTATGTGAGCATGGAATATATTGAGCAGACGCGTGCCGTGTTAAAGTACGATCTGCCGCTTAACGAGATCATTTATGACTTCTTTGATGCATTAAAGTCACGTTCCCGCGGCTATGCTTCCTTTGATTATGAGATGAAGGGTTATCAGAGATCCGAGCTTGTGAAGCTTGATATCTTAATCAACCGTGAGCCGGTGGATGCCTTATCCTTTATCGTGTTTAAGGATACCGCATATGAGCGTGGAAGAAAGATGTGTGAGAAGTTAAAGGAAGAGATTCCAAGACATCTGTTTGAGATTCCGATCCAGGCAGCCGTCGGCAGCAAGGTGATTGCGCGTGAGACGGTAAAGGCAATGCGTAAGGATGTGCTTGCGAAGTGTTATGGTGGAGATATCAGCCGTAAGAGAAAGCTGCTTGAAAAACAGAAGGAAGGTAAAAAGCGTATGCGTCAGGTGGGCAATGTAGAGATTCCACAGGAAGCATTTATGAGTGTATTGAAACTGGATGAGGACTAGAGCATGAAAAAGATCATGGAACTATATCTACACATTCCGTTTTGTGTAAAAAAGTGCGCGTATTGTGATTTCTTGTCTGCTCCGGCAGATGAGGCGACGCAGAGAGAGTATGTCGCCGCACTTTTACAGGAAATTGCATATATGGGAGCAAAATGTAGAGACCGGGAGGTCTCTACTATCTATATTGGCGGAGGAACACCATCCTGGTTACAGGAAGCCTATCTGGCAATGATCCTAGAACAGATCTTTTTAAACTTCACAGTGCGCTCAGATGCGGAAGTCAGTATCGAGTGTAATCCGGGAACACTGACGAAGGAAAAACTGTATATGTATGCACAGTATGGAGTGAACCGGTTAAGTATCGGCTTGCAGTCGACGATGGATGATGAGTTAAAGCTGCTTGGCAGGATCCACACCTACGATCAGTTCCTGCGAAACTATGAGCTGGCACGTGAATTAGGCTATGGGAATATCAATGTGGACCTGATGAGTGCCCTGCCGTATCAGTCGAAGGAAAAGTATATGACATCCTTACAGAGAGTCATTGCTCTAAGACCGGAGCATATTTCCGCATATTCCCTGATCATTGAAAAGGGAACGCCATTTTATGAGCAGTACAAGTTTGATGCGGTCAAAAGAGAAGCAGGTATGCCGACCGATTATCTGCCAAGCGAAGAGACGGAATACGAGATCTATAAGGGGACACAGTCTGCATTGGCAGAAGCAGGATACCATCATTATGAGGTCTCGAATTATGCAAAGCCGGGTTATGAGTGCAGACATAACATCGGATACTGGAAACGCACGGACTATCTTGGCCTTGGACTGGGCGCAGCATCCTTAATGGATAATGTACGGTATACGAATACAACCGATCTCGCAGCCTATCTGGAGGGAGTTAAGATACTTTCGGATCAGATTGATGCAGAGATGATGCAGACGCTTTCGGAAGAAGAAAAACATGCAGCGTACGCAACGAATCTTCACCGGAGTATTGATGCGGTATCGCGCATGGCACAGATGGAAGAATTCATGTTCTTAGGACTTCGTATGACGGAGGGAATTACCAGACAGGAGTTCTATCAGAACTTCGGGGTGCAGATTGAAGGAGTCTACGGACAGGTGCTTCCACAGCTTGTCTCGGAAGGGCTGATCGAACAGAAGGCAGGACAGATCAGACTGTCAGAAAGAGGTATGGATATCAGTAATTATGTATTGTCACAGTTTTTATTAGGTTAGCAGTGGAAAACAGGGGGTATCGTGTGAAAATACGATTTCACATGCAAAGAACAGCACAAGAATGGAGATCAATATGAACGAAGTGTATGAAAAACTGATGAAGTGCTATGAGGGAGTCAGAAAGAAGATTGATTTTATACCGAAGGTCGCACTGGTCTTAGGATCGGGTCTCGGGGATTATGCGGATACGATCCGGGTAGAAGCAACTTTAGACTACCATGACATCGAGGGCTTCCCGGTATCGACCGTTCCGGGACATAAGGGCAGATTTATCTTTGGCTATGTTGGTGATGTACCGGTGGTCTGTATGCAGGGGCGTGTACATTACTACGAAGGCTATGCGATGACCGATGTGGTATTGCCGATCCGTCTGATGAAGCTGATGGGAGCCGAAGTCTTGTTTTTAACGAATGCAGCAGGCGGAATCAAGCAGGGAATGCAGGCAGGAGATCTGATGATGATCACCGGACAGATCGCAAGCTTTGTTCCATCCCCGCTTATCGGAGCCAATATCGAAGAATTGGGACCACGATTCCCGGATATGAGCGAGATCTATAATAAGGACTTGCAGAAAATCATAAGAAGGGCAGCTGTTGAGTTAGATATTCCGATTCAGGAAGGAACATACTTACAGCTTACCGGTCCGAACTTTGAGACACCACAGGAAATTACGATGTGCCGTACCTTAGGTGCGGATGCAGTTGGCATGAGTACCGCCTGTGAGGCAGTCGCAGCAAATCATATGGGTATGAAGATCTGTGGAATCTCCTGTATCTCGAATCTTGCATGTGGCATTTCACCGGTTCCGCTTTGCCATGAGGAAGTACAGGAAACTGCCGATCGAACAGCACCACTTTTTCAGCAGTTAGTCAGCCGTGTCATTACATTGATCGGAGAAGGGAGCAGCCTATGAATATCCGCTTCTATGATGCGAAGATTCTAAGGACAGGAGAAGACCACACCTTTTTTGTGGAAACGGGCGAACTCTGGGTACTTGGTAATACGATCGGTTATATCGGAGACGGAAAGGACACACCGGCTGCCCCGGCATGGGATAAAGAGATCGATGCAGACGGTAATCTTCTGATGCCGGGCTTTAAGGATGCACATACCCATACGGCAATGACATTCTTACGTTCCTATGCCGATGACCTTCCGCTTCAGGAATGGCTGAATAAACAGGTATTTCCAATGGAAGGGAAGCTTACCGGAGAAGATGTATACTGGACGAGCATCTTAGGTATCATGGAATATCTGACAAGCGGGATCACTTCGAATTTTGATATGTATTTTTTCCCACAGCAGGTCATACAGGCATCAGTGGACTGTGGCTTTCGAACCGTGCAGGTAGGTGCAGTCAATGACTTTGTAAGCAGCATGGAAGAAATGGAAGAGTGCTACCATAAGGTCAATGCAATGAGTGAACTGACCAGTTACATGATCGGCTTTCATGCGGAGTATACGACCTCCCATCAGAAGTTAGAGCAGATCGCAGCACTTGCAGATAAGCTGCATTCTCCGGTATATCTGCATAATTCCGAAACAGCCTTAGAGGTTGAGGAATGTAAAAAGCGTTACGGCATGACACCGACACAGCTTACAGACGAACTTGGGATGTATGCATATGGCGGTGGCGGCTATCACTGTATTTATTTTGATGAGAAGGACATTGATATTTTTGCAAAAAAAGACTTATCTGTAGTGACAAACCCGGCATCGAATCTGAAGCTTGCAAGCGGGATCGCTCCGGTCAAGACCTTTTTAGACCGTGGCATCAATGTAGCAATCGGAACAGACGGGGCTGCAAGCAACAACTGTCTTGATATGTTCCGGGAGATGTTCCTTACAACCGGCCTTGCCAAGATCAGGGAAAAGGACGCGGCCTGCTTTGGGGCAGACGAGGTTTTATATATGGCAACGGCAGGCGGTGCAAAGGCAATGGGACTTGCCGACTGTGACAGACTTGCCGAAGGAAAAAGGGCAGATCTGATCATGATCGACTTAAAGCAGCCGAATATGCAGCCGGAAAATAATATCGTAAAAAATATTGTATACAGTGGAAGCAAGCAGAATGTGATCCTTACGATGGTGAATGGACGTATCCTCTATGAGAACCGGAAGGGAGCGGGCATGCAGTTTGAAATCGGCTTTGATCCGGAAGAAATCTATCGTAAGGTCAATGAAATTGTAAGTACACACAGATAAGTAGAAAGGCACAGATTATGAAGATCACATTTGTACATCACAGCTGTTTTGTAGTGGAGTTAGAGTCGCATATTCTGGTATTTGATTATTTTGATGGTGATAAGGTAAACGGATATCATTTTACCGGACAGCTGCCGGAGTTCGATCCGGCAAAAAAACTGTACTTTTTTGCCAGCCATAAGCACCAGGATCACTTTGATCTTGGCATTTTAAAGCTTGCCGGAAAGTATCCGGATATTCAGTATATTCTATCAAAGGACATCCGGTTGGGCAGAAATTACCTGCTGCGGAACGGGATTCCGTTATCGGTGAAGGAAAAAATCAAATTTGTAAGTCCGGATGGCAGTTATAAAGTGGATGACATGAAGATCACGACGCTTCGTTCGACGGATGTCGGTGTGGCGTTTCTCGTAGAGGCAGAAGGAAAGGTGATCTATCATGCGGGAGATCTGCACAACTGGAAGATGGAAGGCGCAGGAGAACTGATCAATGGAAAAATGGAGCGTGGCTATAAGGGTGCACTTTCGAGGATCAGTGACAGACATATTGATGTCGCATTTGTGGTATTAGACGGAAGACTGGGAGAGCATACGAACCGCGGACTGGATTATTTTATGCGCCATATGAATGCGGATTATGTTTTCCCGATGCATATGTGGCAGCAGTTTGATCTGCCGGCGCAGTATAAGAGAATGTGCAACAACTCACTGTTTACGGAACGTTTGGTGGACATTACCCATGAAAATCAGATTTTTGAGATTGATTAGGTTGAAAAAATAGGACGAGTGGGCTATAATAGCGGAAGGTATTCTGACTTTTTTGAATGGGAGGAAACGATATGGCTTTTATTGGAAGTTTTTTACAGTATTTAATCATTTTTGTGATTCTGGCGGTCATTGCAGTCGCGGGTGTTTTTGCGGGAAAGGCATTACGTGCGCGTAAGGATGCAAAGGAGCTTGAGACCGGCAGGGAGAATAAGGAAGCGTAAGCGGATCCTGACTGCCGGATTACAGAAAGAGAAATAGATTTTGGAGGAATAGACGTGAAAAAGTATGGCGTAAATGATTTAAGAAGAATGTACCTTGAATTCTTCGAGAGCAAGGGACATCTTGCAATGAAGAGCTTTTCTCTGGTACCACACAATGATAACAGCTTATTACTGATCAATGCAGGTATGGCACCGTTAAAGCCTTATTTTACCGGACAGGAGATCCCACCGAGAACAAGAGTAACGACTTGTCAGAAGTGTATCCGTACCGGTGATATTGAAAACGTTGGTAAGACAGCAAGACATCTGACTTTCTTTGAGATGCTTGGTAACTTCTCCTTCGGAGATTATTTTAAGCATGAAGCGATCGCATGGTCCTGGGAGTTCTTAACCAAGGTGCTTGAGTTAGATCCGGACAGATTATATCCATCGATCTATGGAGAAGATGATGAGGCATTTGATATCTGGACAAAGGAAGTAGGCGTTCCGGCAGAGAAGATCACACGTTTTTACCGTGATCCTGAGACCGGTGAATGCGATAACTTCTGGGAGCATGGTGCAGGCCCTTGTGGTCCTTGTTCTGAGATCTATTATGACAGAGGCGAGAAGTACGGCTGTGGCAGCCCGGACTGTAAGGTCGGCTGTGACTGTGACCGTTTTATGGAAGTGTGGAACAACGTATTTACACAGTTTGACGGAGATGGCAAGGGCGGCTATGAAGAACTGGCACAGAAGAACATCGATACCGGTATGGGATTAGAGCGTCTGGCTGTTGTAATGCAGGATGTAGATTCGGTATTCGATATTGATACGATGAAAGCAATCCGTGATAAGATCTGTGAGATGTCACATAAGACCTATCAGCAGGATGCATTAGATGATGTATCGATCCGTCTGATCACAGACCATATCCGTTCCTCAACCTTTATGATCTCCGATGGAATCATGCCATCGAATGAAGGAAGAGGTTATGTACTGCGTCGTCTGATCCGTCGTGCAGCAAGACATGGAAGATTACTCGGTATTGACGGTTTATTCCTTGCAAAACTGTCTGAGACAGTCATCAATGAGAGCAAGGACGGTTATCCGGAATTAGAGGAGAAGAAGGAATTCATCTTCAAGGTATTATCCCAGGAAGAAGAGAAGTTCAATAAGACGATCGATCAGGGCCTTGCAATCTTAGCAGATATGCAGACAGAGATGGAGAAAAACGGAAGCAAAGAGCTTTCCGGTGCAGATGCATTCAAGCTGTATGACACTTATGGATTTCCACTTGATCTGACACAGGAGATCTTAGAGGAGAAGGGCTTTACGATTGATGAGGCAGGATTTGGCGCAGCAATGGAAGAGCAGCGTACCAAGGCAAGAAAAGCACGTAAGGTGACAAACTATATGGGTGCGGATGTGACGGTATATGAATCTATCGACCCGGCTGTTACGACAGAGTTCGTCGGTTATGAGAATCTGACTTACAGCTCTAAGGTAACGGTTATGACAACAGAGACAGAGATCGTAGAAGCATTATCCGATGGAGAAGTAGGAACAATCTTTGTAGAGCAGACACCATTCTATGCAACAATGGGTGGACAGAATGCAGATACCGGTGTGATAAGAAGCGCAGATGGAAGCTTTGAGTTTTCCGTAGAAGATACTGTTAAGATGTTAGGCGGTAAGGTTGGTCATATCGGAAAAGTAACAAAGGGAATGGTAAAAACCGGTGATGTGGTAGAGCTTGTGGTAGATGCAGATAAGCGTGCTGCAATCGCAAAGAACCACAGTGCAACCCACTTATTACAGAAGGCACTCCGTAATGTATTAGGCTCCCATGTAGAGCAGGCCGGTTCCGATGTCAATCCGGATCGTCTCCGTTTTGACTTCTCACACTTCTCGGCTATGACAGCAGAAGAGATCAAACAGGTAGAGAATATCGTAAACGAGCAGATCGCAGCAGCACTTCCGGTTGTAACAGAGATCATGACCTTAGACGAAGCAAAGAAGACCGGTGCAATGGCACTTTTCGGTGAGAAGTATGGTGAGAAAGTCCGTGTCGTAAAGATGGGCGATTTCTCAACCGAGTTATGTGGTGGTACACATGTAAGCAATACGGCAGCAATCACTGCATTCAAGATCGTATCCGAGACCGGTGTGGCAGCAGGCGTACGTCGTATTGAGGCACTGACATCGAATGCAGTATTTGAATATTATGATAAGATCGAGGCTGAATTAGAAGCAGCAGCGAAGTTAGTAAAAACAACTCCGGCAACCCTCTGTGAGCGTCTTGAGCATATGATGGCAGAGATGAAGGCTTTACAGAGTGAGAACGAGTCCTTAAAGAGCAAGGCAGCCAAGGATGCACTTGGTGATGTTATGGATCAGGTCGTAGAGGTAAAGGGCATGAAATTACTTGCTGCATCCGTAGCAGGTGTGGATATGAACGGACTGCGTGACCTTGGAGACCAGTTAAAAGAGAAGTTAGGCAGCGGTGTTGTTGTATTAGCTTCTGACTGTGATGGAAAGGTAAACCTGATCGCAATGGCAACCGATGATGCAATGGCAAAGGGCGCACATGCAGGAAACCTGATCAAGGGCATTGCCGCAAAAGTCGGTGGCGGCGGCGGTGGACGTCCGAATATGGCTCAGGCCGGTGGTAAGAACCCGGCTGGTATTGCAGATGCACTTGCAGAAGCAAAGAATGTATTAGAGAGCCAGATCTAAGCAGGCGATAGTTGTTTGGAAAATAATTTATATTTTTTGTTGAAAATAGTTGACGAATTGAAAAAATCTGCTATAATCAATGATAGTGCAATAAAATATTACCCAAACAGTTGAATATGCACAATAAGCAACTGGAGGGAGGTTAGGTGTGAGACTATGTCAAATGTTATCGTAAAAGAAAACGAGACGTTAGATAGCGCTTTACGCAGATTCAAAAGAAACTGTGCGAAAGCTGGTATCCAGCAGGAAATCCGTAAAAGAGAACATTACGAAAAGCCAAGTGTTAGACGTAAGAAAAAATCGGAAGCTGCAAGAAAACGTAAGTACAACTAATAAGATAGAAAGCTGTCACAATTTTGTGGCAGCTTTCACTTTATGCGCAAAAATAGGTGTAATAAATTAAGAATACAGACCATATATTAAAGTCGTGAGGACAACATCCTCGCGGCTTTTTTACTGTATAGGAAATTCCATTGGAATTCCTATACAGTAAAAAATTAAGATGCGCACACTTTATTTAATCAGAATATCAAATGAATATGTTTATGGGATAGTTGTCAGGATGCACAAGAATTGTGAATTGGCGACTTATGGAGAATCTTAAATTTTCTTAATGTTCTGTAAGGAGATTTGATAGACTGATCTTTTTAGAAAAGCAGCGATAGAGAGGAGAGAGAACACTGGAAGAAGCAAAAATGAAAAGTATCTATTACATATTTCCGGTAAAGCTCCGGGAAGGGCTCTTAAAGTGCAGAATCCATATGGACTGTTTAGAAGAGATCCGTGTCCGTGTCGGACAGCCTCTGATCTTCTGGTATGGGGCAAAGGAATGGTATTACGATGCACATGGAATGCATCTGACGGAGCAGAGCGAAGATGGATATATTATGACGGAAGAAGATCTTGCGGACATGGTCATGTTTTTAAGCAGGTATTCCGTTTATGCCTTTGAAGAAGAGATGCACAATGGTTTTGTGACCTTAGAAGGAGGGCATCGTGTCGGTATTGCAGGACAGGTGCGGATGGAACGGGGAAAAGTTGCAGACATCCGTTATATCAGTTTTTTAAACATCCGTGTGGCAAAGCAGAAACAGGGCTGTGCCAGAAATCTGCTTCCATACCTCATACATGGGAAACAGATCTATAATACACTGCTTGTCTCTGCACCGGGTATTGGGAAAACCACTTATCTCAGAGACTGTATCCGGATGCTGTCAGATGGGACTTCCTACTTAAGCGGACTGCGGATCGGCCTTGTGGATGAACGTTCCGAGATAGCAGCTTGTTATCTTGGCGTTCCGCAAAATGATGTCGGCCGCAGAACCGATGTCTTAGACCGTTGCAGCAAAAGCGAGGGAATGCGTATCCTGCTTCGGTCAATGTCACCGCAGGTCATAGCAGTGGATGAGCTTGGAACAGAGGAGGATTATCAGGCAGTAGAACAGACCTTAAACAGTGGAAGCCGTATTCTTGGGACACTGCATGCTGCGGACATACAGGAACTAAAAGAAAAAAGGCTTGTGCAGAAGTGGCTGGCACATCATACCTTTGAACGTTATGTAGTGTTACATAAGGCAGAAAGTGGCAGCCGTAATTTTAAGATCTATGATGATAATCTGGAGCTCTTATGTTAAGGCTCATTGGCTGTCTTTGCATCTTATCCGGTATGCTGGGGATCGGTCAGGCATATATATACCGGATCCGCGCACATTACAGACAGCTGTTAGATGGGAAGGAACTGCTGTACCGGCTTGGCAATGAGATGTGTTATCTGAAGCTTCCGCTTCCACAGCTTTTAAAACGTCTGGCACAGACCATGCATGCCCCTTATCGGGAGGTTTTAACAGATCTGGCAAAGGACTTGGAAGCGTATCGGGAGGCAGATGTAAAGAAGCTGTGGTGTGAGATATTGCAACACCATAAAAAGGAGTTTTTACTAAACATGACAGAATATCGCACGTTACAGGAGGCTGGCAGTATTTTGACCCATGAGAACGGACAGATGCAGGAGGGGGCGGTCAGGCTCTATTGTGAACAGATCAGCCGTCTGATCGAACAGGCAGGAAAAGAGATGGAGAACCGGTTAAAGCTATGCCGGTATCTGAGTGCTGCCGCCGGTATCTTTCTGATACTGGTTCTGATCTGAGCAGAAAAATAAGAAAGAGAAGATGGAGCATGGCATGAGTGTAAATTTGATTTTTAAGATTGCGGCAGTCGGGATCTTAGTTACGGTGATCAGTCAGGTGTTAAAGCATAGCGGAAGAGAAGAACATGCATTTCTGACAAGCCTTGCGGGGCTGTTGATCGTACTGTTCTGGATCGTGCCATATATCTATGAACTGTTTCAGACGATTAAGAACCTGTTTGCCCTATGATGCGGGAAAACAGTTATAAATTGGTGCCTGCGGCAGAAAGCCGGCAGGCGGAAAGAAAGGCATGATTTTTCGATGGATGTTATGAAAATAGCGGCAATCGGTGTCGCTGGTGTTCTGCTGGGGGTCTTTGTGCGTTCCTATAAATCGGAATACAGCCTGTTTATCAGCATGGCAGTCTGTACCTGCATTTTTTTGTATCTGATTTCGAAGCTGGAGCTGGTGCTTGGTTATATCAATTCTGTGCAGTCACTGATCGTTGTGGATGAACGCTATATCGGAACGATCCTTAAGATGATCGGGATTACCTATATAGCAGACTTTTCTTCCAGCCTGTGTAAGGATGCCGGGTATCAGGCGATCGCAGGACAGATAGAGACCTTTGCGAAGATGTCGATCCTGCTGATCAGTATGCCGGTACTCATGTCCTTTATACAGACCATTGAGGAATTCTTATGAAAAGAGAGCAAAAAATGGGACTGTGCGGACGGACAGTCTGTCTGATCGTGCTTCTTGTATTTTTTTTCGGCGGGCTGCCGGTACAGGCTGCGCAGGAGAATGGTATAGGGACAAATACGACAGGAGAAGAACGTACGCTGCTTGAAGTCGGAGCAGATGAGGTAAAACAGCAGATGATCGACCGGCTTGATATGGATTCGATTGATACATATATACAGGAACAGGATAAAGAAAGTAGTCTTTCATTTTCTACGCTGGTGTCGGAACTGATGTCCGGTGGGGATACGAAGCTGTTTCAGCAGATTGGAAGTTATACCGGAGATCTGCTGCTTGGTGAGATTGAAAATAACCGGGAACTGCTTATTGTCATGATCGCGCTGGCATTTGCATTTGCACTGCTTCGGAACTTTTCCTCGGTTTTTCAAAACAGTTATGTTTCACAGCTTTGCTTTCTGCTGGTTTACGTCGAACTGATGGTGCTTTTGATGAAGTCCTTTGCAGTCGTGGAGGAACTTTTGACGGGAACCTTAGATCAGATTGTGGAATTTATGAAGGTGTTGCTGCCGGTCTTTAGTATGTCCATGGTGTTTTCAAATGGAACAACAACGGCATCGGGCTTCTACGAGATGGCATTCCTCATCATTTTTCTGGTACAGTGGGTCATGCGGTATCTGCTGACACCGCTGATACAGATCTATGTGGTGATGCAGTTTGTCAACTATACATTAGAGGGAGAGAAGTTTGCAAAAATGTGCGAGCTGTTAGAGGGAGGGATCG
>JALERL010000001.1 GCA_022764465.1 Lachnospiraceae bacterium | reverse complement strand
AAAACAGTGTATACTAAAGATTCATGGAAAAAGAGATGGAGGAAGTACTTTGAATACAAAAGAAAAATTCATGCAAAAGCTGCCGGTAGTTTTTGCAGGTGCATTGGTTTGCAGTCTTCTGTGGGGAAGCGCATTTCCATGCATTAAAATCGGATACCGGATGATGCACATTGCGGGAGATGATTCCGCATCGCAGATCCTGTATGCAGGGCTTCGGTTTACGCTTGCAGGACTGCTTGTGATACTGATCGGAAGTATCGGAAAACGAACAGTGTTACTGCCAAAGGGAAAGGCATGGGGAAAGGTGCTGGTCTTAAGCATGTTCCAGACCGTCGGACAGTATGTCTTTTTCTATATCGGACTGGCACATACAAGCGGCGTCAAGTCCTCCATCATCATCGGAACCAATGCCTTTGTAGCGATTCTGGTGGCAAGTCTTATCTTCCGTCAGGAGCAGCTGACACTTCGGAAAATAGCCGGCTGTTTGATCGGTTTTGCAGGTGTTGCACTTGTCACACTCGGCGGTGCAGGGCTGGATCTTCATATGAGTTTTGCCGGAGAGGGCTGTGTGTTTTTATCTACGATCGCATATGCGGTGTCGTCTGCCTGTTTTAAGATATTTGCCAAAACAGAGGATTCTTTCCTATTAAGCGGCTATCAGTTTTTCATTGGTGGCATCATTATGAGCATCACAGGAATCGCGATGCATGGAACGGTGCAGGGATTTACCGTGGCATCGACGGCGTTGTTAGTCTATATGGCTTTGATCTCTGCGGTAGCATATACGCTATGGGGAATTCTGTTAAAGTATAACCCGATCTCGCGTGTGGCGGTATTTGGATTTATGAATCCGGTAATCGGTGTGATCCTGTCCGCACTTCTACTAGGAGAAGGAGAGCAGGCAGCAGGTGTAAAAAGTATTCTGGCACTGATTCTTGTCAGTATCGGAATCTGGATTGTAAACGGAATAAAAAATAAGGTTAACAAATAAAGGAGCAAAAGATGAGTGCTGTTGTAACATTAAAAAAGGGTGAGGGACGTACCATTAAAGCAGGTGGTATGTGGATATTTGACAATGAGATCGCAACGATCGTGGGAAAGTTCCAGAATGGTGATGTGGTATTCGTGCATGATTTTGACGGATATCCGATGGGAAAGGGCTTTATCAATCAGAATTCAAAAATCCGCATCCGCCTTTTGAGCAGACATGAGGATACAAAGATCGACGAGCAGTTCTGGAGAGAGCGTGTGCAGGCTGCATGGGATTACCGGAAGAAAACAGTGGATACAAGTTCCTGCCGTCTGATCTTTGGCGAAGCAGACTTTTTCCCGGGAATGGTAGTCGATAAGTTCGCGGATGTGCTGGTGGTACAGTCCTTAGCACTTGGGATCGATCGTTTTAAGCTGTTGATCGTGGATCTGATCCGCGAGGTGCTTGCCGCAGACGGTATTAAGATCCGTGGTGTTTATGAAAGAAGTGATGCGAAGGTTCGTAAGCAGGAAGGCATGGAGCAGGTCAAGGGCTTCATCGGTGAAGAATTTGACACGGATGTAGAGATCGTGGAAAATGGCGTACATTATATTGTAGATGTCAAAAACGGACAAAAGACCGGATTTTTCTTAGATCAGAAGTACAATCGTCTCGCGATCCAGAAGCTCTGCAAGGGTGCACGTGTGCTTGACTGCTTTACCCATACAGGCTCCTTTGCATTAAATGCAGGGATTGCCGGGGCAGCAGAGGTTACCGGCGTGGACGCTTCCCAGCTTGCGGTAGATCAGGCAACCGAGAATGCGAAGTTAAACGGGCTGGAAAACAATGTAAAGTTCATCTGTGAGGATGTATTCAAGCTGCTTCCGGAGCTGGAAAAACAGGGAGAAAAGTACGATGTCGTGATCTTAGATCCGCCCGCCTTTACGAAATCCAGAAATTCGATTAAGAATGCAACAAAGGGCTATCGTGAGATCAATCTGCGCGGCATGAAGTTAGTGAAAAACGGTGGCTACCTCGCAACCTGTTCCTGTTCCCACTTCATGTCCTACGAGCTTTTCACCAAGACGATCAATCAGGCGGCACACAATGCACATAAGCGTCTGCGTCAGGTGGAATTCCATACGCAGGCACCGGATCATCCGATCCTCTGGGCGGCAGATGAGTCGTATTATCTGAAGTTCTATGTTTTTCAGGTTGTAGACGAACGCTAGGCATTCGTCAAGAAAAGTAATGATTGGGAAGTAGCGGAAATGCTTGATTTATAAGGGATTGAAGGCATTTGATGTTTACAGAGAAAACCTCGTAAAGTATCGCAAAATATCACAAAACCGTGACTTAAAGTGGTAAGAAAAGTGGTAAGTCTGAGTGGTAAGCACCTGAAATGTGATGAGTGGTAAGCTTATGGGGAAAACGGTATGTTCTATCCTTTTCTTTTTCAAATAAGAGTTGATATTATTATGGTGGAAAGACAAGCGACTTACAAAAAGTTACAAATATATACGGAATGACTACGGTTTGACTACGGTATTGAGACTTTTTTTGAAAAGAAAGTTATGATATTATTATCATGGAAGTAATGAACAGAGAGTGATCGAGATAATTCGGTTGCTCTTTTTTTATTGTGAAGGGGGTTACATGTGCTATAATAAAACAAATTAACAAATCGGAATTTGTAGGGTGGTAAAATTCGATTATTCTTTGAACGAGGAAAGGTAGACTTGATAAAGTCTACCTTTTGTTGCAATAAAACTTGGCAAAGAACTTGACAAGTGTACTTGGCAATGTTATGCTTGGATTGCAAATAAAACTTGGCAAAGGAGATTGGATTATGGAAAGAAAAGAAATTTTAAAAAGAGCACAGGATGAAAAATTGGATGAAAGAGAACTTCAAGTAAAAGATAAGTCTATGATGTGGTCATATATTGTTATGGTGATTATGGCATCTGTATTTTCATTTATTCGATCAGAACAAGGTTTACCTATGATGGACTTATGTGCAACTGTTAGTGGTTCGGTGTGTGCAGCAATGACATATCGATTTATTAAGACAAGAAATATAGAACATTTGATTATATCAGTTATTATGTTTGCAATAATGATTATGGCAATTGTTAGATTTTGCATGGGGCATTAATTATGAATGATTCACTTTAATTGTAAATTTATTTTAATGATGTTCGCACTGAATAAAAATTATCACAGGCTGCCTTGGCTGATTTGGTAGGTGTATCTCGTAATACAATTAGTTCGATTGAGTCGGGGCAATTTAATCCTACTGCATAGCTAGCATTATTTTTGTGTGTTGCTTTGGAAAAGTAATTTGAAGATTTGTTTTATTTTTAGAAAATTTTTGTCAGAAATGGTTGTTTTTTTAG
>JALERL010000096.1 GCA_022764465.1 Lachnospiraceae bacterium | reverse complement strand
ATGATGTATTTACCATCCCTGAGATGGCTACTATCATTATAAGGATTAGATTACACAGGACTGGTAGCAATTCGGCTGTTCAGAAACGGAATGCGACCGTTTTGCTCCGAAAATCCGGCCGTTTAGCTTCGCAATATGCATATCCGGATTTCTTTTAAAAGAAACTGTTGGCTTGCGATATTGAATGCGATATTCGTAAATTATCTTGACTTTGAACGCAAGAAAGAGTATATTGTATTCTAGGCAAGTATCTATCGGATAAATATCAGTTTATCCGATAGATACGAAAAATTATAAATAGCTACATAGAAAAACGGCTTTATCGCTTCTAAATGGCGAAAATGCCACAGAAAGGACTTCATATATGGGAAAAGACTCTGATTATTATAAAAAGAAAAAAAATGACCAGTTACTGCAATTACGTGGACTGATCAAGGAATTACCCGGCTTTGCATGCGAATATATCTACAGCAAGGAATTAACGGCTCAAACAAGCACCTTGGTGTCATATACCTATGACATTCTAAGCTTTTTCCGTTTCCTGACTTACAGTAATCCGATCTACAAGGACTTTGAAACCAGTCAGTTCCTTGTTGATGACATTAAGGATCTGCGTTCTGAAGATATTATTGAATATCAACGTTATCTGGAATTAAACACGAATCCGGATACGGAACTGCGTGAAAACGGGAAAAAAGCGATTGCACGTAAAATGTCCGCATTGCGTGGCTTATTTCATTATCTGTATATCCATGAATATATTGCCAAAGACCCAATGATTCTGGTTCCAATGCCTGTGATAAAAAAGGACAAAAATATCGTTCGTATGAATTCCACTGAAATTAACGATCTGTTAAACGCTATTGAATTTGGTAACAGCCAGATGACGGAGCGTCAGCGTAAAATCTGTGAGAAAACCAGGCAGCGTGACCTTGCAATCCTTACCTTGATGCTTGGTACCGGAATCCGAGTATCCGAATGTGCCGGATTAGATGTTACGGACGTTGATTTTGTCGATAATTCACTGACTATTGTACGTAAAGGTGGCGGTCAGGATATTATCTATTTTGGCGAAGAGGTTGAAAATGTCCTGCTTTCCTATATCGAGGGAGAACGCAAGCTGATCCATCCTGCAGAAGGACAGGAAAAGGCACTCTTCTACTCTATGAAGAATCAACGTATCAGTGTAGATGCTATTGAAAATCTTGTGAAAAAATATGCAAAAATGGCTGTTCCCAACAAGAAAATCACACCACATAAGCTTCGTAGTACCTATGGTACTTCGTTATACCGTCAGACAGGCGATATCCGCCTTGTTGCAGATGTGCTCGGACATGAGAACGTAAATACCACCATTGCCTATTATGCGGCCATTGAGGACGAACATAAAAGACAGGCAGCCGATGCAGTGTCTCTGCGTGAAAAGCAGGATGACGATCTGCAATAAACCCAGGTTTTTAACAGATTTCATCCGAATCCAAAATAATTGTAAAAGGTCCGTCATTTAACAGTGAAACCTTCATATCTGCACCAAACTTACCGGTTTCTACAACCGGTATTTCCTTTTTGCAGGCTGCGATAATATATTCATATAATTCATTTGCAAGTACCGGATTGCCGGCTTTTACAAAGGAAGGCCGGTTCCCTTTCTTACAGTCTGCATATAAGGTGAACTGGGAAACCAATAGTAATTCACCGGATACATCTTTTAAGGACAGATTTGTTTTATCGTTTTCATCTGCAAAAATCCGCATTCCAAGCAGTTTATGAATCAGCTTATCTGCAATTTCAGTCGTATCTGTTTCTGCAACTCCGATTAGTACCAGAAACCCCTGATTAATCTTTCCGATACATTTCTGATCGACCTCTACAGAGGCATATTTTACTCGTTGAACTACAAATTTCATAGGTTGTCTTCTCCATTTCTATTTATATCTATATCTATATTTGCTTATATCTGATCTATATTTTCAGGCAATCTGATTATTCTGCTTACGTGATATTTTGATATAAGCAGGCCTCTTTACATTTGCCACATAAGTATCTTATATAAGTTTCATATAGTATCCGATAATTTCAATTCGGATGGTTTGTCAGTAGATTTTTATACTACATGATTGTATAATAAATTCATGTATTCGTCAAAGCCGTGTATATAATAAAGTGTGCGCTTGCCGCACACTCTCGCGCCCAAGCGGATGCATCGCATAATCTTCCACTCCGCGAGGTGCGTATCGCTGTGAACAAGCATACATGCTTGCTGCTTGTGCTGTATGGGGAATTCCAAAGGAATTTCCTATACAGGAACAAATACATGAAGTATCTTAGAATCTTCATCATAAACGCTTCAAAGTACATGATATCTGTCGAAAGGAATTCTATTATTATGAAATTACAACAGCTTTACAGTTATACAAGACGATCCATTGATGATTATGAACTGATCGAAGATGGTGATAAGATTGCAGTCGGTATATCGGGTGGCAAAGATAGTCTGACTCTGCTCTATGCCCTCTGTGGTCTAAGACGTTTTTATCCAAAGAATTTTGAATTAATGGCTGTCACAGTAAATCTTGGTTATCCGGACTTTGATCTTACACCACTTCAGAAACTATGCCAGCAGCTGGATGTTCCTTATATGGTAGTGGATACGGAAATATCCCAAATTGTATTTGATAAAAATCCGGATCAGAATCCATGTTCTCTGTGTGCAAAATTGCGCAAAGGTGCATTAAATGATGCAATAAAAAAAGCAGGCTTCAATAAGGTCGCTTATGCACATCATAAGGACGATGTAATTGAAACAATGCTTCTTTCACTCATATTTGAGGGCAGATTTCATTCATTCTCGCCAAAGACTTATCTGGACCGTGCAGATCTGACTGTGATACGCCCGTTAATCTATGTCAGCGAAGCAGAGGTCATTGGCTTTAAAAATAAAATGAATCTTCCAATCGTAAAAAATCCATGCCCGGTGGACGGCTATACCAAACGGCAATATGCCAAGGATCTGCTCCGACAGTTAAATCTCGATCATCCGGGTGTTAAAGAACGGATGTTTACTGCGATTACCAATGCCAATCTGGCTGACTGGCCACCAAGAAAAACTACCGGGAATTCCGGTTCTTAAGAACTTCTTCAATCGCTTCTTCGATCCGCTCTTTTACAATGGCAGCTATCTGCTGTGTCTTTAGGCCTTTGTAGTCTTCATAATACAAAGGCTTAAGGAAATGTACCTCTGTGGTAATCTTGCCCATATAAAAGCTGTTAAATACCTTATACGAATCAATCAGAGCTACCGGTACGATCGGTGCCTTGGATTTTACTGCACATTTAAAGCTGCCTGCCTTAAAGTCACAGACTTTGTTCTTATTATTGAATTCATAACCACCCTCTGGAAACAGAATATACTTTTTGCCCTGCTTCACATCTGCTGCGACATCATTGATAATCCGCAATGCCTGTCGGACATCATCTTTCTTCAAACGCTTTCCCTGACACAGATCTACGAATTCGCTTACCAGTATCGTGTGAGACTTCTTCTCATCCATAACAAGGGAACATGGCTCCTTGTGTGAACTGATAATGCCAAGTGCATCATACTTTCCCTGATGGTTCGGATACATAACATAGCCGCCCTCTGACGGAAGATTCTCTTCTCCATAGCACTCGGTTGTAATTCGTCCGGACTTCTTCATCAGATAAATGGTATGCCGGACAAGCTTATATCGCTCTTCTTCGCTGAACCGTTCTGCATGATCTGCCTCATATCGCATACGGGTAATCATATACGGTGCGCGAAAAAGATTCATAAAAATAACATATAGAAAACGTAACATATAATTCTCTCCTATTTTCCCTTTGTCTCTATCATATCACAAAAGCAGAAAATAACAAGAAAATACAAGAAAAACATTATTATGACAGGGCTTCCTTATATAGCTTCATAAGGGTTATTTCTCTATATCAGAATAATATGGTATCGTCAGATAAGATCCGGAGTGAATCGTTGTATCGGAAAGATTGTTCAATGCAGCCAGTTCCTTTATATAGGCTTCACGATCCGGATAATCTGCTGTGATATAACGGTCAGCAATAGACCATAAGCTGTCACCATCCTGTACTTCAATACTGGTATAATACTTATAGATCTCCTTCGTATTATTGGCCTGGGTATTCGAAGAACCGATAAAGTTACTTCCGATCAATACACAGGCAGTCAGAAGAAAAATTGTAATTACTGCAAATATCAGTATATGCTGTCTTCGCTGCTTGCTCCGCTGATAATAACCGCAATGATGTCTGTCAGGTGTCTTATGCACTCTTCTCTGTGCATGATAAGAAAATATCATCGCCGGATCACTTGTCATCTGTACTGTATTCATCATAATCTTCATCCTCCGTTTCGAACGTCTGTTACGAACAACTGTTTGTATATGAATCATAACATCCGAACAGTTGTTTGTCAACAAGAAAATCGAACAAATTTTCGGAATATGTGTTTGCATTTTCTGTCATTCTATGCTACTATTAAATTAGATTTTTGGTCTGTAAATTTAGGAGGTATATGATATGTCATATGGAAAAATCAGCGCGAAACAGCGCGAGATACTTGAATATATTAAACAGGAAATCTTAAACCGCGGTTATCCACCTGCTGTTCGTGAGATTTGTGAAGCGGTTCACTTAAAGTCCACTTCTTCTGTTCATTCCCATCTTGAGACACTTGAGAAGAATGGCTATATCCGCAGAGACCCGACAAAGCCAAGAGCGATTGAGATCATTGATGATAACTTTAACCTTACAAGACGTGAAGTTGTAAATGTCCCGATGCTTGGCAAGGTTGCAGCCGGTCAGCCGCTGCTTGCCGTAGAGAATATTACCGGCTACTTCCCTATTCCGGCCGAATTTATGCCGAATGTTGATACATTTATGCTGAAGGTTCAGGGTGAAAGTATGATCAATGCCGGTATTTTTGATGGAGATCAGATCTTAGTTGAGAAGCAGGAAACTGCTCGGAATGGTGATATGGTTGTTGCCCTAGTGGATGATTCTGCGACTGTGAAGACCTTTTATAAGGAGGACGGTCATTTCCGTTTACAGCCGGAAAATGATACGATGGATCCGATCATTGTTTCTGACTGTTCGATTCTTGGCAAAGTAATCGGTGTATTCCGCCTCTTACAGTAATTTCTATTTTTAGATGCTTTATAAAATTAAATGAATAAAATACACAAAAATGCTCCACAAACATTTATTTGCGTTTTTAGCTGCGAGTGAAATCCACTGCTTATGAAAACCACAAGTGAAGCCTTTGCTGAACTTGAATGGTTGTAGTTTGCAGTTAGTTCACGATGAGCGTTGCAAATGTTTGCGGAGCATCTTTTGTACATTTTGTTCATTATAAAATTTGAAATTAAGGATATTCCTATAATGTTTGCGGATCGATCTGTTTTCCATCTCTCCAGACACGCTCTAAGTCATAGAACAGACGATCATCCTTCGAGAAGATATGAACGACAATATCATTGTAATCCATTAAAATCCAGCTGGAACGCTGATTTCCTTCTACCTGCTTTACCTTATAGCCTGCCTTATATAAAGCCTCATCTACGGCATCCTGCATCGCCTGAAGCTGATTCGGGTTTGAGCCATCTGCAATAATGAAATAATCCGCAATCACAGATACTTCACTGATGTCTATAATCTGAATGTTTTCTGCTTTTTTGTCGGCCAAAGCATCATATGCCAGCTTCGCCATTTCTTTCGATGTCTGATTCATAATGATTCCTTTCTGTGTAATATTCATAAGTTTCTCTTGTCATCGGATCTATGGAGTCTTTTTTATCTCCATTTGCCAGATAACCTAAGGTATCTTCTAAGATCCGCATCAACGCCTGATCGAGATCTTTAAATGCCAGTGTCCGGATTTCCGCAAGATTTGGTGCCTTATTCCGGTTTGGTTCCATATAGTCTGCAATAAAAATGATCTTATCAAGCAGGTTCATATCCGGAGCACCGGTGGTATGCACTTTAATTGCATGGCAGATTTCAGGATCTGTCACATGATACTTTTCTGCTGCGAGAAATGCACCTAACTTTGCATGGATCAGAAACGGATTGTCAATTTCTGTCTGGGTTAATGCAATATCATACTTTTTACAAAGCTTTAACTTTTTTTCATTCGGGATGCATTTGGCGCAATCGTGAAGAAGTCCTGCCATCATTGCCTGATCCATATCACAGTCATAACGCATCGCCAGACAGCCTGCCGTATACATAACACCCAGTGTGTGTTCATAGCGGTCTTTCTCTAATTCTTTTTTCAATTCCTTTTGTATCTCTGTTCTCTCACCAGCCATATGTGCCTCCTAAATTTCTGTATCCTCTGGCATTGTATAAAATTGATGCTCGTATATATAAGCTCTTACCTTTTCCGGTACCATATACCGGATCGACTGTCCATGATTGACCCGCATCCGGATCTCATGGGATGCAAACGCAACATTCGGTGTGTTTATGATTCCGATCCGGGTTCCTAATTGCTGCTTTAATTCTTTTGCAAGAGTGGTAAGGCTTTCTTCTTCAAGCGTATCCCGGACGGCAACCAGAATATGGCACAGCTCACTGATCCGTTTTGGATTCCGCCAGGTGGCAAAGTCACGAAGGGAATCTGCACCCATAATAAAATAAAGCGTATCCTCCGGGTACTTCTGCTTTAAATATTCCAGTGTCAGATACGTGTAGGACGGCTCTGTACGCTGCACCTCATAATCAGACAGATAAAAGTCTGGATTGTCTTCGATTGCAAGCTGTACCATCTCACAGCGGCTGTGTCCGTCTAACACCATAAGATTCTGTTTGTGCGGTGGAATGCCGGCAGGCAGAAAGCAGATCTGATCCAGCCCAAACTGCCACCTTGCATTCTCTGCAATCAGCAAATGTCCATTGTGTATCGGATTAAAGGTTCCTCCCATAATACCAATTTTCTTTCCTGACATATGATCTGCTCCGGTTGGTTTATTTTGGTAACTCAATCTTTGGTTTCTTTTTATTTGGTCGATATAATACGATCTTTTTACCGATCACAACGACAACCTGTGACTTGGTACGCTCTGCGACCACCTGCGCAATCTCGTGAGGATCATCGATACAGTTTTTCAATACAGAAATCTTGATCAGCTCACGTTTTTCGATCGCATCATCAAGTGCTGCGATCAGTTCCGGTGTGATACTTGCCTTTCCAACCTGAAAGATTGGATCCATCGTACTTGCTAATCCCTTTAAATAAGAACGCTGTTTACTTGTCATGCTTCTATCCTTCCTTCGTTATTCCTTATAATAGTCAAATTCGAGTCCATACATGCGGACGGTATCGCCTTCCTGAATTCCTTTTTCCTCTAATTCCTTCAAAATTCCCTGCTGTTTTAAGAACTTCTGGAAGAATAAGAATCCCTTCTCAGAGTCGATATTCGTATAACCAAGCATTTTATCGATCTTTGGACCTTCTACCACATAGGCACCGTCTTCCGGATCGATCTCAACCGTATATGCATCGGATGTATGGGAATCCGGAAAATATTCCTGCTCATACACGATCGGCGCGTCATCCATCTGATCCAGCAGTCCCTTGACATAATATAACAGTTCCTTTAAGCCGGTATGGCTGACTGCTGAAATTGGGAATACCTTGACACCCTTTGGCTCGAATTCCTGACGAAGCTTCTCGATCGTTTCATTTTCTCCTTCGTAAATTGCATCAATCTTATTGGCTGCAATGACCTGTGGCTTCTCTAACAGCTTCGGATTATAGGACTCTAACTCGTGGTTGATCGCGTAAATATCTGCGATCGGATCACGTCCTTCTGTTCCAGCAGCATCTACCACATGGATCATTACCTTGGTACGTTCAATATGCTTTAAGAATTCATGACCTAAGCCAACTCCTTCGGAAGCTCCTTCGATTAGACCCGGAATGTCTGCCATGACAAATCCGTCCCCGTCCCCAAGACTTACGACGCCAAGGATCGGATTAAGAGTGGTAAAATGATAATTTGCAATCTTCGGTGTTGCATTTGTTACACTCGAAAGCAGTGTTGACTTTCCAACATTCGGGAATCCAACTAATCCGACATCTGCAATTACTTTTAACTCTAAGCGTACTTCTAACTCTAAGGCTTCCTGTCCCGGCTGTGCGTACTTTGGAGCCTGCATGGAAGAGGTCGCAAAGTGCTGGTTGCCAAGTCCACCCTTTCCTCCGGTCAATACGATCTGACGCTTGTTATCACCGGACATATCGGCAATAACCTTATCCGTCTCAGCATCCCGGACAATCGTTCCGGCAGGTACCTTAATGATCAGATCTTCCCCTTTTTTGCCATGACAGTTCTTCTTGCCGCCTTCTTCTCCGTTTTTTGCTGCCCATTTCCGCTTGTGGCGGAAGTCATTTAAGGTGTTGACACGGTCATCGATCTCAAAAATGACATCGCCGCCTTTTCCTCCGTCTCCACCGTCCGGGCCACCGTCCGGAACATATTTTTCACGGCGGAAGCTGACATGTCCGTCGCCGCCTTTTCCTGATTTTATAATTATTTTTGCGCTATCCGCAAACATTATGCTCTACCTCATATTCTAAACAAATAAGAATGCTTGCGCATTCTGTCAACGGTTTCTATCTTCTATTAAATCATAAAATAGACCCGGCAGAATATGTCGGGTCTATCTGATCATCTTATTCGTTACTTGCTACTGGATAAACGGAAGCCTGTTTCTTATCTCTTCCTTTTCTCTCGAATCTTAATACTCCATCTGTTAAAGCGAATAAAGTATCATCTCCGCCGATGCCTACGTTAACACCCGGATGAATCTTTGTTCCACGCTGTCTGTATAAAATGTTTCCAGCCTTAACGAACTGTCCGTCTGCTCTTTTCGCACCTAATCTCTTGGACTCGGAATCTCTACCGTTCTTTGTAGAACCAACTCCCTTTTTATGAGCGAAAAACTGAAGGTTCATATTCATCATGTCTTACACCTCCTTGAAATTTAGAGTTACAAACTCATTTCCATAGTTGTTTTGTATTCCTTGTAAGCCTAAAACCATCGCGTCCAATAATAACTGACCATCATGTCCAATCGGTTCATCGAATCTTAAGGTAATCAGACAATTATCTTCATCCTCATTCGTCGTGAACTTCTCCGACGTATACATACCAAGTGCATTGATCGTATTGATCACAAGTACCGAAATACCTGCACATACAATGTCCTCACCTGCGTCTGCATATCCGGCATGTCCGGAAAATGAAAAGCCTGCATATCCACTGGACTGATTTCGAAAAATCGTTATTGTAGTCATAACAATTTCCTATCGATTACGCATTAATCTTTTCAATCTTAACCTGTGTAAACGCCTGTCTGTGACCGTTTTTCTTGTGATAACCGGTTTTTCTCTTGTACTTGTAAACGATAACCTTTTTGCCTCTGCCCTCTTTTACGACTGAAGCATCAACAGTTGCGTTTGCTACGTCTGCACCAACCTTTAAGTCGTTGTCAGAAACAGCTAATACCTGATCAAAAGTCACTTTCTCGCCAGCTTCAACACCAAGTTTTTCAATGGTAATGATATCGCCTTCGGAAACTTTGTACTGTTTACCACCTGTTGCTATAATTGCGTACATATGGCACCTCCTATTTATCATTACTCGCCAGTTACGGTGCCTGCAAAAGCAGTCTTCAAACCTCACTGTGCGGCATACTCGATTATAATAGCATCAATATATGCTTTTGTCAATTCTTTCTATTAAAAATATTCGATAAAATTGATTTACAATATAGTTTATTTTTCTTAAGACCGGATATCGTAGATCTGCTCATACAGGGATCGTTTTTCCTTTTTACGTGTTACCTCCACCAGTCCAAGTCTGGTAATATCCACTAGCTGCACCGATACCGGATCAGACTTTAGGAAACTGCGGAACTCCTGCATCAGACGGCTGGTGTCCTCCTTTGCCTTCATGTTGATAAAGTCAATAATACAGATACCGGAAATATTGCGCAGTCTGAACTGTCTTGCGATTTCTTTTGCAGCTTCGATATTGATCCTTAAGATATTCTCACGTTTTGTTTTGGAGGCAGTATTTTTTCCACTGTTTACATCGATCACCGTCATCGCTTCGGTCGGTGAAATAATCAGATTCGCACCGGACTTTAACCATACACGTTCCTTTAAGGCATCCGCAATACCAGATGCTACCGGATAAAGACGATCCAGCGGATAAGAGGCATCCTGATAAAAACGCACCGGGAAACCATACTGCTGTAAGCGCTTACCGATCTCTGCCATATCCGTTATGATCTCATCCGTATCTTCTGCTCTGTCAATGCTTCTTTTCCGCAGTTCCTGCACATAAAATGGTTCGGATTGCCGGAGACACTGATAACAAGTCTTATGAATACAGGTGGAACGAAGCTGTATCAGTTCTTCACGTAATGCCTTATATTCTGCAAGAAGCTCTTCCGGGGAAGCATCCTTTGCAGCCGTCCGTATAATCAGTCCATATTCACTCAGGTCACAGGAGGCAAACTGCTCCTTATATGTCTTTCGCACTTCATCAGAAAGCTTTCCGGATACACCAAGCTTATGATTCGCGGTCGTAAGCACCACATAATTTCCGGTAAAACTGAGATTCGTTGTCACAACCGGAAACTTCGTTTTTACCGCATCTTTGATAACCTGAACGACGATCTCATCGCCCTGACAGAGCTTTTTTTTCGTGCTTGTCCGATGGGTAAATATCGGATTCTTGAAATCCTCTAATGAGTAATAGCAGGTGATCCCTGCGCCTATATCAAGAAATGCAGCATTTAAGTTCTCTACAACATCCCGTACCCTCGCAATATAAATATTGCCTAAAATACTCTGTTTTCCCTTTTCCTCACAGGAGACTGCCATCAGCCTGTTATCGGCATCATACTCCGCAAATACCGTAAAATTCTTCTGATGGATCTGTGATTCTGTTATAACAAACCGTCGGTTCATGCTGTGATCTCTTCTCCCATCGCATCTAATGAAATAAACTGGCCGGATGATTCATCCTTCGCATAGACATCAATACGCTCGATCTGGAATGCCATCGGCTCATATGTTAATCCTAAGAACTCATAGAATGCTTCAAGTACAAGCTCCGGCTTTACATTGTCGGTACTTCCGGTACATACCTTCAGGTAAAAATATGGCTTACCATCCTGTTCCTTCACCTGAAAGCCATAAACCAACTGCTTTAAGTCCATGATCTTCTCACTTTTTTTCGTTTTCTTGGTGATCAGGATCTCCGTCGGCAGTTCATAGAATTCCTTTCGCTTTACGTGAAGTTCATCTACGGTAAGTGGAACTTCATAACCATCCTTATAGTACATGTTATAATCTGCTGCGGCAACGATCGCCATTGCAGTCTTGGCATGATCGTCTAACTGCTTAAAGGAAACTACTTCCACACCTTCTACCATCGTTGCATTTAAGGCATCTACCGATTCCCTTGAACTTTTACTGGAATGCACTTCAATGTCAAGATACTCTCCCTGACTGATAATCCCGACACCGAGCGGTGCTGCAAAGGACATGATCTGATGCGGGCTGAACCCTTCGGAATATGCAATATCAATATCGGCACGGCGCATTGCTTTTTGAAAATAACGCATGATATCCAGATGTCCGATAAATTTCATCACACCATATTTTTTGAACTTAATTCTTACCTTCATAGCAGACACCTCCTTTGTACTGCATTCCACCACAGCCGGAACACTTCATACGGCAGTTTGGTGTGGTCTTTTCTTCTCTGGCAGTCTGCCATTCACGCTTTAAGAACTCCTTAGATACACCATCATCGATGAAATCCCATGGGAAGATCTCGTCTAACGGACGTTCCCGCATGGTATAAAAATCTGTATCAATGCCACATTCCGCAAAGGCTTCTATCCAGCGGCTGTTATCGAAAAATTCTGTCCAGGCATCAAAAATACCACCCTTTTCATAAATACGGACAAGTGCCGGAGCAAGCCGCCTGTCACCTCTTGCAAGAATTCCCTCTAATACAGTTACATCTGCTTCATGCCAGTTGTACTTAATACTCTTACGGTTTAACTGCTCCTTTACGGCATCATTTACAACCTTCGCCCTTGCAAGATAACTGTCCTTATCATACATTCTTGCCCACTGGAACGGCGTAAAAGGCTTTGGTACAAAGAAGGAGGTACTGATCGTGATCTGGCATTTGCCATTCCGCTGATCCTTCGGAATCTCATAGTAACGGACGGCGATCTTATTCGCAAGTTCTGCGATCGCACGCATATCTTCCTCTGTCTCAGTCGGCAGCCCAAGCATAAAGTACAGCTTGACCTTCTGCCAGCCGCCTTCAAATGCCATGCCTGCGCCTTCAAGGATCACATCCTCAGTAAGCCCCTTGTTAATTACGTTTCTAAGACGCTGTGAACCGGCCTCCGGTGCAAAAGTCAGGCTGCTCTTTCTGATATCCTGTACCTTACTCATAACATCTAAGGAGAATGCATCAATACGAAGGGACGGAAGCGAGATATTTACGCCCTTATCCTTAAAGTTATCGATTAAGAAGTTCACAAGTTCCTCTAAGTGTGAGTAATCCGAGGAACTTAAAGAGCTAAGGGAGATTTCTTCATGTCCGGTGCTCTTTAACATCTTATAGGCATAGTCCTTTAATACTTCAATATCCTTTTCCCGGTTCGGACGGTAGATCATACCTGCCTGACAGAAACGGCAGCCACGGATACAGCCACGTTGGATCTCAAGTACGACACGGTCCTGGGTTGCCTTGATAAAAGGTACAAGCGGCTTCTCCGGATACGGTGCAGTGGCAAGATCCATGACGATCTGTTTTTTGACCTTTTCCGGCACACCTTCCCGGTTCGGCTTCATGGAAGCGATCGTACCATCCGCATGATATGTGACATCATAAAGTGATGGCACATAGATTCCCGGAATCTGTGACGCGCGGTATAAGAATTCCTTCTTACTGATGCCCTCTGCCTTACATTCCTTGTACAGATCAAACAGTGCATCATAGGAGATCTCACCCTCTCCGATATAAAACAGATCAAAGAAATCTGCGATCGGTTCCGGGTTATAAGTACAAGGGCCGCCACCTATCACGATCGGATCATCTTCGGCACGATCCTTGGCATATAAGGCAATCTGTGAAAGATCTAAGATCTGTAAGATATTCGTGTAACACATCTCATACTGGATCGTAATTCCAAGAAAGTCTGCCTCCTTAACCGGACGCTGTGTCTCTAAGGAAAACAGTGGAATATCCTGCTCCTTCATAATCTTATGCAGATCCGGCCACGGAGAATAGACACGCTCACAGTAGACATCTTCCCGTCTGTTGAACATATCATAAAGGATCTGGATGCCAAGATGTGACATACCGATCTCATATACATCCGGGAAGCACATCACATAGCGGATCGCAACTTCATCCGGATCTTTTTTGACCATATTCAGCTCATTGCCGATATATCTGGCAGGCTTATCTATCGTCATTAATATTTCATCTGATAAAGCTAATGGTGTCATAGGTTATCTTTATCCTCGAATTCTAACATATTTCGGCAGATCAAAAGCCGATCTACTTATTATAGCAAAGGAATTTCTATTTTTCCACAAGAAGATGACGGAAACTGTCAAAAGTATCGGAAAGCAGCTGGTTTTCACAGATTTTATCCGTCAGCGTATCTGCCGTCAGGGAAAAAAACGGTGTCTTCGTCCGGTCACTTAATACGAATGCCGCAAAGAGCATAATGGAAAGCAAAAGCCGCAGCTTCCAGAAAGCTCTTCTTCCGACAACTTCCTCCTCTTTTTCTTCCCATGTATACGGTTGTCTAGAAGCAGTATGCGAAGAGGCATCGGAAAAGGAATCCCGGACTGCCTGTATGTACGCTCTTCTCTCCTGCATTTCTGATTCTGTCATAATACCCCCATTCTATAACAAGCTGTTCTTGTTACCTACATCTTTTTATATTATAAATTTGTACCAACTATATGAGAAAACACAGTTCTCATACTGTTGTCTTTATATTTTATGACGCCGGAATTCAAAAATGCTTTTCATTCTGAAGACCGAAAGAATTTTCTATACAACTGCTCAGGTGTCAAAAAATGTTTTCAAGTTTTATAATTGACAAAATGCACAAAATATGTTCCGCAAACATTTGCAACGCTCATCGTGAACTAACTGCCAACTGCAACCATACAAGTTCAGCAAAGGCTTCACTTGTGGTTTTCGTAAGCAGTGGATTTCATTCGAGCTAAAAGCGCAAATAAAAGTTTGCTTTACATATTTTGTGCATTTTATCATTTTAATTTTACAAGGCATCTTTGCAAGCTTGCTTCTTATCTGCCTTATAACATTCGTTTTTTTGATTCATCTACCGCTGTGCGAGTTCCTGCGTAATATCTTCCCAGGTAACGCCTTTTTCCACCATCAGTACCATTGCATGGTATAAGAAGTCCGAAATCTCGTACTTGATCTCTTCCGGATCCGGATTCTTGGCAGCGATCACGATTTCCGTGCTCTCTTCCCCGATCTTTTTTAAAATCTTATCTAATCCTTTATCGAACAGATAGTTCGTATAAGAGCCGTCCTTCGGATTTGCCTTGCGGTCCTGGATGATACCGTAGACTTCTTCGAAGATCTTCATCGGATTTTTTTCGACATAATCCTTTTTCACGATCTGGTTAAAGAAGCAGGTCGGATTGCCGGTATGACAGGCAGCACCGATCTGGGATACCTTTGCTAAGATCGTATCATAATCACAGTCAGCCGTCAGGGACTTCACATACTGGATATGTCCGGAGGTTTCACCCTTTAACCAGAGTTCTTGTCTGCTTCTGCTAAAGTAAGTCATCTTACCACAGCTGATCGTTGCATCAAAAGCTTCCTTTGTCATATAGGCAAGCATCAGAACTTCATTCGTACGATAATCCTGTACAATGACCGGAACCATTCCATCGGAATTCTTTTTTAAGTCCTCCCACTTTACTGCCGGTTCGAAATGATCCATCGTAAGTCCATCCTTTGCAAACTCACTCTTGATCTTCATAATATCCGCAGACGGATCATTTAAGAAAGCACCGGCAACACCACGGACACAGTCATTTTTTAAGATGGCACTGATCTTCTCATGCTCATACGTATCATACTGTACGACAAACGGAAGGTCCGTGATATTTTCTACGGCATCGACCATTTCCATGTTCATCAGAAGCATCTCATGGAAGTATGTCTGCATCTCAGCGCTGTGCTTGAAGACAAAGTCCACATTCTCGATGGAAATATTGATATGATCCTTGCCAAAGCGTGCGGTTCCCTCCTGCGCAAGGGAGAAGCTGACTGCCTTCGAACCATTTAACATGACCTGCTTGCAGCCTGCGTACAACAGCTTTTTAATATCTTCTAAGCGGTTGATATTTCCGCCACCGCAGACCGGGATCTCAACCATGCGGTTGATCTCCTTGATGGTGTGGATGTTTTTCTCATGTTCTTCGTCCCCGGTAGAAAGGTCAAAGACCATGATCTTGTCGATTCCACTGTCATTATATAACTTTGCAAGTGTGGCAAGATCTCCGGCGGATTCCGGGTTCTTTGGACTCTTTACCGCCTTGCCATCCTTTAAGTAAATCGTTGCTACTATATTCTTATGATCCATAATCCTACAAACTGCCTTTCGTTGATAATATACTCGTAATGCGTGGATCTACCACCGTAGCGGCATCTAATGCCTTTGCAAATGCCTTAAACATCGCTTCGATCATATGATGATTGTTCCCCGGTGTCAGTACCTTGATATGCAGGTTCATACCAGCGGAATAAGATACGGCATAGAAGAATTCCTTCACCATCTCAGTATCCATATAGCCGACACGGTCTGTCGTAAATTCTCCTTCAAAGGACAGATATGGTCTGCCGGACAGATCTACGGCACATAAGACAAGTGTCTCATCCATCGGAAGAATGCAGCTTCCGAAACGGCGGATTCCCACCTTATCCCCGACTGCCTTTTTGATTGCATTGCCAAGTACGATTCCGGTATCTTCGATCGTGTGGTGACAATCCACAAACAGATCACCGGTCACCTTTACCTTCAGATCAAACAGTCCATGTCTGGCAAAGCCATCTAACATATGATCAAAAAATCCGATCCCTGTATCTGCTTCACAGCTTCCGGTTCCATCAATGTCAAGAGAAAGCAGAATGTCTGTCTCCTTTGTCTTACGTGTGTATTCTGCAAATCGTCTGTTTTCCATATGTCCCTCCATATTCTGTGGATCTTCTGTTCAGTCCTCAAAACGAACTTTGACAGAATTGGCATGTGCTGTTAACTGCTCACATTCTGCAAACTGTGCAATATCCTTATAAACGTCCTGTAAAGCTTCTTTGGAATAAGAGATGATACTGGACTTCTTGATAAAGTCATCTACACTTAATGCAGAGAAGAAACGGGCCGTTCCATTGGTCGGAAGTACATGGTTTGGTCCTGCAAAATAATCACCAAGCGGTTCACTGCTGTATTCGCCGATAAAGATTGCACCGGCATTACGCACCTTCGTCATTACCTCAAACGGATTACGTGTCACGATCTCCATATGTTCGGATGCAATATCATTCACTGTCTCGATTGCTTCCTCCATATTTTCTGCGACTAAAATATATCCATTGTTTTCTAAGGTCTTCTGGTTGATCTCTTTTCTGGATAATACGGCAACAAACTTGTCGATCTCTTCCGATACAGCATTTGCAAGGGACTCGCTTGTTGTAATTAAGATCGCAGATGCCATCTCGTCATGCTCTGCCTGTGATAATAAGTCAGCGGCAACGTAACGTGGGTTTGCGGAATCATCTGCGAGTACAAGAATCTCGCTTGGTCCTGCGATCGAATCAATGCTTACATAACCAAAAACAGCTTTTTTGGCAAGTGCAACATAGATATTACCAGGTCCTACGATTTTATCTACTTTTGGAATGCTTTCTGTTCCAAAGGCAAGGGCTGCGATTGCCTGTGCACCGCCTACCTTATAGATCTCATCTGCTCCGGCTTCCTTGGCAGCAACTAATGTGGATGGATTGACCTTTCCGTCTTTTCCCGGAGGTGTGGTCATGATGATACGGTCAACACCGGCAACCTTTGCCGGAAGAACGTTCATTAATACCGAGGATGGGTAAACTGCCTTTCCGCCCGGTACATAGACACCGACCTTCTCTAAGGCTGTAACCTTCTGACCAAGGATGATGCCATTGTCCTTGGTGTCAAACCAACTGAACTGACGTTGTTTTTCATGGTAATCGCGGATGTTGACTAAGGACTTGCGGATTACTTCAAGCAGCTTAGGATCAACCTTCTCATAAGCTTCTTGAATCTCTTCATCCGTTACTAAGATATTCGATGCATTGATATCTGCGCCATCAAAACGCTTCGTATAATCAAAAACAGCTTCATCTCTTTTTGCACGGACATCCTCGATGATCGCATTGACGCGGCCTTCAAATTCTCCATAGCTGTTTGGGCTTCTCTTTAATAAGTCTTCTAAAATATTGCTCTTTGTCTCCGGTGTAAGCTTTAAAATTCTCATCTGACTACTTCCTTTCTACCTGTAATACCTGCTTTAAGTCTGTAATTAACTTCGTGATCCGTTCGTTTTCCATCTTCATGCTCACCTGGTTGACCACCATACGTGCAGATAACGGACAAACCTCTTCTAAAACCTGAAGTCCGTTTTCACGAAGTGTAGATCCTGTCTCTACTATATCACAAATTACCTCTGATAATCCAACAATCGGTGCTAATTCGATCGAACCATTTAACTTAATGATCTCAACAGTCTGATGCTTCTTATTATAGAAATAATCTTTTGCGATTCTCGGATACTTGGTTGCAACACGGATCAGCTCATGATGCTGTAACAATTCGCCCGCTTCCTTTGGCCCGCAGATGCACATCCGGCACTTGCCGAATCCAAGATCAAGTACCTCATAGATATTTCTGGCTTCCTCTAAGATCGTATCTTTTCCTACGATTCCGATGTCTGCCGCACCATATTCGACATAAGTCGGAACATCCGGTCCTTTGGCTAAGAAGAACTTCAGCTTTAACTCTTCATTTACGAAGATCAGCTTTCTGGTATCCTTATCCTTCATCTCTTCACAGGTGATTCCGATTTTTTCAAATGTCTCTAATGTCTTCTTGGCAAGTCTGCCCTTTCCTAATGCAAATGTTAAATATCTCATCTCTTCCATTTATCTGTCCTCACCCATAAAAATTAATTCTGCGATCTGGTTGCGTTCCTTATATGCCTGATAATCCGCATCCGTCTTTGTCTGGTCACGTAAGATCAGTTCTACAGCATTGCCATCCGCACGGAGAGCTGCTGCTTTTTCGATGGCGGTCTTTTTGACTGCCTCTTCATAGACGATCAGTGTGTTGCGGTAATCCACCGGGATCTCGATCTTCTGACGTGATAACGCACTCATCAACTGATCGACCGTAAATGCGAATCCGATGGATGCCGCATCCTTGCCAAAGTATGGCAGCAGCTTGTCGTAACGTCCACCTTTCACGATCGGTTCTCCGCTTCCGAAGGTATATCCTGCAAAAATAATTCCGGTATAGTAAGAATAATTGCTGATCATTCCAAGCTCATAGCTTACATGATCGTCCACACCATAGATCTGTAAGACTTCATCTAATGCCTGCAAGCGTTCTAAGGCTGCAAGGATCTGCGGACAATCCGCTACGTATTCCCTTGCAAGCGCACATGCACCGGCAAAATCAGAAGCCTGGTTATAGATCATGCCAAGCATACCGAAAAGTTCCTTTAAGGACTGCGGTATGTCGGTCTGCTCGATCTCTTCTTCCACTCCAAAGAAGTTCTTATTTGCGATCAGCTCACGGACACGCTCGGTCTGCTCCTCATCTAATCCGGCAGCAGCGATCAGTCCGGCTAAGATGTCTACATGACCGATACTGATCTGGAATTCCTTTAATCCGACCGCCTTTAAGGAAGAAATGACCATTGCAAGGATCTCTGCATCTGCATCCACAGTATTATCTCCGATCAGCTCCGCACCAAGCTGTGTGCACTCCTTTAAGCGTCCCTGATAACTGTGGTTATTGATAAAGGTATTGCCCATATAGCTTAAGCGGATCGGCATATCCTCATCTGCAAAATATTTTGCAACGGAACGTGCGATCGATGGTGTGATATCCGGTCTGAGCACCAGTGTGTTTCCTTCACGGTCAAAGAACTTATACAGTTCCTTTGATGGTGTTGTTCCAATCTCTTTTCCAAAAATGTCAAAAAACTCAAAGGTCGGGGTCTGGATGTTATGATAGCCGTAGCTTTTTAAGGTGTGTGACAGCTTGCTCTGTAAGACGAGCTTCTTCTCACATTCTTCATTGTAAATATCCCTGACACCTTCCGGTGTATGTAAAAGCTTATTTTTCATAGATCTACCTTTCCTGTCTGTCAATAATTATTCGCTGAAACGCTGATTTTTCAATACGCACTTTAGCGTGCTACCATGCTACTACAGTGAATTGCTTTGTTTATTATAAAAAATCATCCATCAAATGTCAATCCCTTTTGTCTAAATCCTTCTGGATTCCGTCCAGATACGGAACAAGTAACCCGTTTTTCGAGGTCAGGAAAAAATCCTGCTCTGTTTCTTCGTACCGGAAGCTTTTCCGTCCGCCCTGTGCGGCACGATCCCAGAATTTTTTTAAAAGCTCATAGCGCAGATAATAGAATTCATCCCGATGGGAATAAAAGATCAGAAAAAAAGCAATCCCGCCCTGTCTTTCAAAATCCTCCATAAACTGTACCTGATGTGCATGGATATTTGCAAGTGGGAACGTATCCGTATTGCATTCCTTCGCATCGAAGCAGACCGGAATTCCCTGTACGGCACCGATATAATCGACCGTACTTTTCTGTTCAAAGTAAGCAAGGGTGATGTGCCTTGTCTCCTTGTCAATATTGATCGGGGTGATCGGCGTCGGAATCTTCTGTATCAGTGCCAGATGATTTTCCAAATACTTTTCATTTGTCCGGTTGATAAATTCTTCGAGTGTAGAACCACGAAGACCTCTTGAATTCCAGGTTGCCATCAGAGTATGGTATCCTCCTTCTCCTTCGGAAGCGTGTAATAGATCTTATGTTCTTCTAAGATATGTAACGAATGATCCTTGATCTCTATGATGTTGACACTGCAGTTTGGCTGATGGTTATTCCAGAACTCACTTAATTCCAACTTTTTAAGGAATGCCAAAAATGCACGGATAATGCCTCCATGGCAGCAGACTAAAACATTCTCATAGTCCTTTTCCTTCGGATAGATCTCTGTCTCTAAAAAGTCCTGTACCCTTGCAAACAGATCCTCATAGCTTTCACCGATACTGGTTGCCTGATATTTCTCCGGCTCATGGAAGAGATAATAGATATTCCGGTATTCGGGATTGGTTGCGATCTCATCTAAGTGTACCCCTTCTCCCTCGGCAAAGTTCATCTCACAGATCCGGTCGTCATAGATGATGGGTGTATCTTCACCCTCTAATAAGATATCCGCGGTCTGTCTTGCACGGATGAGTGGGCTGCAATATGCCAGATCAAAATGTAAGCCCTCTTTGCGAAAGCCGTCCCTGGTCAGTTCAGCAAGCCGGATTCCATATTCATTGAGCGGAATGTCGAGTCTTCCCTGGATCAGCTTTTTCTTATTATAATCTGTTTCTCCATGTCTCATTAAATAGATCTTCATCTTCCGTTTTCCTTTCCTTTTTGGCCACTAATTCTGATAAGTCATCACACGCTCAAATTCCGCACCCGTTTTGGCAAGAAAACTTCTGCCATCCGGAAGTTCTACCCGGTAAGCATGTAAAAGCTGGCTTTTGATCCGGCAGCATGTCCGCCATTTCTGATTGACCATCTGATCCCCATACTTCAGATCCCCGATGATTGGATGGCCGATCGAAGCAAGGTGGGCACGGATCTGATGCGACCGGCCGGTGATCAGATGTACTTCTAAGAGCGTTCTGTCTGGCATCGATGCGACCGGTGTGTATTCGGTTTCGATATATTTTGCATCCGCACCGGGTCTGCTTTGTATCGTGACCTGATTGTTTTTTTCATCCTTACACAGGTATCCGCAGATGCGTGCCGGCTCTCTCATCTCACCGGAGACAATACAACGGTAATACTTGCGCATCGAACGATCCTTTAACATTGCAGAAAGCTCCTGCAATCCCTTTAAGGACTTTCCGGCAAGTAAAAGCCCGGAGGTGTTGCGGTCAAGCCGGTTACATACCGATGGATGAAAGGTCTTTAACTCTTCCGGTGTAATCGCCCCGGTATGAAGCAGATAAGCGATCAGATATTCGTTGGCAGAAATATCCTCCGGCTTTGCCTTCTGTGAAAGCATTCCGGACGGCTTATTGATGATTACAATATCTTCGTCTTCATAGACGATAGGAAGCTTGTCCCATGCGACCTTCGAAAGACTTGCGGGTATCTCTGCTTTCTTTTGCTCCCCTCCGGCAAACTTTGTAAAGGTTTCTTCTGAAAAATAGATCTGGATCGTATCGCCAACCACTATTTTTTCGGAGCCATCTGCCTTTTTTCCGTTCCAGACAATATTCTTTTTTCGTAACATCTTATAAAGGAAGCTGCTTCCTGCATTCGGCAGCAGCTTTTTTAAATACTTATCCAGGCGCTGCCCAGCCTCATTCTTTCCAATCTGGATCTCTCTCATATGAATCCTCATTTCTAGGCTTTTTACTGTGAATAAGTAAAGCATACACAGTAAAAATTTATGTTCACATTACCGTTTCTTCTGGTGTACGTTCCGGATCGGCTTGCGCTTGCCGCCGGACTGCTTTGTGGTGGCATTTTGCGGTGTACGGTTCTTCGTATTCTTATTGTTCTTTGATACTGTATCCTGTCTGGCTGTATGATTTTTCTTATTGTTCTTCATTGATCTATTCTGTCCGGCTGTACCATTTGTTTTATTCCCTGTCGGATGCTTCATCTTCCGTGGTGGGATCAGACAGTGTTCCTCAAATCCGATCAGATCTTCCCGTCCTGCTAAATGCAGTGCTTCTTTTACCAGACCATAACTGTCCGGATTCCGGTACTGGATCAGGGCACGTTGCATTGCCTTTTCATGCGGATTCGTGGCAACGTAGACCGGCTCCATCGTACGTGGATCAAGTCCGGTATAATACATACAGGTCGAAATGGTCGACGGTGTCGGATAAAAGTCCTGCACCTGCTCCGGCATATAACCAAGCTTTTGTAAGTATTCTGCCAGTTCGATCGCTTCCTGCAAGGTTGATCCCGGATGGGAAGACATCAGGTATGGAACCAGATACTGTTTTTTGCCAAGCTTCTCATTCATCTTATGATATGCATCAACAAACTTCCAGTAGACCTGTGCGGATGGTTTTCCAAGCTTTTCTAAGACCTTGTCCGAAATATGCTCTGGTGCAACCTTAAGCTGTCCACTGACATGATATTCACAAAGTTCCCGTAAAAAGGACTGATCCTTATCATATAATAAGTAGTCGAAGCGGATTCCGGAACGGATAAAGACTTTTTTTACACCCGGAAGGCTGCGAAGCTTACGCAGGAGCTTAATATAATCGCTGTGATCCACTACAAGGTTCTTACATGGGGTCGGGAATAAGCACTGTCTGTTTTTGCAGACACCCTTTGTCAGCTGTTTGTCACAGGATGGTCTGCGGAAGTTAGCGGTCGGCCCACCGACATCATGGATATATCCTTTAAAGTCCTTATCCTTTGTCATAAGCTTTGCTTCTTCTACGATGGAATCATGGCTTCTCGTCTGGATGATCCTGCCCTGATGGAAAGTCAGTGCACAGAAGTTGCAGCCTCCAAAGCATCCGCGGTTGCTGATCAGTGAGAACTTCACTTCTTCGATTGCCGGAACACCGCCTGCCTTCTCATAGGAAGGATGATAGGTTCTCATATACGGAAGCGCATAGACATCATCCATTTCCTGCTGTGAAAGGGGCTTGGCAGGTGGATTCTGTACGACAAAAAGCTTCTCATCATAGGTCTCAAACAGCCGCTTTGCTGCAAATGGATCGGTATTCTGATATTGCAGGTAAAAGCTTTTTGCATATTCGCGCTTATCTGCCTTGATCTGTTCAAAGGATGGCAGTTCGATCGCATCATAAATGTCTTCCCGCTTTCTCGTCTTATAGACTGTTCCGTCTATAAACGTTATATCACGGACAGACAGCCCGCTTGCCAGTGCATCTGCGATCTCTACAATACTGCGTTCACCCATTCCATAAGAGATGATATCCGCACCGGAATCTAAAAGGATCGAACGTCTTATCTTATTTGACCAGTAATCGTAATGTCCCATACGGCGCAGACTGGCTTCAATTCCTCCGATAATGATCGGGTTATGCTTATAGGTCTGGCGGATCAGATTGCCATAGCAGACAGTCGCATAGTCCGGTCTTTTTCCCATCACGCCACCCGGTGTATAGGCATCTCTGGTACGTCTTTTCTTTGATACGGAATAATGATTGACCATCGAATCCATATTTCCTGCGGTAACAATAAAGCCAAGCCTTGGCTCGCCAAGGATCGTTACACTGTTTTTATCCCGGAAGTCCGGCTGTGAGATAATTCCCACCGTATATCCATGCTGTACAAGGATTCTGCTGATGATCGCATGTCCGAAGGATGGATGATCGACATAGGCGTCTCCGATCACATAGACGAAGTCAAGCTGATCAATGCCCTGATCGATCATATCCTGTTTTGAAATTGGTAAAAATCCGGTATTCATTCCTGTTCCCTTTCTTCCTCTTTCGGTGTCTGCTGACTTAATGCTGCAATCTCCTGCTTCGTCAGACTGCGGTATTCTCCCGGCTGTAAGGCCGCATCTAATGTCAGTGTTCCCATGGACAGCCGCTTTAGATAGATCACATTCTTTCCGACTGCTTCAAACATCCGCTTTACCTGGTGATACTTTCCTTCACAGATCGTGATCAGGATCTCTGAGATCTCACCCGCGGATAAGATCTCTAAGTCTGCCGGCATCGTAAGCTTTTCTTCACCGATATCCACGCCTTCTTCAAACGCCCTTACATCCTCTGCGGTAACCAGGCCGTCGATCCTTGCATAATAGGTCTTCTTTACATGCTTTTTCGGTGACAGCAGCTGATGGGCAAGTGCACCGTCATTTGTAATCAGTAAGAGTCCCTCAGTATCAATATCCAATCTGCCGACCGGAAAAAGGTCCTTTCTTTTTGCATCGATATAATCTAACACGGTACGGTGTGTCTTATCTTCGGTTGCTGATACACAGCCTGCCGGTTTATAAAACAGATAGTACTCCTGCCTTACATAGCCCACCGGCTGATGCTCGAAGCATACTTGATCCTTGTCCGTATCAATCTTAAGTTCCGGACTCTTTGTCACGGTATCATTGACCGTAACCTTTCCCTTTCGGATATAAGCTTTTACTTCTGTCCGTGTCCCGATCCCCATATTGGCAAGATATTTATCTAATCTGATCTTCGCTCCCATCGACTGATCCTTTCCCTTATGTTTATATATATCTAAAACATACAGCGGTATTTTTTCTTTTCTAACATTTTTAATACAGAATACGAATTCACACTGAATTCCTTCCCGTTTTCGTCATTTAAGTAGATTCCAAAATGAAGATGCACATCGAAATTTCCAACTGTCCCTTCGACCTTACTGTAGCCACTGTCTCCCATAAATCCAATGATCTCACCGGCCGTAACCGGTTCACCCGGTACAAAGTCACGGACATAATCATACAGGTGCGCATAGTAAAAATACGCACCATGTGGACTCCGGATGCCAAGCCGGTAGCCCCCTTGCGGCAGCCAGCCGATTTTTTCAATCACACCATCACTGACACTGACGATCGGATAATAGCCTCTCGTATTGACCGATGCCATAATATCACAGCCTTCATGCCCCCGGTTTCCGCCAAAAGTCCGGCTCTGCATCCACGAATCATCAAATGCAACCGTAGCATCCGGATGGTTCATAGAAGCAGCAACCGGAAAATAACGGACATCCGCCCAGATGGCATCTTCATAACTTACATAACAGTTCCATTCGTTCGGATATTGCAGCCGAAACTGATCGATGCGTGCCGTAAGCGCCGTTTTACTCTGCTCGCCCTGATAAAAATAACCTGCGATATATTCGGAAACCGAATACTTTTTCGTATCATAGTCCAAAAAATTCTGATAAATCAGCGGATCGACCTGCTGATTCCGGAACGTCGTATGGTACACTTCCGGATCAAACTCCAGCTGACCGTTTTTTTGTTCCTGCAAAATCCCAGTCAGCTTCACATCAAATAGAATCAGAATTACAAATAGTATAACACAACAAATGCGTCTTTCCTTCATAAATCACCAGATCCGGAATATTTTTTTATCACAAAAATATATTAGTGAAAAAGGGAAATAATGAATCTGCACTATGAAAAAAATGTTCCTTCTGCTATCGCTGCTTAGCCTCTTTCTCTATCTGATCGCATTCCCACAGCATGCAGTTCCTGCCGCCGCCAGTGGACTGTTACTCTGGTATCAGATCATCCTCCCAACGCTTCTTCCGTTTGCGATCCTGACCGGAATCTGCTTAAGCAGTAATCTGTTTTATCTGTTTGCCAGACCGCTTCACCGGATGCTTACACATGTACTCCCGGTCAGCATCGAGGGAACCTTTCCACTTGCAGCCGGATTTTTATTCGGTTTTCCGATGGGCAGTAAGATCTGCGCGTCCATGTTAGAAGAAGGCAAAATCTCATACGAGGAAGCCTCGGTTCTTTTTATCATCAGCAATAACATGAGCCCGGTTTTTGTCAGCAGCTTTATTCTAAACCAGTCACTGAAGCTTCCTGCACTCATTCCTGTGACCTTTTTGATCTTATATCTGCCTCCGTTACTGCTCGGAAGATTTCTGCTGAAACGTCGGAAAAAGCATGCGGATTTTTTACATAAAAATACGACATCACGATTTCAGTTTCACTTCAAAATCATTGATGCCGCAATCATAAACGGTTTTGAAACACTTGTCCGGCTGGGAGGATATATCATGCTTTTTTCCATCGCTGTCTCTGTGCTATCCCTGCTTCCGGACATACCGGAACTGGTACGGATCCTGTTCACAGGTGGAATTGAAATCACCAATGGAATCTGGGCAGTTGCAGAAAGTTCCTGTCCACTTCTGACCAAATATCTGCTCTGCATTGCCTTTACTGCATTCGGTGGATGCAGCGGAATCGCGCAGACCACTGCCATGGTCCAAGAAACCGGGCTTTCAATCCGACCGTACATTCTGACAAAGTTCTTACTATGTATGGAAAGTTCCTTACTGGCCTATCTGATCTGCAGGATGCCAGCCATATCCGTATACTTTTAGTTAATTCTCTTCCGGGGCAGCTACGGTCTGTGCCGCTTCTGCCTGTTCCGGTTCCTTTGGCTTCTCTTCGCTTTCTTCCTCCGGGACAAGCTCGCTGCGGTTCGATACCACAATATCTAAAAATCCCTGTAAGGAATTGTTCAGGCTGTCAAATCTTGCTTTTGAAGTATCAATCGCACTGGAAATCACATCTTCCATACTCTTTAGGATGTTATCGGTGTACTCGATTGCAGCCGTACGGATATTATTTGCATCGTTCGTCGCATTATCTAAGATCTCCTGTGCCTGCTTCGTTGCGATCATAACAACCTCATTCGCCTGCGCGTATGCCTGCTGCATGATCTGATGCTCGCTGACTAATTCATTCGTCTGTACCTGAGCCTGTGCAATGATCGCATCTGCCTTTGCCTGCGCATCTGCAAGGATTGCCTCCTTATTGCTGATGATCTTCTGATAACGCTTGATCTCCTCCGGTGTCTTCATCCGAAGCTCTGTCAAAAGTTCTTCAATCTCGTCCTTATTGACAACGATCTTCGTACTTGATAACGGCTGAAACTTACAGTTCTCAATATATTCTTCAATCTCTTCTATAATCTGTTCCATTCTGCTGCTCATCTATCACACACGCTCCCTTTTAATCTATGATTATTTCTTATCTGTCTTTGGCTCTATGTTATACTTCGCATAAATATCATTGATAAAACGCTGTGGCACAAAATGTGAAATATCCCCGCCATAAGATGCAAACTCTTTTACGATCGTGGAACTTAAATATGCATATTCCAGACTCGTTGTAAGAAAGATGGTGTCGATCTTCGGATTCACCTTATGATTCGTCTGTGCGATCTGTAACTCATATTCAAAATCCGTTACTGCACGGAGTCCACGGACAACGATCGTAGCCCCGATCTCGTCCATATAATCAACCATCAGTCCATCAAAGGATGTAACGGTAACATTCTTCATATCTCGTGTCATCTCTTCTAACATACTAACACGTTCCTCTACAGAAAACAACGAATTTTTCGCGCTGTTATTCAAGACGCCTACTACAAGTTCATCTACAATCTTTGATGCTCTTACGATCATATCCATATGTCCGTTTGTCACCGGGTCAAAGCTGCCCGGATAGATTGCTTTCTTCATACGCTTCCTCATTTCCATGCACGATTTTATCCGTTCTTCTTACGCAAAAAAAGATGCATATTTGTCTTATAAGTTTTTTCTTTTAGGATCTCATATCCCATTTCTTCAATATAAGAGAAATCTGTTTTCAGTGCAGCTTCTACGATAATCTTCGTATTGCCCTTCAGTATGGAAGACTGCCGCAGCGAAAGCAGAACGTCTTTTTCTAATTCCTTCTTATACGGAGGATCTAAAAAGATAATATCAAAGGTATATTTTCCTTCGAGCGAACGGATCGCAGCTGTCACATCCATCTGCATCAGCTTACATCTGTCCTCAAACTTCGTGAAGTGGATATTATCCTCAATACAGGCTGCAGCCTTTTTTGCATTTTCCACAAATACCGCATAGGAAGCACCTCTGCTGACTGCCTCTAATCCCATCTGTCCGCTTCCTGCAAACAGATCTAAGAAATAGCAGCCCGGTATATCCGGTTGCAGCATGTTAAAAAGTGTCTCTTTGATCCGGTCTGTTGTAGGCCTTGTATCCATCCCATCGATTGTCTTTAATGGCAGGCTTCTTGCCGTTCCTGCTATAATCCTCATAGTTCCTGTCCTCTTTGCTTTCTTATTCTGGTGCATGCAGATCATCTAACAGCTGCTGTAGCACTGCTGTTACTGCCTGCTTACGCACTTCCTGTCTGTCACCGGAAAAAATGTGCTTTTTCACACTGACCTTTCCGCGGATCGCACAGCCGGTATAGACCAGCCCGACCGGGAATTCTTCATTGCCACCACCCGGTCCTGCGATTCCGGTTACCGAAAGACAGATATCTGCATCTGCCGCTTTTGCACCGCCAAGTGCCATTTCTTCTGCTGTCTTCGCACTAACCGCGGTATATTTTAATAACGTATCTTCACTTACACCAAGCAGCTTCTTTTTTGCTTCATCACAATACGTGATGTATGCTTCTTTCAGATAATCGGAAATCCCGCCGACATTGATCAGGGTTCCTGCCACCAGTCCACCGGTACAGGACTCAGCGGTTGTGATCGTAAGTCCCTTTTTCTTTAATTCTTCATAGATCTGATATTCCAGTGATCCATCCATATTGCCTGCCTCCGTACCGGAACATATCCGGCTATTTCTGTTCTTTTAAGACGCTCTTATTCTTCCAGAGATAATCGATCAGTGAAACAACGGTAAGGATCAGTGCGATATACGTAAGCACCGTTCCAAGGATTTCAAAAAACGGCATCTGGATATCTAAGATCAGTACAATGATCATTAACATCTGGAAGGTTGTCTTAAACTTGCCCCAGTAGCTTGCTGCGATTACGATTCCGTTGTCTGATGCGACCAGACGGAATCCACTGATAATGAATTCACGGCTGATGATGACGATTACGATCCATGCTGCAAGCTTTCCATTCTCGATCAGACAGATCATAGCGGAACATACCAGCAGTTTATCCGCTAACGGATCCATAAACTTGCCGAAATCTGTCACCAGATTGTACTTTCTTGCAATCTTACCGTCTAACAGATCCGTCAGGCTGGCAACGATAAAAATGGCAACTGCAATATAATTGCCATATCCTTCAAAATATGGTGCTAACAAAAAGAATACAAAAAACGGGATTAAAATTACACGAAATATTGTTAATTTGTTTGGTAAATTCATAATTGTTCTCCTATCAGATCATACTCATATGCTCCTGTCACTTCTACCCTGACAAAATCTCCTGTCATAAGTTCCTGTGAGGAGTTCACAAAGATGTAACCATCTACCTCAGGCGCATCCTTATACGTTCTTCCGACATATACGCCATTTTCATCTGCAATTTTTCCCTCAATGAATGCGTACAGCTTCTGCCCTTTCATCTCTTCGTTCTTATCAAAGATCACTTCCTGTTCTAACTCCATGACCTCTTCCTGCCATTCTTTCTTCTGTTCTTCCGGGATCTGGCCTTCCATCTCAGCCGCAGGTGTTCCCTCTTCCGGAGAATAGGTAAATGCACCTAACCGGTCAAATTCCATGTCATTGACAAACTGCATCAGTTCTTCGTGCTGCTCCTTTGTCTCTCCCGGGAATCCACAGATCAGCGTCGTACGCAGTGTGATGTCAGGAATCTCTTTCCGAAGATTCGTAATAATGCGGATCAGATCTTCCTTATTCGTACGTCTTCCCATTCTGCGAAGTACATCAGAGTTCGCATGCTGGATTGGAATATCCAGATAATGGCATACCTTCTCATTGCGCTTGATTGAAGCGATCAGTTCATCATAGATCTCTTCCGGATAACAATACATGATACGGATCCAGTAAAGTCCGTCAATCTGATTCAGTTCATCTAACAGACGATGCAGCATCTTTTCTCCATAGAGATCCATGCCGTAAAGCGTCGTCTCCTGTGCAACAAGGATCAGCTCGCGTACACCCTGTTTTACCAGTTCTTTCGCTTTTTTTACCAGTTCCTCCATTGGAACACTCCGGTAATAACCCCGGACTGACGGGATCACACAGTAGGTACAGTGCTTGTCACAGCCCTCTGCAATCTTAAGATATGCATAATGACCGCCGGTTGTGATGCTGCGCTTTGTGGTCAGCTTCGGCAGTCCGTCTAAGGTTCCAAGATTCTGGTAAGTCTTACCCTGTAAGACTTCTTCTACCGCATGGACAATATCTTCATAGGAATTGGTACCAAGGATTGCATCGACTTCCGGAATCTCTTCAATGATCTCTTCCTTATACCGCTGTGCCAGACAGCCGGTTACAACGAGTGCCTTTAACCTGCCGCTTTTTTTCAACTCGGCAAGTTCTAAGATCGTATTGATACTTTCTTCCTTTGCATCATTGATAAAACAACAGCTGTTTACGATAATCACGTCTGCTTCATTCTCGTCATCAATGACCTGATATCCGGCATCTGCCATCATACCGATCATATATTCTGAATCTACAAGGTTCTTATCACAGCCTAGTGATACAAATAACAGGTTCATAGTTCCTCCACTAATATGGAAAAGGGGAACAGCAATCTGTTACCCCTCATCCCTTACTTCTTATTTCGTCTTACTCTTCATCCGACTGTTCGTCTTCACCCATGATCTTCACCTTACCGGTATACAGTTCTTCGACTGCAATCGATAAAGGCTTTCTTCCCTTTGCATTCTCGATCAATGGTTCGTCACCACCGATGATCTGTCTTGCACGCTTAGATGCTGCGATTACGATGGAATAACGGCTGTTTACTACCGGTTCTTCACCGATCTCAACGTCATTGTTTACTACTTTCATAAGTTCTACATAAGATGGATGTATCATAATTATTCTCCTTTCGAAAAACCTGACAGGTCTTCTCTGATATGATTGATGAAATTTATATTACGTGACACACGATTGTGTTCGCAGCGAATCAGCGCATGTACATTTTCTACACACTCTGAAAGCTCATCGTTGATCACAAAGTAATCATAATTCTCGATTCCTTCGGATTCCTGAACCGCTCTTGCAAGTCTTGCATGAATGGTTGCTTCATCCTCTGTCCCACGTCCGACAAGACGTTCCTTTAAGATCTGGGCAGATGGAGTTGAAACGAATAAAAGCATGGTGTCCGGGAACTTCTCCTTCACCTTTAATGCTCCCTGGATCTCAATCTCAAGGATCACATCCTTACCCTTACTCAACTGTTCCTGCACATAGGACTTCGGTGTTCCATAATAATTGTTCACATACTGTGCATATTCGATCAGTTCATCCTGTGCGATCATCTCTTCAAACTGCTCTCTGGTACGGAAAAAATAATCCGTTCCATCCACTTCACCCGGTCTTGGTCCGCGTGTTGTTGCAGAAACCGAAAGTGCATACTGATCAGGATAGCGTTTTAACAGTTCCTTCATGATCGTGCCTTTTCCGGCTCCTGAAAAACCGGAAACTACAATAAGTATACCCTGCTTTTCCATAATAATGATAGTCTTCCTTTCTAGTAAAAAGTCTGATATCTGCCGGATAACGTATCCGGCTGCAATGCAGATAATACTACCTGATTTTTTTCCATAATAAGGATTGCTCTCGTGCGTCTTCCCTGCGTCGCATCAATGATACGTTCTTCTTCCTTCGCACGCTGAACAATCCGCTTTGCCGGTGCAGAATCCGGTGTGATAATGGCAACGATCTTCTCGGTAGAGACTACATTGCCAAATCCGATGTTCATAAGTCCTGCCATGACATCTCCTTATTCAATGTTCTGGATCTGTTCACGAACCTTTTCAATATCGGTCTTTAGACTGATACCCAGATTCGAAATTGCCAGATCATTTGCTTTCGAGAGGATCGTATTGGCCTCCCGGTTCATCTCCTGTGCAATAAAGTCGAGCTTTCTTCCGATACCGCCGCCTTCAAGCAGAGTATCCTTCATGCCCTGGACATGGCTTCTTAGGCGCACCGTCTCTTCATCCACACAGATCTTATCTGCAAAGATCGTAACTTCAGCAGCAATCCTGGACTCCTCTAACTGCGTATCGCCAAGTACTTCCTGGATTTTCCCCTCTAACCGTTTGCGGTATTCCTTTAAGATCTCCGGGGAACGCTCCTCGATATAGCTTACATATTCTAACATCTGGTCTAACTTTGCGACCAGATCTGTTTTCAGGTTCTCGCCCTCGGTGATCCGGCTCTCAACCAGTTTCTCACATGCGCCACGGACAGCTTCTTCTACCACTGCCCAGACTTCCTTATCATCCATGTCCTGCTGTTCCATGGTAAGGACTTCCGGATATCTGGATAAGGTACTTACCCGGATATCGTCTTCGATACCAAACTGCTCTGCCATCTGCCGCAGATATTTCAGATACTCCGCAGCCAATGTCTCGTTGTATTTTAAGGAAACATTAGCTTCATTAAAATCTTCGTATGTAAAAAATACGTCTACCTTGCCTCGCTGGATATATTCCTTGAGCAGATTACGCACTGCGCTCTCAAAGACACCTAAACTCTTTGGCATCTTCATATTCACATCCAGATAACGATGATTGACAGATTTGATTTCTACGGTTACTTTTCGATTGTTTTTTTCTATTTCACACCGACCAAATCCGGTCATACTTTTAATCATATATGCCTCCTATGTGCATAGATGAATATATTATAGTTGAAAATTCTTCATTCGTCAAATCCAAATCTGCACCTGTCCTTGTATTTTTTTTGGTTCTTCGCTATAATCATAGAAAATGACAGTTACAGGAGGTCAAATGCTATGGCATTAGATGGTATTACAGTAGCAAGTCTTGCTGCTGAATTAAATAAAGTAATGACAAATGCAAGGATCAGTAAGATCGCACAGCCGGAAACAGATGAACTGCTTTTAACGATGAAAGGAAGCAGCGGTAATTACCGCCTTGCCCTCTCAGCAAGTGCTTCTCTTCCGTTTGTCTATCTGACCGGAGTAAATAAGCCAAGTCCGATGACTGCACCGAACTTCTGCATGCTGCTTCGCAAGCACATTGCAAACGGCAGGATCCTTTCAATCACACAGCCGGGCTTAGAGCGTATTCTCTGCCTTCACATTGAACACCTCGATGAGTTAGGCGACCTTCGCACGAAAAAGCTGATCGTCGAACTGATGGGAAAGCACAGTAATATTATCTTCTGTGACGAAAACGATCGTATCATAGACAGTATCAAACACGTTTCCTCACAGATGAGTTCGATCCGTGAGGTACTTCCGGGACGCACTTATTTTATCCCGCAGACACAGGATAAGTACGATCCACTTCTTACGACAGAAGAAGAATTCCTCACGCAGGTGCTTACAAAGCCTTGCTCCATTGCAAAGGCAATCTATACTACCTACACCGGGATCAGTCCGGTCATCGCACAGGAGATCTGCTTCCGTGCTTCGATCGACGGTGATATGGCTACTGCATCCCTGACACCAGATATGGGACTTCATCTGTATCACAATTTCAGCTGGCTGATGGAGGATGTAAAAACAGGGAACTTCCATCCGCATATCATTCTAAAAGACAAGGAACCGATTGATTTCGCACCGGTCGAGCTGACACAGTATCAGGATCTTGGCAGCGAGTATAACGAATCGATCTCCTATGTGCTTGAGCAGTTCTATGCACGGAAAAATATCTACACCAGAATCCGGCAGAAGTCATCCGACCTAAGAAGGATCGTAACAACTGCTTCCGAGCGTAGCCATAAAAAGTACGCGCTTCAGGCAAAACAGATGCAGGATACCGCAAAGCGGGACAAATACCGTGTATACGGCGAACTGTTAAACACCTATGGTTACGGTGTAGAAGAAGGTGCCACAAAGGTGACTGTGCCGAATTATTACACAAACGAAGACATTACGATTCCGCTTGATCCAACACTGACACCTTCCGAAAATGCAAAAAAATATTTTGCAAAATACAACAAGTTAAAACGTACGAGTGAAGCACTCGAAACACTGCTTGCAGAAACCAAACAGGAAATGGATCATCTAGACTCCATCTCCACCGCTCTTTCTATTGCCGAATCCGAGGAGGATCTTGTCCAGATCAAGGAAGAACTGATCGCATACGGATATATCCGCAAACGGAGTGGGGAAAAGCGTGCACGCATCAAGAGTAAGCCGTTCCACTATCGTTCTTCGGATGGATTCGATATTTATGTAGGAAAAAACAACTACCAGAATGATGAACTTACCTTTAAGTTCGCCAATGGCGGTGACTGGTGGTTCCATGCCAAGGGCATGCCGGGTTCCCATGTGATCGTGCGTACCAACGGCAAGGAGCTTCCGGACCGCACCTATGAGGAAGCGGCACGGCTTGCCGGCTTCTATTCCAAGGGACGCGAAAATGAAAAGGTGGAAATCGATTATCTGGAACGGAAAAATGTCAAAAAGCCAAACGGTGCTGTTCCAGGCTTCGTCATCTACTACACGAATTATTCGATGACGATCCATCCGGATATTTCCGGGATCGCGCTTTGCGAAAATGATTGATTTTCAGAATTTTTTGTCAGATTATGTTCTCTTTTCCAGTGTAAATACCATGATGCAGCTCATACTATAAGTGAAAGGAATCCAATATTTCTTTTCATTTTACTAGCTGATCAAAGGAGGAAATCATCATGACAAATCGTTCGAACAAATCAGTAGTTCCAGAAGCAAAAAGTGCATTAAACCAGTTCAAATTCGAGGTAGCAAACGAACTTGGCGTACCACTTTCTGATGGATATAACGGAGATTTAACATCCCGTCAGAATGGTTCCGTTGGTGGTTATATGGTCAAGAAAATGATCGAAGCTCAGGAAAAACAGATGGCTGGTAAGTAAAAGAGAAGCCGTGGATCTTATCCACGGCTTTTTACTGTATGGGAATCATAACTGAAACTTGTTTACGACTCCTTTTAGTTCTCCGGCAATCTCCTGCTGTTCTATGGACATATCCCCGATATGATTCACGATTCCGGATACCGAACCTACCGACTGTATGATCTGACGGCTGTGTCCCACGGTGTTCTGGGAAGATTCTGCAATATTGCCGATTGCCTGACTGACTTCTTCTATGATCTTACCGATATTCGATGCCATCTCGGCAATATCATTTGAAAAGCTTTCAATCGTCTTCGCATCTTCCCCGTACTGTTTTGAGACATTGACAAAGGCATCATAATCCGGTGCTACCGTATCCGTCATAAAGTGTAACAAGGCTCCCGACTGGTCAACCATACCATCAAAGGCACCTTGCACATCCACGATCGTATCCTTGATCTGCTTCACTGCCTGTGACGTTTCCTTTGCCAGCTTGCCGATCTCCGTTGCGACCACCGCAAATCCTTTGCCCTGATCTCCGGCTCTTGCAGCTTCGATCGAAGCGTTTAAGGAAAGCAGATTGATCTGTTCGGCAATACCGGAAATCACATCGGCAAGTTCCCCGATAGAGTGTACCACAGCAGCATTCTGGATACTCTCCTGTAATCCTGCCTGATGCTTTGCAGACAGATCCGTTGCAAGTTCATATGACTGCGTGCTGCTGTCTAAAATATGTGATGCACGATCCTTGATCTCATTTGACAGATTCAGGCTCTTTTCCGTCTCCCGTGTCAGGACACCAATCGATGTATGCACCTCTTCCACCGCTGCATTAACTTCTTCTGTCGCCGCCGAAGAGGACGTCATATCGGTATTGACCTGATTCAGCAGATCATCGATCAGTGCGAATTCTTTCTTAAGCTGCCTGGAAGAATCCCTAAGCGCATTGCTTGCCTGTATCATGGTCTGTGAATGACGCGATATTTTACCGATGATATCCTTATTATAGCCATACATTTCGTTTAAGGAATCTCCCATTGCACCGAGTTCATCCCGTCGTCTAGTATCCAGATTATGGATGGTAAAGTTACCCTCTGCCAACTGCACTGCAAAGTTCTTCACCTTGTTGATCTGTGAAGATACATGCTTAATCTGTACTAAGATCGTAGCAACGACAAGGATACAGATGATCAGTGCGATCACGATAAGCTGTATGCCAAGACTGACAACCGGCTGATCTAACTCCGATGCCTTGATCATAATGGCAAGCTTCCAGTTTACATTCGGAATCATCGAATAATAAAGCTGATATGCAACGCCATCCTTTTTTAACCCGGTAATTCCGGTCTCGTTTTGTAAGATCTCGGTTCCGGCAGCTGCAAGTGAAGCATTATCATCTTCTGTGATCCTCGTATTCATTACCTTCGTATTATCATCGCAGGCAATATACGTTCCGTCAGAAGCGATCAGAAATGCCTGTCCGCTTTCACCGACCTTGATCGTATCGGTCAACTGCTGGATCGTATCGGTCGTAATATCCACGGTCACACAGCCCATATACTTTCCATCCGGATCAAAGATCGGTTCTGCGATTGTTACGATCGTAATATCTAAGGTATCATCGTGATGTGGTGCAGAATAGTAAGATTTCCCTGTCTCCTTCGTCTGCACATAGTATTCCTTCCCCGGATAATCATACGCACTCTTGCTGTAATCATACGTCACGATCGGTTCGTCGCCATCCTTATAGACATACGGAGCAACGAATCTCTGCTGGGCATCATACTTGTTCGGTTCAAACCAGATTCCGCTTCCATAGATGCAATCTTCCTCATAGATCATCTTATTAAGGAACTGAACATATGCCAACAGCTTCTCCGTCTTATACGTGGTCGCTACAATCCCCGCCATATGCTTTGCAAGCGCATCCGCCGATTCAATCTCAGAGATCATCTGCTGTTCATTATTCTCTAACTGAACCGTCATCTGGGACTTCACTTCCTCCTGAATGATCCTTCTCCCGGAGAAAATACTGACCAGCGTTAAGATGAGCATGCCACCGATCAGAACCGGCAGGATCACACAAAGCATTTTCGCACTGATTTTCTGTGTACAGCCAGATTTTTTCGAAAACGTTTTCGCTTTTCTGGTTTTTACCTTCGCCTTTTTCTCTTTTTCTTTTGTCTTTCCCATAAAATACCGCCTTTTCTCATATCTTTTCCTCCATTCCTCACGATTATTTTAGCAAATAAATTTATAGAATTCAACAAAAGAAGTGTTATTTTCGCTAAAAATATGTCTATTTTCTCCATTTTGTCGCGAAATAGTTCGAAACAATCTAAATATTTAGATTGTTTTCCATGTTTTGTCTGTATTCTTCTAAAATACTTCCAAGGCGTCTGTTTTTTTCGCTTTTTAAGTAGGGATCTTCTTCACTTAAACGATTACTTTCCTCGGATGCAGCGGATAAAATTGCAGCATCATTGAATACATCCCCGACCGCAAAATTCATAATGCCGCTTTGCCGGATACCGAAGAAATCTCCCGGTCCACGAAGCTTGAGATCTTCCCTTGCAATTTCAAATCCGTCGTTTGATTTGTTTAAGATCTCCAGACGCTTTTTGGCAGTCTTCCCTTTCGAGGTATTCACAAAGATACAGTAGGATTGTGCATCCCCTCGTCCGACACGTCCTCTAAGCTGGTGCAGCTGCGCTAATCCGAAACGGTCTGCATTTTCCACCATCATCACGGTTGCATTTGGCACGTTGACACCGACCTCTACTACCGTTGTGGAAACAAGGATCTGGATCTTATTCTGCAAAAATTCTTCCATGATCTCATTTTTTTCCTTCGGTTTCATCTTTCCGTGCAGACATCCAACCGTGATCCCGGTGCCAAAGATCTGCGCTAACTGCGCAGAATACTCGGTCACATTTTTGCCTTCCATATTCTCACTTTCTTCTACCAGTGGACAGATGATATATACCTGATGCCCGGCTGCCACTTCCTTTTTGATAAAAGCATAGGCTTTTTGCCGGTAGCTTTCATCTACCACGCAGTTCTTGATCGGCAGCCGCTTTGCCGGCAGTTCATCCATTACGGAAATATCCAGATCTCCATAGAGAATGATCGCAAGGGTACGCGGGATCGGGGTTGCACTCATCACAAGAATGTGCGGCATCACTCCCTTATCCGCAAAGACTTCACGCTGTCTGACACCAAAGCGGTGCTGCTCATCGGTAATGACCAGTCCGAGGCTTTGATATGCCACCTTTTCCTGGATCAGTGCATGTGTACCAATGATCAGTGCACTCTTTGTCTCTGCGATCTTCTCATATGCCAGCAGCTTCTCCTTTGCCGTCATAGAACCGGTCAGAAGAATGACCGGATAAGCAAAGCCGAACTCCTCACACCACGCAGAAAAGTTCTCATAATGCTGTCTTGCAAGCACCTCGGTCGGCGCCATGATCGCAGACTGGTATCCGTTTTCTGCTGCCACTGCCATCGCTGCAAACGCAACGATCGTCTTACCGGAGCCGACATCCCCCTGCAGAAGCCGTTGCATACTGTAGGTTCCCTTCAGGTTGTCTAAGATCTCCGTAAGCGAACGCTGCTGTGCCCCGGTCAGTTCATAGGGCAGTGCACGCTTTATCTTTGCAATAACCGGATCCTGTACGTCCATCTTACATTGATTGATCACACGCTGTTTTTGTTCTTTTAACTGCTGCATCTGAAGCAGGAACAGGAAAAACTCATTAAATGCCAGTCTGTCATGTGCCCGCTGTAAGGTTTCAAGATCCGACGGAAAATGCATCTGACGCACCGCTGCGTCATAAGCCATCAGATTCCGCCGTTTTAAGATATCCTGTGGTAAAAACTCCACGGATGCATCCAGACATGCACAGGCCTGCTTCATGGTCTTACGGAACAGGTTATTGGTAATTCCTTTTGTCAGTGCATAAACCGGCTGATAAGAGTCTGATAATGCATCGTATTGCTCCTTCGTATAGACTGCTGGCTGTTCCATTGTCATATGTCCGTTTTTTGCCAATGCCTTTCCAAGAAAAACATAGCTGTTGCCCGGCTTTAAGCTGCTTTTGATATATGGCGACCGAAACCAGATCAATTCCATCCCTGCACTGTCATCTGCAATCTTTGCAACCGTAATGACCATGTTTGCAGTCCGTCGGACCACCGGTGTTGCCACCACTCTTGCACAGACTGCATATTCCCTGCCGTCCATAATACCCGCGATCGGTTCACAGACCGGCATTTTCCGGTAATCACGCGGAAAAGCCAGAAGCATATCCCGTATGGTATATACTCCCAGCTTTTCAAACGTCTTCCCTGTCTTCTCACCTATTCCCTTGAGTTCACAAATCGAAGATTCTATATTCACACTACTACCTAAGCCTTTCTTAAGCCTACTCTACCGAAATCACATAATAATAAATCGGCTGTCCACCAAAGTGAAGTTCTACTTCTACATCCGGATATTCCTCTTCTAGCTCTGCAGCTAATGCATTGGCGTCATCCTCTGTCACTTCTTCACCATAGTAAACGCTGATGATGGAAGAATCAGCGTCTATCATCTCTTTTACCATCTCTTTGGTTGTCTCTTCCATATCCTTGCCGACAGACAGGATACACTTATCACCGATTCCCATGTAATCGCCCTGTTTGATCACCTTATCATCGATCTCGGTATCACGGACTGCATAGGTTACCTGACCGGTCTTCACATTCTCCAATTCCTCGGTCATACGGTCAGCATTTTCCTTCGCATCACGATCCGGGATAAAATTGATCAATGCTGTAATACCCTGTGGAATTGTCTTTGTAGGGATTACAAAGATCTTCTTATCTTCGACTAAGCTTGCGGCCTGATTTGCAGCAAGGATGATATTCTTATTATTCGGTAAGATAAAGATATTCTTCGCATTCACTTTCTCGATCGCGGTCAACATATCCTCCGTACTCGGATTCATAGTCTGACCACCTTCGATGATATAGTCCACGCCTAAGCCGGTAAAAATCTCGTTGATTCCTGCACCGATCGATACGGAGATAAAGCCCATCTCCTTTGCAGGTTCATCTGCCTTAGCTTCTGCTTCTTCCTCTGCCTGTTTGGCAGCTAACTTCTCAGCGTCCTTGATCAGCTTCTCCTGATGCTCTTCACGCATATTATCGATCTTGATCTTACTTAAAGAACCATGTGTCAATGCCTTCTGGATCGCAAGTCCCGGATCATTGGTATGTACATGGGTCTTTACGATCTCATCATCTGCAACTACAACGATAGAATCACCGATAGACTCTAAGTACGCCTTATATTCTGCTTCCTGCTTCTCAGATAACGGCTGGTTTAAGACAATGATAAACTCTGTACAGTATCCGAACTTGATATCCTGTTCTGTCTGTGGTGTGATCTTAACCACACCGGAGCCGTTTGAAGCACCTTCGATCGTATAGTCGATCTCCTTGCCAAGCAGGGAGTCATAACCACCCTTTAACACCTGCACAAGTCCCTGTCCGCCGGAATCTACAACACCTGCCTGCTTTAACACAGGAAGCATATCCGGAGTCTTGCTTAATACATGATCTGCTGCCTTAATGACCTCACCAACGAAAAATACGATGTCATCGGTCTCTTCCATTAATTCTAATGCCTTATTGGCTGCACCCTTTGCAACGGTAAGAATCGTTCCTTCCTTCGGCTTCATAACTGCCTTATATGCAGTCTCAACTGCCTTCTGCATTGCCTCTGTTAATACCACAACGTCTAAGGTATCATAATCTGCGATCACCTTGGTAAATCCACGGAAAAGCTGTGATAAGATAACACCGGAGTTACCTCTTGCACCACGCAGGGATCCGGATGAAATCGCCTTTGCAAGCTCTGCCATCGTAGGATTCGTAAGATCACTGACTGCCTTTGCCGCAGACATGATCGTCATGGACATATTGGTTCCGGTATCTCCATCCGGTACCGGAAAGACATTCAGCTCATTGATCCATTCTTTTTTCGCCTCTAAGTTCTTTGCTCCGGCAAGAAACATTTTTGAAAATACCGCAGCATCTATTGTGTTAATTTCCACCTGTATATCCTCCTTAATCGATGACTCTGACACCTTCTACGAAGATATTGATCTTCGCGATCTCCATACCGGTAAACTCTTCTACCTTGTACTTCACGGTACTGATCAGATTATCAGAAACAGTTCCTATACTTACGCCATAGGATACGATCACATGAAAATCAATGATAATCTTATTGTTTTCATCTACAGTTACATTTATTCCATGTGTCAGATAATCCCGCTTTAATAATTTTACAAGACCATCCTTCATGTTGACGGCAGCCATTCCAACGATGCCGAAACATTCAACTGCAACAGAACCAGCATAAGTGGCAATTACTTCATTGTCAATGATTACATTTCCCAATGCGGTATCCATTCGTCCCTTCATTCTATAAACCTCCAAATTATATTTTCTTCTTAAAAACAGAATTTCAAAGTGTACGGATATGTCTGTACACAATACTATAAGCTACATTATAACCGCTTTTGCCAAAAAATGAAACTATATTTTCTTTATTTTAGAAAAAATCAATTTTTTTCTTGCATTTTATACATATATCTGTTAAGATAATACCGTTGTGAGCCTAAGGGATATAGGCTTAGTAAACTTAAGGAGGTGCTATTATGGCAAAATGTGCAGTTTGTGGAAAAGGCGCTCATTTCGGAAACAATGTGAGCCATTCTCATAGAAGATCTAATAGAATGTGGAAATCCAACATCAAATCTGTTAAATGTAACGTTAATGGAACACCAAAGAAAATGTATGTATGTACTTCCTGCTTAAGATCTGGAAAAGTTGAAAGAGCTTAATGAGTAAAGGAATATGAAAAGAACTGTCGTCCGACAGTTCTTTTTTGTTGCAATCCGTATGGTATTGTAATTATAGTTTATCCTTCTATTATCTACCCTAACAGGAGCAAAACAGATTATATCCAATGATCAGACACAGCAGGCTGATAATAACAGCTATGCAGTCCCCCGGTATCAGAAATGAAAGCAAAATCCCTATCCCAATTAAAAATAACGAATAACCGATCACTTTCTTCATATGATTGTACCAAAAAAGCATATATTATGATTAATATATGCTTCTTGTTTGATTCTATTCCATTTTGCTCTTTATTTCTGCGCTGACATTTCATGTAAAAATCTTCTTTTTCACATTACTCTGTTTCTTTTGTATTTTCCGACAAGATCGTTTCCATCTCATCTGCAGCTTTTTTCTTCGCTTCCTCATCCACCGGTGCTTCCTTTGGGGCTTCATTCTTACTGGTGAACTTGTTTACGAAGTCCGGTACCATATCAAGCAGCTTTGTCATTCCATCCTGATTCTTGATGTTCACAAGCTTTGTCGTGCCATTCTGTATAACTAATACTGCGCTCGGTGTGATCTTTCCACCGATTCCACCGCCGGCATTGTGTTTGCGATCCTGTGCAAATGCACCGGCACCTACGCCAAAAGATACATCCACAAGCGGAAGAATAATTGTATCTCCGATATGGATCGCATCTCCGACAACAGTCTTTGTTGTAATAAAACTGTCCATTCCTTTAAACAGTGACTCAACGGTTGAATTAAAATTATTCTCTGCCATATACTATTCCTCCTATTTTCTGACCTGATGGATCAGACCTCTGATATTCTTATCCTGCCATATGTGTAAGATGGAACGGATCAGATGGATCATCCGCACCTTACCGGCTACCTTTCCATGTCCTTTTATATAGAATTCTTCGGATAAAAAATCTGGTATCAGTGTTCTTTTATCCCGATAGAAAAATGGAAACATACTGATAAATCCAAGACACTCGCCGGTCAATGCCGGATCTCCTGCCGAAAACCGCACCTCACCGCTGACCTTGCGAAAGCCATAATGACGAAGCAGATAGCGGATCTCACGCAATACCAGTGATACACTTGCCTTGTTCTCTTCGGTAAAGATCAGCTTCCGAAACCGGCTGCATTTTGCAATGACATTCTGTATCGCTGTCTTTCCCTTTTTGATCCAGGATGTTTTTGATCCTGACTTTTTCTTTGGCTTTTTCCTTGATCCCGATTTTTTCTTCCATTGCAGCTTTTGCGGCTTTTCCTTCGGCTGCCCGGATCTTCGTTCCTGCTTCTGCGCTATGTCTGCTTCATCCGAAGCTTTGTTCTGTTCTGTATCTGTGATAGAATGAATCTGTTTTCCCTGTGAAGCCAAAGCGGTCTCTTCTGTCAAATCTTCTTTCTTCGGATCTTCTTTCAGATCTTCTTCCTTCTCTGCCGCAGCTTTCTTCTCTTTCCCATCCGCATCATCTGCTTCATCCCCGAAACGCATAATGGGGATTCCAAACAGTCTCAGTCTGCCCCCCTGAGTTTCTTTATCCAATTCATACTGAAAGCATAAAATCGATAAAATCCAGCCTGCTCTTACCCGCAGGTGATACGTATCCTCATATGCACCCTCGAGCCGATATCTGATAGGAACAAATAAGACCGCCAGAATCAATGCCAGTGCCACACCAAGCAGAACCAGAAGAAGGATTCCAAGCACTTTTAAGATTGTAAGCAATATGCTCATACTGCACTCCCTGACTGTTCCTGTCTGATTTTCAAATAAGCTTTTATATCAAATCCACCAGTTGCCTGATAGACCTCTTCGATAATGTCACAGCTTAAGTTCACCGCTTCATCCCTGCCTTTTGAAAGTCCGATAATATATAGTTCTCTTGTCGGATACCCCCGCTGCAAAAGCTCTCTTGCCTGGATAATATCCAACAGGTTCTTCGGATTCGATGCCAGTGCGATCACAAAAATATCAATCTGCCCTGCACGGTGCCTGATCTTCCACTTGATCTTTTCCGACCGATCCGCAATATTCTCACTCAGATATAAATCCTGATACCACTTCATCCGATACCTCAAAAATATTTATGTGTTCCCCAGAGATTATTCTTCTTCAGATCCAGATACTCATTATAAGCTTTCTCCAAAATCTGCTTTTCATTCGCAAACTTCAGTAAATGATATGCTTCGTGATACTTATAGAATCCGGAATCAAAAAAGAACTCCTCCTTTTGTGGCTTGCTGTAATAACTATCCGCCATCATCAGATACCAGTGAACCTGCTTCTCCACGACATCCTCCGGTACGGTAAATGTATACTGACTCCTGCCAACGTACTTGATAATAGAGGCACTTGCACCTGTCTCTTCCAATACCTCGCGTAACGCTGTATCCTTATATTCTTCTCCCGGCTCAACCGTTCCCTTCGGAAGCACCCAGCCTTCATACCTGTTCTTAAAATTCTTATACAAGATCAGAATCTTACCTCGAAAGATTACTACACCACCACAACTTGTCGCCTGAATCATATAATACTCCATTCTTGCGCTGCCTTTTGCGCATATCACTTGCGTGTGAAAATTCTTATTTTTCACACTGGCCTCCTGTTGTGGTCATTTCTTACATTAAAAATAAGTATAACGCTTTTTGTGTTATCTTGCAAGCATTCCAAAGTGTGAATGCACCGGTAAAAAACTACTGGTAATAGGCGTCAAAGATCTGCTTTGCAGCAGGAACCGCAAAGGTACTTCCGGTTCCTGCGCCCTCTGCGATCACAGCAAGTGCAATATCCGGCTTATCGTCCCGGTGTGCATAGCCGACAAACCAGGAGTGGCTCTGGCTCTTATCACTCGAAAACTCTGCCGATCCGGTCTTGCCATACGCAGTATAGCTTGCACCCGCTAACTTCTGACCGGTACCATTCGTTACCACATACTGCATGTATTCCTGTAAAGCAGATGCCTCTTCCTTCGTTAAAAATTCTTCCGAATAAACAGTTGGCTCGAACTGCTTGACTAATTCGCCCTCGGAGCTTTGGGTATGATCCACCACATATGGCTTCATCAGCACGCCTTCATTTGCAACCGCACTGGCGATCAACGCCATATGAAGCGGTGTGACAAGGGTCTCTCCCTGTCCGATGGCAGTCTGCATCGTAAGCCCGTTGGAACTGTCTGCATTTAATGTAAAACGGCTTTTAGTTGTCTCAATTCCGCCTGCAGAGATCGTCTTATTAAACAGCAGATGCTCACAAAGCTTTGCAAAGCTGCCCTTATCAAGTCCGACACCGATCGTCGCGTATGCCGAATTACAGGAATTGGCAAAGGCTGTTTTTAAGTCCTCTGCCCCATGGACAGAATTACCATAACAATGGATCGTCGTATTATCAACCGACGCGCTTCCGTTACACTGGAATGCAAAGGAACCATAGTCCGGGTTCTCACGCATGTATTCTAGGGTCGTAAAAATCTTAAAGGTCGATCCCGGAGGATAAAGTCCCTGCGTCGCACGATTTAATAAGACAGACTCTCCCGCTTCATCAGCCGTGATAATATCCCAGTTTGTCTCTAAGGTATTCGGATCAAAATCCGGTCTTGATACCATGGCAAGGATCTTGCCGGTAGACGGTTCTAAGACAATCACTGCACCCTGATAGGTTCCGAGTGCCTGATATGCCGTCTGCTGTAAGGAAGTATCTAAGGTCGTCACCACCGTATCTCCCATGCTTTTTTCGTTCTGGATCTCATTGACCGCACGTTCCACGACAAAGGAATGGGAACGCAGCAGATTAAAGTTCATCGCAGATTCGATACCCGATTTTCCCTTCGAGGTATAACCAACGACATGGGAAAACAGATTGCTGTACGGATAATAACGTGTCTCATTTCCCTCTGCATCCGTATTCGTCTGTGCTAACACCTGTCCGTCCGCGGAAAGGATCTCTCCCCTTGTGATACGTGTCTGGAAGCTGTCCTGTCTTGCATTATAGGAGCTGTTGATAAAGTCCTCACTTCTTAGCACCTGAAAATAGACCATATAACCCATCAGGCAGATAAAAATTGCTAAAAACAGATAGGTTACCACGGCAAACTCCCGGTTATTCACTGAACTTTTCGAATTCCGTGTCGAAGCCGGTTTCTTTTTTCTTCTTTTTTCCTGCACTTTGTTTCTTTCTTTTTCCTGTTTTACTGCCATATTCATTTTCCTCATCTTCACGCAAAATATACAGTCCCTGAATGATTCCAAAAATAATCAGTGTACTAAGCACCGAACTTCCACCATAGCTGACAAGCGGAAGCGTAACCCCGGTAGACGGAATAAACTTCGTAACCCCGCCGATCGTCAAAAAGCACTGGAAGCCGTATACTGTTCCGAGTCCGAGAGCTACCAGCTTATAAAACAGATTCTTGATCTGCATTGCAATATTTAAAAACATCAGAAAACAGCTCGCACAGACTAAGATCAGACAGAGTGCAAACATTATACCCATCTCTTCTGAAATGGCAGCAAACACGAAATCCTGCTCTACGACCGGGATCTTTCCCGGCATTCCCTGATACAGTCCGAGTCCGAAAAAGCCACCCGTACCGATCGCAAAAAGCGACTGGCAGATCTGATAGCCTTCATTATCAATCACACTGAGCGGATCACGCCACGCAATGACGCGGACACGGACATGCGAAAACAGCTTATAAGCAACCACCGATGCCGCACTTCCGCATAAGATGCCCCCTAGAAAATAAGACAGCCTTCTGGTGGCAACATAGAGCATCACTAAATAGACCACAAAAAAGATCAGCGCACCACCTAAGTCCTTCGATACTACAAGGATCAGGACATGCAGTGCCGCTACCAGTGTCGTTAAGATCAGATCCTTCATCTTCACCGAAGCACTGAAGCGTGCCGCGATAAAGAATACGAATAGGATCTTGATAAATTCCGACGGCTGTATCGTAATTCCCGCAATGGTAAACGAGATCTTTGCTCCATAACTGGTTGCACCTGCGATTGCAACAATCCCAAGCATTAAGATGCCGATCGCCGCATACAGCCAGGTCAGCTTATGGAAAAACTTCAGCTTCTGGATCAGCAGCGGAATGAGCAGCGTTATGATGATCGATATGGTTACAATAATAAACTGCTTGACTGCCTTTGTTTCATTCAAACGGGTTAAAATAATAAACCCGATCATCAGAAGCATACACATATTATTGATAACGAGTCTGGATGCCTTCGGATAAAAGATCTGATAACAGTTCAACACGACTGTGATCAGGATCACCTGCGCTAAATAAAACAGGATCTGCGCAAACTCCTGTGTCACTGCAAAGATGACAACATATGCATTCAGATGCAGCAGATACATAAGTGCTGTCTGTCTTGCAAAGATCCTTGCCTGTTTTTCCTTTGATTTTCTTCCGAGTACCGAAAAGCATTCATAGGTATATCCTGCAAACAGGATGATCATAATATACTTCGATAACTCTACAATCAGATTTACCATACTTATTCCACTCCACGTTTATAATGTCCATTCGTATAGTCACTTACATAATCTTCCGGACGGATCGCTTCTACCCCGGTTACTGCCCTCTGGTATGCCCGAAGGATCGCTTCTACCTGTGCTTCATCCTCTATGGTAAAATGAATCCGGTATGCACGCACGCCCAGCCGTTTGAAATCCCCTGCAAGATGCAGTAAAAATAACGGCTTCGCATTATAGATCGTATTATAACACTCCACGCATTGATTTTTCACCGGGAACTTCACTCCATAGCGGTCCTTCAGATACAGGATCTGTGGCTGTCTGTCACAGCCGGACACGTTCTTATGTACACAGCCGGCACTTGTCATTAACGGCAGGTGTCCGTAGATCATAAAATCACTCTCTTTATTAGAACGATGCAGCAGTTCCTTTTTATTCAATTCGACCGGAATGGTATCCCGTAAAATACCTGCTTTATCAAATGCCTGCTTTGCCTGATCGGAATAGGTATACATATTATGGTCTAAGCGCAGCTCTTTTCCATGCAGATCCATTGCCTGTAAGTATCCAAGTTCATCATAGCTTTTTACAAGAAATCCGTCCAGATCCGAGGTGAGCAGTTCGTGGATGACCGTCTCATAAAAATCTCTCGTACGTTTCCGGAATATTGTCGGGAAAATATAATAAACCCGTTTTTTTGCCTCTTTGCAGACGGAAATATCAGAAAGCAGATCAACAAGCAGTGTCTGATGCTCATACAGCGTGGCATCTAAGCAGATCTCATCCACAAAGTCAGCCGCACATGCCGCACGAAGTGCCGCTTTTGTTTCGATTGAAACAACCAGCCGCGGATTCTTTTCATCTGTGCGTCCGGATCGCTGCTTTCCGTTTTCGGATGCCTTATCGCCGCACTCCGCTTCGGCTGTCCGGCGGTATGGTGCTAACAGCTTTTCGGTCAGTTCTTCTAATGCCTGTTGTCTTAAGTGGTTTAAGCCTGCCACCGGGATAAAAATATCCTCATCCATGTCGATTGTAAGCGCATCAAACACATATGGCGTATTCCCTGTCTTATGGATCTTATCCGAGATATTTTCTCTTGTCATCGGACGGTTTTTCGCCTGATCCACCATCGTTCCTTCTACCGAAACCGTATGCACACCATCGGTAACCGTAAGGGCTGCATTCTGATTCTTCCGCAATACCAGCTCTGCCCGCAGCTTCTTTTTGATCTCCTGATGCAGATAAGCATCCACCAGTCCGCTGACATCTGTCTTTTGTGCCTTGCTGTGGCTAGACGATGCACCGGTTAACATATCAGCCCCATTATGGCGGTAATAATAGCCATCGGTAAAGCCATTCCGGTTTCCAAAGTCATAGAGCTTTTTCTCATCTGCCTTCGTCAGATGATAGCCTTCCTTTCCTTTTTCCAGATACCGGTTCATATACTCCCGGTAAACCGATACCACACCGGAAGCATATTCAATCGACTTCATACGTCCTTCGATCTTAAAGGAATAGACCCCGCTTTCTGCGATCTCCGGAAGGAATACGATCGTATTTAAGTCCTTTAGGCTTAAAATATACGGATTCTTCGGATTAAGCTGTGTTCCCTGTCTGTCATATACTTCAAATGGCAGCCGGCATGGCTGTGCACAGCGTCCGCGGTTTCCGCTTCTTCCGCCAAGGATACTGCTGAGCAGGCACTGACCGGAATAACTGTAGCACAATGCGCCATGGATAAAGCTCTCGATCTCTACACCTAATTCTTCATAGATCACTCGGATCTCATCCAGTGACATCTCTCTGGCAGTCACAATACGCTCCGCTCCCTGCTCCATCAGAAATCTTGCACCATCGACTCCGGTTACCGTCATCTGGGTACTGGTATGGATCGGCAGCTTCGGAAAGTTCCTGCGTACAAACTGCATGACACCATAGTCCTGTACGATCACTGCATCTAAGCCTGCTTCATAATATGGCAGCAGGTAATCGTATAGCTTTCCCTCGATCTCGGTGTTTTTTAACAGCGTATTTACCGCTAAGATAATCTTACGGTCATGGATATGCCCGTAATCAATCGCTTCTAAGAGTGCTTCCCGGTCCAGATTCCCTGCATAAGCTCTTGCACCAAACAGTTCTCCACCCAGATACACCGCATCGGCACCTGCACGGATGACTGCCTTGCAGATCTCAAGCGAACCTGCCGGTGCAAGCAGTTCTAAGCCTCTTTTTTGTATTGTCTGTTCTATATTTCCAGTCCGTAATACCTTTTCTTCCACGTTAATATCCATACCTTTTCCCAGATGTCTGTCACGATACGAAAGGGACAGAAAGTTTTCTGTCCCCTTATCCTGATCCCATTTATCCGAATCTACAAATGCTTCTTATCCTGACCTGCTTTGTTATGCTCTGTGTCCTTGCTTTCTTCCTTATCACTTACCGCCATTTCTTCTGCTGCCATGGCATTTGACGGTATGTTGTCCTTTTTTTCATTGTCCTCTTTTTTCTGTCCAGGGACTTTTCCTAACAAGGCATCTTCTAAGTTGGCTTCTAACTTTGTCTTATTTAAAAGCAGTTCTTTGTTCTCTTTTTCTAACTCTTTTAACGCCTTTTCGTCGCTTTCCATCTTGATCTGGTTCGAGATCAGATCGTGTCTGAGATCGTAGATCTCCTTTTCCTTCGCTTCAAGATCCTGCTCTAACTTCTCTACCTGACTTTTCGCTTTAAAGTAGTCATCTGCGATATTTAACTCTAATAAGGTAGACTGCATGTCCACCGGAAGTCTCTTATAGCCTTCTAATGCATCATATTCATTCCGCTTGTTGTTAATATAGGATGCAACCTTCTGCAGATATTCTTCACTCTCATAACCACTTAATGTATATACTTTTCCGCCAATGATTACCTCGGCATCTGTTTTCGCTGACATATTGTGCGTTCCTCCCTGTAGGTCTGTTAGATTTATTATAAATGTGTTCGCCTTGAAAAACAACTCTTTATTTTGTGATACCAAAGTGCTGATAGCCAAAGTCTGTTACCACACGTCCCTTCGGCGTACGGTTGATAAAACCGTTTTTCACAAGATATGGCTCGTAGACATCCTCGATCGTTCCGGCATCCTCGCCGATCGCAGCGGCTAAGGTATCGAGTCCGACCGGGCCGCCCTGAAACTTTTCGATGATCGTAAGCAGGATATTGCGATCATTCTGATCAAGACCTAACTTATCAACCTCTAAAAGATCGAGTGCAAAGGACGCAACCTCCTTTGTGATCTTTCCATCGTACTGTACCTGTGCAAAATCACGTACTCTTTTTAACAGGCGGTTCGCAAGTCTTGGCGTACCTCTCGAACGTCTTGCAAGCTCCGTAGCTCCCGCCTCATCGATCTCTACCCCAAGCTTTGCGGCAGAATGGACGATGATCGTCTTTAATTCCTCTACGTTATAGAATTCCAGATGGTGTACCACGCCAAACCGGTCACGCAGTGGTGCGGACAACAGACCTGCCCTTGTCGTTGCACCAACTAAGGTAAACTTCGGCAGATCTAAACGGATCGATCTTGCCGTTGCTCCCTTGCCGACCATAATATCGATCACATAATCTTCCATTGCAGGATAGAGCACCTCTTCGACCTGACGGTTTAAGCGGTGGATCTCATCGACAAAAAGCAGGTCTCCTTCCGCAAGATTGCTTAAGATTGCCGCCATCTCTCCCGGCTTGCCGATTGCAGGGCCGGAGGTGATCTTCATATGCACCCCCATTTCATTTGCAATAATCCCGGCAAGGGTTGTCTTTCCAAGTCCCGGAGGTCCGTAAAAAAGCACATGATCTAACGGCTCTTTCCGCTGCTTTGCTGCCTCGATATAGACACGCAGATTATTCTTTGCCTTTTCCTGACCAATATATTCATCTAACGTAAGCGGGCGCAGACTGGTTTCAATCTTAATATCCTCTTCCTGCACCTGCGTCGATATCACTCTTTTTTCCATCCGATACTCCATGCCTTTCTCATATCGTCTTACAGAAACGCCATTGATTTTAACGCCTGCTTTAAGATCTCTTCTACGGTACTATCCGCTGTAATTTCGATTCCGCTTAATACCTTTAAGGCTTCGGAAGAAGCGTAACCTAAGGATACCAGTGCTTCCACCGCTTCTTTCTTCTTGCCCTTTACCTCGTCTTTTCCGGCATCTGCCGCTACATGCTCCGTCTTTAACTCGAACGCTTCCTCTAAGCTTAACTTGTCCTTCAGCTCTATGATCACACGCTGTGCCGTCTTGCCACCGACTCCCGGTGCCTTTGCGATCGCCTTTGCATCCTCGCTTAACACTGCAAAACGTAAGGTATCCGCAGACATCACAGAAAGGATTCCAAGTGCGCCCTTGGGTCCGATTCCGCTTACACCGATCAAAAGCTTAAAGACCTTACGGTCATCCGGGCTTAAAAAGCCATACAGCATAAAAATATCTTCCTTTACATGCAGATAAGTATAGATCTTGATCTCTGCCCCGGTCTTCGGGAGTGTCTCAAGCAGTGTGGCTGGGACACAGATGTCATACCCGATCCCATGATTTTCCACCACAATATGATTTTCATCGATAACTTCTGCAAGCTGTCCTTTGATATAAGAATACATATGTTTTCCTTCCTTTTCTAACGGAACCAATCCGGTCTTAACCTGTCTGACACTTCACCGGCGATCACACCGATCAGCATTCCGGTGATCAGACCGGCAATGAGCAGAACCGGAATATAATAAAAGATACTGTACGTCTCAACGATCACCGATGCAACAAGGATCTGTCCGATATTATGTGTGATTCCGCCACAGATACTGACCGACATCACATGGAACTTTCCGGTCCGTTTTACCAGCCACATCACAAGAAAGCTTAAAATGCCTCCGGCAAAGCTGTATAGAATACTGAACAGATTGCCAAACAAAAAACCGGACAACAGGATCCGTAACATGGAAATGGCAAATGCTTCCTTCGCTCCGACTGCATAGAGCATGATCACCACGATCAGATTCGCCAGGCCAAGCTTTACACCGGGAATGCCAAAATAAAACGGAATCAGCGATTCCACATAGCTTAAGATTAATGCCAGAGCCAGAAATACACCCATGTAAGCGACTTTATTTTTCATATGACTAACCACGCCTTCCTATCTTGCCATCGAATCAAAGTTACTTTCTGATCCGCCTTCGATCGTTACAACCACCTTATTCGGAAGGCAGATAATACTCTCTGCACTTTTTGAGATTGCTTTCTGATGGACACAAAGCTTATCCGGGCAGTTGGCATCTGTCATATCTGCATGTCCGTCAGCAATCTGAAGGGTATTCGTGACTACGCCATCCTTGCGTATCTGTACAGTCTGCTCCTTTGACAGATCATATCTGCCGTACGCACTTCCATCGATTGTCACCACAGCATATGCTCCATTTTTTGACTGTAGAAAATACACTGCCACGGCACTGACCGCACAGACAAGAAGCAGAGCTATGATCAAAAGCAGATCCCGTTTTCCCGGTCGTCTTTTCATTCTGTATCCAGCCTTTCTCTTCGTGTGAAGCTTCTATTTTTCACACTGCTCTCCCATATAATAGAAGCCCTTGCACTCCTTTAAGCATACATCAACGATCTTACCGATCAGGGAACTGTCTCCCGGAAAATGTACAACCGAATTGTTGCTTAATCTTCCGGTTACCAAATTCTTATCATGCTCGTTGACCTCTTCCACTAAAACCGGCAGTGTCTGTCCTTCATAGGCCTGTGCCTTTTTCGCTGCGATCGTCTGTACTTCGGCAAGCAGCCGGTCAAAACGTTCTTTGACTACAGCCTCCGGTACCTGGTCTTCCTTTTCGGCAGCAGGTGTACCGGTACGTTTCGAATAGATGAAGGTAAAGGCACTGTCATACTGCACCTTTCTTACTACATCCATGGTTTCTTCAAAGTCTTCCTCAGTCTCACCCGGGAATCCTACGATAATATCCGTTGTCAGTGCAATATCCGGTACTGCCGCACGGATCCTATCGACCAGTGCAAGATACTGCTCCTTGGTATAACGCCGGTTCATTTCCTTAAGCACCCGGCTGCTTCCCGACTGTAACGGAAGATGCAGATGCTTACAGATCTTCTTCGAATGCTTCATCACTTCGATCAGCTCATCGGAAAGATCCTTCGGATGCGAGGTCATAAAACGGATCCGCTCTAAGCCGTCGATCTTCTCGATCTCCTGTAACAATTCCGCAAAAGTAACCGGAACATCTAAGTTCTTACCGTAGGAATTGACATTCTGGCCAAGCAGCATGACTTCCACAACACCATCTGCAACCAGCCCTTCGATCTCACGGATAATATCCTGCGGCTTTCTGCTCCGCTCTCTGCCACGTACATACGGCACGATACAATAACTGCAGAAATTATTACAGCCAAACATGATATTGACACCGGATTTAAAGCGGTATTTCCGTTCTACCGGAAGTTCCTCTACGATCTTATCGGTATCCTTCCAGATATCGATCACCATTTTATCGGATTCAAAGGTCTGAACGATCAGTTCTGCAAATTTGTAAATATTATGTGTACCAAAGATCAGATTAACGTAGCGATAGCTCTTTTTTAACTTCTCTACGACCTTTTCCTCCTGCATCATACATCCGCAAAGTGCAATGATCATATCCGGATTCTTACGCTTTAAGCCCTGTAAATAGCCGAGACGTCCATATACCTTGTTATTCGCATTTTCACGTACTGTACAGGTATTGTAGATGACAAAATCTGCTTCCTCGGTATCCGTTTCCACATAACCAACCGCTTCTAAGATTCCGCATAATTTTTCCGAATCCCTTGCATTCATCTGACAGCCAAAGGTATTGACGCAGAAGGTCAGCTTTCTTCCCTTTTTCTCTTCTAAGCGGGCAACATACTGCTTCGCAATATCCATAAAATAAAACTGTCTCTGCGGTTCCATTACCGGAATCTCAGCAGATGGTACGATTTTCTCTAATTCCTTCATACTTTCTTCCTTATCTATCCTGATTCTTTCTTACTTCCATTCTGATAAACGGTTCATCCTATGGACGGACCTGTCCGTTTCCGTAGATCACATACTTTGTACTGGTAAGCGCAAGCAGTCCCATCGGTCCTCTTGCATGCAGCTTCTGGGTACTGATTCCGATCTCTGCACCAAAGCCAAATTCGAATCCATCGGTAAAACGGGTGGATGCATTGACATAGACGCAGGCTGCATCGATCTGATCTAAGAACTTCTCCGCATTTTCATAGCTGTTTGTAATAATCGCTTCTGAATGACCGGTATTATATTTATTGATATGTGCGATCGCTTCATCCACATTTTTTACCGTCTTTGCAGAGATAATATAATCTAAGTACTCCGTTCCCCAGTCTTCCTCGGTTGCCGGCACAATACCGTCTGTTGCTGCCGCAGCCTTTTCATCTCCACGGATCTCAACCTGCTTTGCAAGGAGTTTTTCCTTTAAAAGCGGCATAAAACGGTCAACGACTGCCTCATGGATCACTAAGGATTCACAGGCATTGCAGACACCGATCCGTTGCGTCTTCGCATTAAAGATAATATTTAATGCCATATCAAAATCGGCACTCTCGTCTACATAAATATGACAGTTGCCGGTACCTGTCTCAATGACCGGCACGGTTGCGTTATTGACAACTGCACGGATCAGTCCTGCCCCACCTCTTGGAATCAGCACGTCCACATATCCATTCATCTTCATAAACTGTGCAGCAGTCTCCCGGCTGGTATCCTCGATCAGGGTGATCGCATCCGCGGTAACACCTGCCTGCTCTAAGGTCTTACGAATACTTGCCACAATCGCAATATTCGAATGAATGGCATCACTTCCGCCCTTTAAGATCACGACATTTCCGGTCTTAAAGCACAGTGCAAATGCATCTGCGGTAACGTTTGGTCTTGCTTCATAGATGATTCCGATCACACCTAACGGTACACGCTTCTGACCGATCCGAAGTCCATTCGGACGGCACTTCATACCGGTCACTTCTCCGATCGGGTCCTCTAAGGCAGCGACCTGACGGATGCCCTCTGCCATCTGCGCAATACGCTCCTTCGTTAAGAGCAGACGGTCTAACATTCCCTGCGCCATACCATTTTTTCTTCCGTTTTCCATATCCAGCTCATTCGCTGCAAGTAATGCATCGGTGTCCTCAATCAAATGGTCTGCCACCTGAAGAAGCGCCTCATTTTTTTTCACAGTGGATAAGTTTCTGATGGTCTGTTCCGCAGCCTTTGCTGCCTTTCCAATCTCGATCAATTCCATTTCAAATCCATCCTTTCTGCTTTCATCGGATTCCTTTTGATTTCTTATCATTCATCTTCTGAAAGTCCTGCTGTTTTTCCTGCAATTGTGCTATTTGTATCTATTATTTTTATTATTACTATTATTCCTTTTGTTTTGAGTTCTTGTACATCTGCATGATTTCCTGCTTATTCTTCATTTTTTTCATGTTTTGCTGCAAAATCATAAATCTGATGTTCTGTGATCAGATACTGCATCTGCATATCACCTTCCCAGTGATCGATCTCCTCTTCCGTTACCTGAAGATCATAAGCGATCCCTGCACGGATCAGCTTCGGATACCGTACAAAATACCGGTCATAATAACCCTTCCCATAACCGATCCGATTGCCAAAGAGATCAAATGCCACACCGGGTACCAGCACAAGACCATGTGTTTCTTCCATTTTCTCCTGTGTCACCGGCTCCATCACATGAAAACAGCCTTCCCGTACTTCACCAAGGTCACGAATCCGGTAAAAATCCATGGAATCTCCATGCACGCGTGGAAGTGCCACCGTCTTTTTCTGCTGTAAACAAAATTCCAATATATGCAGTAAGGAAACTTCCTTCCCAAGCGGATAATAACCATAGATCACTTCTGCCTGTGCAAACGCCTCTAAACCTCTTAACAGATCTTCAATCACAGCGGAACGCATCCGTACCTCCCCTGTGGTCAGTTCATTTCTGCGTGCCTTACATCTAGTGCGAAGTTCTTTTTTTGTTTCCATACTTTTCCCCAAGGTTTTCGATCGTTCCATCCGCATTCTTCACATCAATGTTATTCAGCTGACTCTTTAAATTGTTACGGACGGATGCAATATATTCCCCACGCAGTCTTGCCTGCTCGTCCTTTTCCTCCGGAGTCAGTCCTTCCGGGGTCTTAGACTTATGGTATAATTCATTGATTCGTCTGATTGTATCTTCGATCATACTCTGATTCCTTTCTAGCCCATACTCTCTTCAATAAAATCTGCAATATAAAAATCCTCATTGCGGTGTGCCTGAAACAGCGTACCGACAAAATCTCCCTCAAAAATCTGATGCAGGATACCAACATCCCTGCCGTTTGCAATGATCATATCTGCCCCGGATACCGTCGCAATCTTTGCTGCGATCAGCTTTGTTGCCATTCCACCGGTTCCGACATCACTTCCGGTCGTTCCCTTTGCCATTCCCTGTACATGCTCATCAAGCCTGTCTACATATGGGATCAGCTTTGCATCCGGGTTCTTATGCGGATCATCGGTAAAGAGTCCGTCAATATCAGATAACAGGATCAACAGGTCTGCCCCGACTAACGATGCAACGATGGCAGACAGCGAATCGTTGTCACCAAACTGCATCTCATAGGTAGAGACTGTATCATTTTCATTTACAATTGGGATCACACCCATGCGGAACAGTTCTTCAAAGGTATTCTGTGCATTCTTTCTTGCAACATTATCTAACATGGTATTCTTCGTCATCAGAACCTGTCCTGCCTGCTGGTGATACTCGGAGAACAACTTCTGATACGTCATCATAAGCCTCGCCTGTCCAACGGCTGCACATGCCTGCTTCGTTGAGATATTCTTCGGCCGCTCGGTCAGTCCCATAGACTGTCTTCCGACAGCGATCGCACCGGAACTGACCAGACAGACATCGATTCCTTGATTCCGGATATCGCAAAGTTCCCGTACCAGACGTTCTACCTTAAACAGATTTAACTTTCCGGTCTCCTGATGCTGTAAGGAGGATGAACCGATCTTAACTACTACTCTCTTTTTATGTTTTAACATTTTTCTTAACTCTGCATCCATGTTTCTGCCTTCTTTTCTATCCTGATTTCTTCATTAAATTACATACATTTTTTACTTTAACACACTTTGTATGAAAAATCATCAAAAAAATATCTGATTACGTTTCCTGTTTTGCAAGCGGATCGATAAACCCGCTTAAAAACACGAGAAAAAACACCAGTCCCATTGTTGGCACATAGATCACCAGTGCCTTTAAGATGCAGCGGCGGGCGTCAAACGGAAACCTGTACCGGCATGGCATCCATTTGCCCCGTCTCCATGACACATGACACAAAAATCGCGCAGGCCATCAGGCTTGCGCGATTTTTCACAAGAAGGATCCGGCCTTACGCCAGAAAC
>JALERL010000088.1 GCA_022764465.1 Lachnospiraceae bacterium | reverse complement strand
GTGATCCCGGGCAATGAACTTCATAAGATGACCGCCGAGGAACTTGGAGCAGCAGTGCGGGAGCGTGTTGGTGACAGTAAGGTATTTTACACCTTTGACATTGACTTTGTTGATCCTGCCTATGCACCGGGAACCGGAACTCCGGAGGTGGGAGGCTTTACTTCCTATGAGACGCTCGAATTTATCAGACAGTTAAAGGATTTAAACTTTGTCGGATTCGATGTCGTGGAAGTCGCACCGCCATATGACCATTCGGAAATTACCGCATACATGGGTGCAAATATTGTATTTGAATTTATGTCAATTCTGGCATATCAGAAGAAGAGCGGGAAACGATAATAAAAAAGGAAAGCGTCACTGGAAAGGGAGTGATGTTTTTCTTATGTAAAAGAAAGGCATGGATATTTATATGGAACTCTCTTTTTTGCTCGCAATGGATGTTGTAGGAACGATCGCCTTTGCAATATCGGGCGCAATGTTAGCAATCAAAAAGGAAATGGATATTTTTGGTGTAAATATCCTTGCAATTATGACAGCCGCAGGCGGGGGCGTTCTGCGCGACGTTTTAATAGGAGAGATTCCACCGAAGTTTTTTCAGAATCCGGTGTACACACTGCTTATGGTAATATCTGCAAGTCTGGTGTTTTTTCTGGTCTATTTTGGAAAAATGGGAGGACAGCTTTTTTCAAAGGTCTTTGAAAAGGTGCTGTTTCTCTCAGATACACTGGGACTTGCAGCTTTTACGGTAGATGGAGTCAGCGTCGGCATGCATACCGAGTATGGGGACAATCTGTTTTTAGTGATCTCCCTTGGGGTACTTACCGGAGTCGGTGGCGGGATCATCCGGGATGTGCTTGCAACCGAAAAGCCATACGTTTTCGTGCGCCATATTTATGCCTGTGCCTCGATTTTAGGAGCACTCATCACGGCATATCTGTGGCATGTAACAGGAGAAAACTATGCAGTTGCGATCGGGTTTGTCACCGTGATCGTGATCCGGGTGCTTGCCGCCACATTCCGCTGGAATCTTCCACGCATCCATCAGAACACACCGTAACGAAAACTTCCGGTGTATCAGTTGAAGCAAATCACCAATGTCAGGATGCACATATATTCCCCGGAAAACATTTTGTGAGAATTGCGTAAATTTGTCAGGTGTCGAATTTCGGCTCAACGTTTGTGTACATTTGCCAGATGAACGACTGCGCCATAGTGTTCGTCTATGTCATACGCTCTCACGGTTCCTGCGCCTAGTGGGAGTAAATGCCGCCTCCAGCAGAGTTTATCAGGCGCGAAAAATACAAACGCGCATTTACTGTATATAGGTATGCAAGTTGTGTAGCTTGAACGAGTATTTTTTGCGCCCTCTTTTGCTGTCGGACGGCATGTAACTCCCACACGGCTCGTCACAGATCGAGTGTATGACACAGACGGACACTACGGTGCAGGTGTACAGATGTCAAATGAACATAAATCATAGGAAGAGCCGAAAACGACACCGACAAATTAGCAATCCGAAACAAGTTTTCCGGGAAATATACGTGCATCCTGACAATAAGTGATTTTTTCGGGATACACCGGAAGCGTTTGTTACGGTGTGTTCCCCGGTTGTGCGTGACGCACAACAATGATTATGAACGGAATCCATTGCGGAAGGGAAGAAAAAACGTATAATAAGGGTATCAATTAAATCAAAGAAATGAAAGACGAAGGCGTCAGAACAATTTGTTCTGGCGTCTTTTTTCGACCGAAGGAAAGGAAGGTAACTGAATATGAAAATGATCAAAGCAGTCGTAAGACCAGAAAAATGTGATGAGGTATTAACAAACTTATGTGAGGCAGGCTATCGTGCCGTAACAAGATTCGGAATCCTTGGAAGAGGAAAGCAGAGAGGCTTAAAAGTAGAAGATGTCTACTACGATGAGATTCCAAAGGAAATGCTGATGTTAGTTGTTGAAGATGAGGACGTGACAAAGGTAACCGACATCATCATCAAATATTCCAGAACCAGTGATGAAGGTTCCTTCGGAGATGGAAAGATCTTCATTCTCCCGGTAGAGACAGCGATTACAGTAAGCTCCGGTAAGAGCGAGTTATAGGAGGTGCCTTATGAAACAGGTAATCATTATAGTAAGACCAAATGCTTATTTTAAAACAAAACAGGCACTCAGCGATCACAGATTCTTCGCAATGAGCACCAAGGAAGTACTCGGAAGAGGAAAGGCACATGTACATTTTACAGCCGGTGAAGGCGAAGAAAAGGATGCAGATAAGGTATATGAAAATGCACTGGTTGCCAAAAAGATGATTGAGATGATCGTACCGGACGATGCAGTAAAGCCATTGACCGATCTGGTGCTTGAGGTAAACAGCCATGGAACAGAAGGAGATGGCAAGATCTTCGTACTTCCGGTAGAAGAAAGCATCCGTATCCATACCGGTGAAAAAGGAGAAGACGCACTGATCTAAGCCGGGCAGCAGAAGTTTGTGTCTGCGCGCACCTGACACAAACCGGATAGGTGCACTTATTGTGCACAGCGCAAAAAAACGTGCGCAGAAATGAGGAATTATATGAAAAAAGACAAAGGGGATTTTCGATTAAGAAAAGACATCTCACATAAACGTTATATCATATCCGCAATCATAACGTTTGTTGCAATCTTTGTAGGATGGACGCTGTTATGTGCAAGCGGAACAGTCAAAGAGCTGTTTCTTCCATCTCCGGCAAAGGTTGTAAATGACATCATAGAAGGAGCAAAGGATGGAAGCCTCTGGGTAAACATGGGATACAGTATCTTCCGAATTACGATGGGATTTATCATCTCCGTTATCATTGGTGTCCCACTTGGCATCTTAGCAGGAAGCTTTAAGCCATTTGAAGCAGTTGTTGCTCCGATCTGTGAGTTTATCCGTTACATGCCGGTTCCGGCATTCGTACCGTTGGTTATGGTATGGTGTGGAATTGGAGAAGGCGCAAAGATCACGATCGTATTTTTAGGATGCTTCTTCCAGCTGGTACTGATGATTGCGGATGATGCAAGAAGTGTATCGGATGATCTGCTTTCATCGAGTTATACCTTAGGAACTTCACGGTGGACAACCATTACAAAGGTACTGATCCCTGCAATGGCACCGAAAATGATGCTGACACTTCGTATGATGATCGGCTGGGGCTGGACCTATCTGACAGTAGCAGAACTTGTTGCATCAAGTTCCGGACTTGGATATTCGATCTTAAAGGCACAGAGATTCTTACATACGGAAAGTATCTTTTCCGGAATTCTCGTAATTGGTGTTTTAGGACTGATCACAGACCGTTTGTTTGCATTTGCAATTAAGAAAATGTTCCCATGGGCAGAGTAAAGGAGGAGAAGAAGATGGCAGGAAAAAAGAAAGAAATAGATAGAACGGGTTCTCCACTTGAGGCTCATGTAGCAAGCAGCAAGATCTTAGCAGAACATATTGATAAAGTATATACCTCCGGTAAAAAAAGCGTAACAGCCATTGAGGATGTTTCCATTGATATTCAGGATAATGACTTCGTTTGTATCGTTGGTCCGTCCGGCTGTGGTAAATCTACCCTGCTTCGTATGCTTGCCGGCTTAGACTTCCCGACCGAAGGAAACATTATTGTAAATGATAAGAAAGTAACAGGTCCGGGACCGGATCGTGGAATGGTATTTCAGACATATACCTTATTCCCGTGGATGACCGTAGAAGATAACATCAAGTTTGGTTTAAAGATCAAGAAAATGCCAAAGGATGAGCAGCAGCGGATTGCAGACCGCTATCTGGATATTATCGGACTTACAAAGTTTGCCAAGTCCTATCCAAAGGAATTATCCGGTGGTATGAAACAGAGAGTTGCGATTGCAAGAGCATTAGCAAACCAGCCTGAGGTACTGCTGATGGATGAACCGTTTGGTGCACTTGATCCGCATACCAAGGCAATGATGCAGCTTCTGATGCGTGAGATCTGGGAGACAGAGCATCCGACCGTTGTATTTATTACACACGATATTGATGAGGCAGTTTTCCTTGCAAATAAGATCTATGTCATGTCAGCAAGACCGGGCAAGGTCATCAAAGAGGTCAATGTATATCTGCCGCATAAGCGGACACTGGAGTTAAAGGACACCAAGGAGTTTATTGATATCCGGAAAGGAATCAATGACTTGTTGTATTCCGCGAATACAGCCGATGAGGAAAGTTAGTGTGAAAAATTTCATTTTTCACACACGAGATTTGTGTCTGCGAGAACTTGACACAAACTCGCTATGCGCAGAAATGAAGGGTAGTGTGAAATGGAACAGTATATCGCTGCAGTTCAGATGAATTGTGTAGTAGGAGATGTAAAAAAGAATACGGATACCGTTCTTCGTGCACTCACGCACTTAAAGGAAAGTGAAAGAGGCGCAGAACTTGCGGTATTCCCGGAGATGTGCCTGTATGGATACGATGCGTTTGAACATCTGTCAGATCCCGGAACAGAGCAGGAGATCCGGGAAGGCTTAGAACAGACCGCACAGATGTGTCAAAAGCTTCAGATCGATGCAGTCATCGGTGCTCCGTATTTTTCTACCGGTCATATAGAAAATGCACTTTTTTATCTTGACAGAAAGGGTCAGAGTAAAAAAGTCTATGCAAAGACACATCTGATCGCAGCGGAACAGTCCTTTATCACGGCAGGCGATTCATATGGAATCTGCCAGACCCCATTTGGAAAGGCAGGATTTCTCATCTGCTGGGACAGTGCATTTGCAGAAAACGCCAGACTGTACAGACAGGCAGGCGCAGAACTGCTGATCATAAGTGCGGCGTGGGAGATTCCATATCAGAGACAGTGGAAGTTAGCAGTCTGTGCGAGAGCATTTGACAATGCACTTCCGGTCGTTGCAGCAAACCGGACAGGAAAGGATGGCACAGCAGTTTTTGCCGGAAATTCCATGATCGTAGATGGAATGGGCAATATCCTTTCTGAGAATCCGACGATGGAAGAAGGGGATTGTAAGATGGAAGCAGTAAAGTGGATGGATGCATCCGACAGGTTAGATTTTGGCAGCCAGCCGGAAGAATTAAGAAAAGAATTATACCAGATGAAGCATATGAAATTCTTCTGATCTTCCTGCCGGCATCAGACATGAAGAACAGAATAGGACAGTTATTTATATAGAAAACAGGAAAGGAAGAATGCGTATGAGTATCAGCAGAATGGTATATACAGGAACCTCTTATTTTGGAGAATTTGCAAGAAAAGAGATCGTAACAGAGATCGGGAAGCATCAGTTTCAAAAGGCACTGATCGTATCGGATAAGGATCTTGTAAAGTGTGGAGTAGTCGGAAAGATCGAGGAAGTATTAAAGGAAAACAATACCCCATATGAGGTGTTTGATGAAGTAAAACCGAATCCGACAATTGAAAATGTAAAGGCCGGACTTGCCAGTTTTAAAAGCAGTGGAAGTGATTTTATCCTTGCAGTCGGTGGTGGGTCTGCCATTGATACTGCAAAGGCGGTAGCAGTGATTGCCAATAACCCTGAGAACGAAGATGTTGTATCGCTCGAAGGAATGGATAAGAGTAAAAATATGGCAGTGCCGCTGATCGCAGTTCCGACAACAGCGGGAACCGGATCGGAAACGACCATGGATTATGTCATTACGAATACGCAGGAAAAGCGGAAGATGGCATGCATGGATTCGAAGGTCGTTCCGGTAGCAGCAATCCTTGATACAGACATCATGGCTTCCCTGCCGTTAAAGCTTACGGCAGCAACTGCGATGGATGCACTGACACATGCAGTTGAATCCTATCTTTCCAAGGGTGCATTTTCCTTTTCGGAAATGTTATCCCTGAAAGCGGTCAGCCTGATCTCGGAGAATTTTTTAAAGGTCTTAGAAGATCCGAAGGATTACGAAGTGCGTAAGCAGCTTGCAATCGCACAGTATCTTGCAGGCATGAGCTTTACGAACGTAGGACTTGGAATCGTGCATTCGATGGCGCATCCGCTTAGTGCATTTTATGATGTACCGCATGGTGTGGCAAACGCACTGATCCTTCCATATGTATTAGCATTTAATGCCGATGCCTGCACAGAAAAGATGCCGGCGCTTGCGAAAGCATTTGATCCGGACTTTGATGAGAAGGCAGGAAGTGATGCGGCAGCAGAGTGCTGCGTAAAGCGGATTAAGATGTTTAATGAAAAGGCAGGTCTGCCGCAGGTATTATCCGAGATCGGCGTAAAGGAAGAGGATTATGATGCACTTGCAGCTTCGGCTTACGAGGATGCATCCACACCGGATAATCCAAAGGAAGTAAGCATTCCGGTGTTAAAAGAATTATATGTAAACATGCAGAATTAAGATAGATAGAGAGTGACAGGAGGAAAAAATTATGTTAAGAGATGAATTACCTGAGATTGTAACAGAGAAAGTACCAGGACCAAAGGCAACCGCATTATTAGAGAAAAGAGATGCTTCCTTACCAAAGGCATTGTGTGGATATACCTACCCGATCTGCATCAAACGTGGAGAAGGCGCAATGTTAGAGGACGTAGACGGAAACAAGTTCATCGATTTTATCGGTGGTGTCGGTGTATTAAACATCGGATATTCCAGACCGGAAGTTGTCGAGGCAGTCAAGGAGCAGGCAGAGAAATACTTCCACTGCATCTTTAATGTAGTCGCACATGAAGGCTATATTGATCTTGCTGCGAAGTTCGACGAACTGATGCCTTGCCGCGGGGATAAGAAAAAGACATTTTTTGCCAACAGTGGTGCAGAGGCAGATGAGAATGCAATCAAGGTCGCAAAGGCATATACCGGAAGACAGAGTGTGATCTGTTTTTCAGGTGCTTTCCATGGAAGAACCAACCTTACGATGGCACTGACAGCGAAAAAGGCTTATGCGCTTGGCATGGGACCATTCCCGGCAGGCATCTACCGTGCAGAATTCCCATATCTGTATCGTGCGCCGAAGGGATATAGTGAAGAGGAAGCCATCCAGTATTACATTGACAAGTTAAACAGACTGTTTGATGAGGCGGCTCCTGCATCGGATGTGGCAGCAATCTTAGTTGAGCCGATCCAGGGCGAGGGTGGTTTCGTACCGGCTCCGATCGAATGGGTAAAGGCAGTCCGTAAGATCTGTGATGACAATGGAATCCTTTTAATCGCTGACGAGGTTCAGTGTGGTAACTGCAGAAGCGGCAGATACTTTGCATCAGAGTACTGGAAGGAAGCCGGTGCAGCACCGGATATTATCGCAACAGCCAAGTCCATGGGTGGCGGTGTTCCGATCAGTGCGATCACAGCACGTGCAGAGATCATGGATGCAGTACCGGCAGGTACGATCGGTGGTACCTACTGTGGTAACCCGCTTGCATGTGCATCCGCCCTTAAGGTTATGGAGATCATGAAGGCTGAGGATTATGCAGGCAAGGCACGCACCATCGGCGAGAAGGTAACAAAGCGTTATAACGAACTGAAAGAGAAATACGAAGAGATCGGTGATGTACGTGGACTCGGTTCGATGATCGGTGTAGAGTTCGTCAAGACCAAGGAAGGAAAAGAGCCGTATCCGGAATTTGTATCTACCATGATCCAGATCGCTTTACAGAAAGGTCTGATGATGGAGAACGCAGGAACCTATGGCAATGTCATCCGTTTTCTTGCACCGCTTTGCATTACAGATGAGCAGTTAGAGAAAGGTCTTGAGATCTTTGAAGAGGCAGTTGTAGAGGCAGAGAAGATCTTAAGCAAATAAAGCTTTGGCATAGATGTGATGCATAAAAGACATGCGTAAAGATATGCATAGAAACGAGGTGTCCTATGGAATTTAATTATTATCTTCCGGTCAATCTGATCTTTGGACGTGGCAGTGTCGGTAAGATCGGAGATATTGCAGCCGATTACGGAACCTGTGCACTGATCGTGACCGGATGCGGAAGTACAAAAAAATCAGGATTATTAGACCGTGTAACCGGTTATTTACAAAAGGCAGGGGTAAGCGTTGTTTTATTCGACAAGGTAAAACAGAATCCGCTTACCACAACGGCAATGGAAGCCGCAGCACTCGCAAAGGAACATGGATGTGAGATGGTCATCGGATTAGGTGGCGGCAGTATCATGGACTGTGCAAAGGCAGCCGCATTTTTGGCAGTAAATGATGGAGACATCAATGATTATATTTTCGGAAGACAGAAAAGTGATGATGCATTACCGATCATCTTAGTACCAACGACCTGTGGAACCGGAAGCGAGGGTAATGGATTTGCAGTTCTGACGAATCCGGAAAATGGCGACAAGAAGTCGCTTCGCTGTAATGCGATCGTTGCAAGTGCATCGATCATTGACTCCGAGTGTATGATGACCATGCCGAAAAACATTCTTGCAAGTGTCGGTTTTGATGCACTGTGTCACTGCATCGAAGCATATATCAGCAAGATTGCACAGCCGCTTACCGATATGATGAGCGTATATGGCATGGAGCTGATCGGAAAATACCTCGTTCCGCTTTATGAGGGCGAATGCAGTCCAAAGGCGTGGGATGCGGTAAGCTTTGCAAGCACCTTAGGCGGAATGGTGATCAATACCGCAGGTGTAACACTGGCACACGGCATGGAGCATCCGGCAAGCGGACTTAAGAATATCGTACATGGACGTGGACTTGCCGCCATTACTCCGGTTGTAATGGAAGAGACGATCCGTGGCTGTGAGAACGAAGCAGACAGACAGAAGTTCGCAAAGATCTCGCAGTGCCTTGGTGGCAAGGATGAAACAGACTGCGTCGAGCAGATCAAAAAGCTGTTAGAGCGGCTTCACCTGACGACAACACTGACCGAGCTTGGCATTGAGGCAGGCGATGTAGACTGGATGACAGAAAACTGCATGAAGGTATCGGCAGCAGGAATCTCTTACCATCCGGTTACATTTGGAAAAAATCAGATTCACGAATTATACGAAAAAGCGTTATAGAAAAATAAGAAAAGAGGTGTGCTTATGACAAAGAACAAGACATATATTGACGGTAGCTTTATCGATGGAACCTCCGGTGTGACCTTAACTTCGATCAATCCGGCAACCGGTGAAGCGATCGCTGAGGTCGAGGAAAACAGTATCAGTGATGTAGAGCGTGCGATTGCCGCAGCAAAACGGTCTTTTTACAAGGATCGCACCTGGCGCGATATGGATGCACAGAGCAGAGGAGATGTGCTTCTTAAGATCGCAGATCTGATCGAAGAGAACTTAGAAGAGATCGCAAAAACAGAGTCTATGGATAATGGTAAGCCGCTGCGGGAAGCGGAGGCAGATGTAGATGATGCGGTACACTGCTTCCGCTATTATGCAGGTCTGATCCGTGCACCACACGAAGGCGTTTACGAAGTCAATGGCAACTTTGGCACGATGCACACCTACGAGGTAAGAGAACCGGTTGGTGTCTGTGCCCTGATCACTCCATGGAACTTCCCGTTTCTGATGGGTGTCTGGAAGCTTGCACCGGCGCTTGCAGCCGGAAACAGCGTGATCTTTAAGCCAAGCTCTGAGACGGTGCTTTCTATTTTGAAGCTGTTTGAACTCTTTGATCAGGCAGGTCTTCCAAAGGGTGTGGTCAATCTGGTAATCGGACCTGGCGGAAAGATCGGTAATCTGCTTGCCGAGAGCAAGGACATCGATATGGTGACCTTTACCGGAAGTACAGCAGTTGGTCAGAGTATTATGCGGGCAGCGGCCGGTAATGTGAAAAAGATCGGCTTAGAGTTAGGCGGCAAGTCCCCGAATGTGATCTTTGCAGACACAGACTTAGAATCCGCAGTTGAATGGGCGATGATGGGTATCTTTTTCAATCAGGGCGAGGTATGCTGTGCCGGTTCCCGTATCATTATTGAAAAGTCCATGAAGGATGCGTTTGTAAAACGGTTTGCCGAGCGCGCAGAAAAGATGACGATCGGTAATCCGTTAGAGAATCCGGACATGGGACCACTGGTATCGAAAAAGCATATGGAAGATGTCTTAGCTTATATTGAAGCCGGCAAGGCAGAGGGCGCGACCTTAGTCTGTGGCGGAGAACGTTACACCGAGGGCGGCTGCGCAGACGGATACTTCATCAGACCGACGATCTTTGATAACTGCACCAGTGATATGAAGATCGTACGAGAGGAGATCTTTGGACCGGTTGTCACGATCCAGACCTTTGAGACAGAGGAAGAGGCAATCGAACTTGCAAATGATACGGATTACGGTCTTGCAGGAGCAGTCTTTACCAATGATGTGACGCGTGCGATGCGTGTGATCAAGGAGATCCGCGCCGGTATCACCTGGATCAACTGCTACAATCCATCCTTTACGGAAGCACCTTGGGGCGGCTATAAGATGAGCGGAATCGGCAGGGAGCTTGGTTCCCATGGTCTGGAGGAATATCAGGAGATCAAGCAGATCAACTTAAATCTGACTCCGGGTGCACCGGGCTGGTATGAAAACTAGATAACCCACTATTGACTTCTTCAAGGGTCTCGGTTATGATAACTAATAAAATAAACAGATGACACATAATTACCGCCGGGTAAATATGAAACGTCATAATTTCTATCGTTAGGCCTTTGAAGATAGGAATTATGGCGTTTTTTGTTTTTGGAATATGTTGGAAATATGTAAGAAAAGGATAGTTTCATGGATGGAATTGTCAGATTTTACAATCAAATATGGAGTTGCGACTTATGGAGAATCTTAGATTTTCTTAATGTTCTGTATAGAAGGCAGCAATGCAGCGACAGGACGTCGCTGCAAGCAAAAAACTAAGACATGGATGTCGATTTTTTTGCGGTTGCGGGAAGCAAGAATTATTTGGCAGAACATTTAGAAAATGTTAGATTCGGAATTCGGAGCAAGGAAATATTTGTTGTAAAATTTGACTTGTGCATTAAAAAATTATCTTTTTATGATCCATTTTTCAAAACAAATTATGCACTATAGTCCCCCGGCGGCATGTGGAGGAGGGGCTTATCTATCAATCAGTGATAAAAGAATTCCTACAGTATGCCGCACTCAATGTACTGGGTATGCTGGGCGTATCCTGCTACATACTGGCAGATACGTTTTTTATTGCAGGCGGACTTGGCAGTGACGGGCTGACCGCACTCAATCTTGCACTTCCGGTCTATAATCTGCTCAAGGGATGTGGGATGATGCTTGGAATCGGAAGTGCCGTAAAGTATTCCATCTACCGGGAACAGGGCAAGCAGGAGCAGTCGCGTCAGCTCTATGGGACAACGATCCTTACCGCAGTCTTGTTAGGTATCATATTTTCCCTTGCAGGTGCATTTGGGGCAGGGGGGATTGCCGGACTGCTTGGTGCAGATGATGCAGTTATGGATATGACAGCTACCTATCTTCGGATGATGCTTCTTTTTGCACCGGCATTTCTGTTAAATGATATAGGAGTCAGCTATGTCCGTAATGACGGGAATCCGCATCTTGCAATGGCAGCCATGATAACGAGCAGCTTTGCGAACATCGTGCTGGATTACATTTTTATTTTTCCGATGCGGCTTGGTATGTGGGGAGCGATTTTTGCGACCTGTCTGGCTCCATGTATCAGCATTGGAATGCTGCTTTTTCATATAATAGGAAAACGTGTCCTATTGCATAAAAGCACCGCGTGTAAAGATGCGCGCCCCGCGGAGTGGAAGATTATGCGATGCATAAGCTCGGGCGCGAAAGGATTTCATATTTCCATGTTAAAAGAAGTGGGGAAGCTGGGATTTTCTTCCTTTGTGACCGAGCTTTCTTCCGGGATCGTGATTATTGTATTTAATATGATCCTGCTTCATATCCGTGGAAATCTTGCCATTGCCGCATATGGCGTGATCGCGAATATTTCACTTGTGGTCATGGCGATGTTTACCGGAGTGGCGCAGGGCATGCAGCCGGTGGTGAGCCGGTTGTATGGCAGGGGAGACAGCGCAGGTAGAAAAAAGGTGCTGCATTGTGCATGTCTTGTGGTTTTAGGACTTGCAGCCGCGATATATTTATTGCTGTGGTTTGGCAATCAGGACATTATCGCACTGTTTAATTCGAGGCAGGATGTGGAACTGGCTGCGATCGCATCGGTTGGAATGAAGATCTACTTTGTGGCAGCACCGTTTGCAGCGTTCAATATTGTATGTTCGATGTATTTTGCAGCCATCGAGCGTGCTATCCCTGCACAGGTGGTTTCCCTGTTACGCGGATGTCTTTTGATCATTCCGGCAGCTTTTCTGCTTGCAGGGCTGTTTGGGATGACCGGTGTCTGGTTATCCTTTCCGGCAACAGAGGGCATCGTTATGCTGGTTGGAGTTATGATGTATATTACGATAGAAAAGTGCAAAAGCAGTATGAAAAAAGAAAGGTAAGGTTATTCGAATGTTTCGAAAAATGAGAAGAACAAAACAGGAGTTATCAAAAGCAGAATGTGAAAAGATACTGACACAGGCCACCTCCGGGGTGCTTGCAGTTGCAGGGGATGACGGATATCCATATGCTGTGCCGCTTAGCTATCTCTATGAAGATGGGAAGATCTATTTTCACGTAGCAAAAAGCGGTCACAAGATCGATGCAATCACCCGTGACAATAAGGTGTCCTTTTGTGTGATCGGACAGGATCTCGTGGTCCCGGAAAAATTCACGACGTATTACCGCAGTGTGATCGCTTTTGGCAGGGCAAGGATCTTAACGGATGATACAGAGCGGATGGAGGCACTTACAAAGCTTGCAATCCGTTATTCGCCGGATGACGAGGTGGGACGGAACAAAGAAATCGAAAAGGATTTTGCCAATGTATGCATGATTGAAATTGCAGTCGATCATATGACCGGAAAGGAGTCAAAATACCTTGTAATGGCAAGGGAAAAGTCCTTAGAGGAAGGATAAAACAGATGATTGGGCAAATATTGATAAAACTTTAACGTTTGAGAAAAAATCTTCATCATATTTTCCGATTGATTTCTGAATCAGAATTGAGTATACTTTTGAATTGAAAGTGGAGAAAAAATCCACAGAGTGAAGATTTCTTCACATGAGACAAGACACCATATGCTGCACATGCAGCAGGTAATCATAACACTATTAAGAAAAGAGGTAAAAAAAATGGCATCTATCGATTTAAGTAAGTATGGCATTACCGGAGCAACAGAAGTCGTATACAACCCTTCTTATGAATTATTATTCGAGGAAGAGACTAAGGCTGGTCTTGAGGGATACGAGGTTGGTAAGGAAACTGAGCTTGGCGCAGTTAACGTTATGACAGGTATCTACACAGGACGTTCTCCAAAAGACAAATATATCGTTATGGATGAGAACTCCAAAGATACAGTTTGGTGGACATCTGATGAGTACGCAAACGACAACCACCCAATGACTCAGGAGACATGGGAAGTTGTTAAGGATCTTGCAAAGAAAGAGCTTTCTAACAAGAGATTATTTGTTGTAGATGCTTTCTGTGGAGCAAATGCTGATACACGTAGGGCAGTTCGTTTCATCGTTGAGGTCGCTTGGCAGGCACATTTCGTAAAGAACATGTTCATCCAGCCAACAGAGGAAGAACTTGCTAACTTCGAGCCAAACTTCGTAGTATACAATGCTTCTAAGGCAAAAGTTGAGAACTACAAAGAGTTAGGATTAAACTCTGAGACATGTGTAGCATTCAACATCACAAGCCGTGAGCAGGTTATCGTTAATACATGGTACGGCGGAGAGATGAAGAAGGGTATGTTCTCTATGATGAACTACTACTTACCATTAAAGGGAATCGCTTCCATGCACTGTTCTGCAAACGCTGATATGAACGGCGAGAACACAGCAATCTTCTTCGGACTTTCCGGAACAGGTAAGACTACATTATCTACAGATCCTAAGCGTCTCTTAATCGGTGATGACGAGCACGGATGGGATGACAACGGCGTATTCAACTTCGAAGGTGGATGCTACGCTAAGGTTATCGACTTAGATGCTGAGTCTGAGCCGGATATCTACAATGCAATCACAAGAGATGCACTTCTTGAGAACGTAACTGTAGATGCAAACGGTAAGATCGACTTTACAGATAAGAGCGTTACAGAGAATACTCGTGTATCTTACCCGATCAACCACATCAAGAATATTGTTAAGCCAATTTCTTCTGCTCCGGCAGCTAAGAACGTAATCTTCTTATCCGCTGATGCATTTGGAGTACTTCCTCCAGTATCTATCTTAACAAAAGAGCAGACACAGTATTACTTCTTATCAGGATTCACAGCTAAGCTTGCTGGTACAGAGAGAGGTATCACAGAGCCGACACCTACTTTCTCCGCATGTTTCGGACAGGCATTCTTAGAGTTACATCCTACAAAGTATGCAGAAGAGCTTGTTAAGAAGATGGAAGTAAGTGGAGCAAAGGCTTACTTAGTAAATACAGGATGGAACGGAACCGGAAAACGTATCTCCATCAAGGATACACGTGGAATCATCGATGCAATCTTAAGCGGAGACATCAACAAAGCTCCTACTAAGACCATCCCAATGTTCAACTTCGAAGTTCCTACAGAGCTTCCGGGTGTTGATCCTGCAATCCTTGACCCACGTGACACATATGCAGATGCTTCTGAGTGGGAGAAGAAAGCAGTTGACTTAGCAGACAGATTTACAAAGAACTTTGTAAAATACACAGGAAACGATGCTGGTAAGGCATTAGTTGCTGCTGGTCCTCAGAAATAATTGCTTTTCGCAGAGTAGAGACAGAGATTACAAGACAGGTGCGATAGAAATATCGCACCTGTTTTTGGTTTACAGGAGAGACATGATGAAGACCTATCTTGCACCCTTAGAGGGAATAACCGGATATATTTACCGGAATGCGTATCATACATTTTTCCCGGATTTCGATAAATATTTTCTTCCGTTTATCGCACCGCACGAGAAACGCTGCTTTAATGAGAAAGAGAAAAATGATCTGCTGCCGGAGCACAATACGGGTATGCATGCCGTGCCACAGGTGCTGACGAACCGTGCGGCAGATTTTATCCAGATCGCAGAGAAGATCGCAGACTTCGGCTATGAAGAGATCAACTTAAATCTCGGCTGTCCGTCCGGAACGGTTGCAGCAAAGGGCAGAGGAAGCGGATTTTTAGCCCATCCGAAAGAGTTAGACCGGTTTTTGGATGAGATATTTTCAAAGACAAAGCTTGCAATTTCAATCAAGACAAGAGTCGGAAAGGATTCTTATGAGGAATGGCAGAACCTGTTGGAGATCTTTTTGCAGTACCCGGTGAAGGAGCTGATCGTTCATCCAAGGATACAGAAGGATTTCTATAAGAATACTCCGCACATGGAAAGCTTTGCATATGCAGTGGATTACTGTGAGAAAAAGGGGTATCCGGATCTCTGTTATAATGGAGATCTTGTTACCACAGAGGATATTGCAGCATTCCGTCAGGCTTACCCGGGGGTGGATGCCATTATGCTTGGCAGAGGAATCATCCGTAATCCGGGACTCTATGGGGAGATGCTTGGCAGTCCTGCCGTGGATAAAAAGACTTTACAAAGCTTCCACGATAAGCTGTATGCGGATTATACCGAGGAATTTTCCGGTGACCGGAATGTGCTTTTTAAGATGAAGGAGATCTGGTCTTATATGATCGACCTCTTTGTGGATGATAAAAAGTACGGGAAGAAGATCCGCAAGTCACAACATGTAGTGGAGTACGAAAGTGTGGTACGGATGCTGTTTGCAGACGCCAGATTAAAGACCAAGATCGAATAAAGGAGGAACAGTATGGAGCAGTATCGTGTGACGATCAAGGATATTGCACAGGAACTGGGCTTAAGTACAGCAACGGTTTCGAATGTCATACATGGGAAAACGAAAAAAATATCGGATCGCACGGTGGAAAGGGTACAGCAGAAGTTAGAGGAGAGTGGATATATTCCGAATATGGCGGCGGTACTGCTGGCACAGAACTCATCGAAGATCGTCTGTGTCGTGTTATCGGATGACATGCGTTATGATGGAAGGATGATCGAAGATCCGTTTGTCAGCGGTATGCTGAATTACCTGTCGAAGGAGCTTCGAAGCAAGGGGTATTTTATGATGCTGCGGGAGGAGCCTGAGATTGATCAGATCATCCGTTATGCATCTATGTGGAATATGGCAGGACTGATCCTGATCGGTTATTGTTCGGTCGATTATGAAAGACTGCGTGCAAAAATGCATATTCCGTTTGTTGTCGTGGATGCATACCGTAGCGATATGCATCATTATTCGGATGTCGGGATCGATAATATCCAGGGTGGTTATCTGGCGGGACGTTATCTGCTCTCGAAGGGGCATACGAAGATCATGTATCTGTCCGATAATGACGAGGACTGTGACCACTTCCGGTATGTGGGTCTGACACAGGCATTAGAAGAGGCGGGTATTACAACGGATTATTCGAATTTTAAGCGTATCAATGTCGTGCGTGAAAAGCGTGAAAAAGATTATGCTGCGATCGTATCCACACTTTCTTCGTATACGGCAGCTTTTACGTCTTCCGATATGTATGCGATCGAGTTCATGGGGTATCTGCACAGACATGGCATTCAGGTTGGAAGAGACTTCTCACTGATCGGCTTTGATAATATTCCGATGGCATCCTATGTCAGCCCGGGACTTACAACGATCGCACAGGACTTAAAAGAGAGGTCGAAGGCAGCCGTGGATCTCTTGCAGGAGCTGATCGATGGAAAGCCGGAGGGCAGACAGATTATGCTGCCGGTGCATCTGGTAGAACGTGAGAGTGTGGTGGATCTTTCTTACTAAGATTCAAATGTTATAAATCATTATATAAAACTTAAAGTGGCAGAATGCACAAATAATGTGAAGCAAACTTTTATTTGCGTTTTTAGTTCGAATGAAATCCACTGCTCACGGCATCATCTTAATAAAATTTTAAATTGACAAAATACACCAACTGTATTACTGTGATAGTACAAAGATGAACGAACGTGCAAAAGTGATGTAGTGAATATTGATTCAGTGAATATTGATTCACTGTATATCCATGCACAGAAAAGAGGGGTTTTATGTATGAGAAGTTAAACAGGAAGGCACTGTACTGCATGTATGTGACGGCAGCGATCGAATTTGTGATTACTGCAATCCTTTTTGCGGTTGTGGGGTATCTTCTGTTACATGGCATGTTATGGGGTGGAAAGTCAGCGGATATTGTAGGAACGATTCTTTATATCCTGATCCCGGTCGATCTGATCTTTGATCTGGTCGCTCCGCGTATCCGTTATCAGAGATACCGCTACCGGATCACGCCGGAGGAGATCGATATCCGTGAGGGCTTACTTGTGATCCGCAGGGAGCTGGTTCCGATTGAACGTTTACATAAGATTGAGGTGACAGCAGGACCGCTTGACCGTATGTTTGGACTGGCAAAGGTAGGTGTCACGACTGCCGGCGGTGATGTCACGATCCGGTTTCTGGAAAATGAAAAGGCAGATCTGATCGCTGAGAGCTTAAAGCGTAAGATCAACGAGATCGTACTCGAAGAGAAGACACAGATGGCAGATAAGAGCGGAGGAAATGCAGATGGAGCAGAATAGATTTCGCTGTCATATCAGTATTGTGTTTGAAAAGGTCTGGGCAGGTGTTGCTTTTTTACTGCTTACGATGATCAATAATATCAAGGATATGATCGAGAGCATATCAGATCTTAACAGATTAAAAGAAGATGGTATGGAACTGTATGCGGGACTGGGACTTGTGCTGCTTGCACTGGTTCTATATGTGGGAATTTATCTGATCCGCTGGGCAAAGACCTGGATCATGTTTGAGGATGAAAGCATTGTGATCGAGCGTAACACCTTAAACCGCAAGGTCAATACGATCGGTATGAAAAATATTTCCAATGTGAATCTCGAACAGAACCTCTTCCAGCGTCTGATCCATGTCTATCAGGTGAAGTTAGACACCAACAGTGCTTCTACGGCGGATACAACGGATGTCAGCATTGTCTTAGGTGAGAAGCAGGCGAGAGCCTTCCAGAAGCGGATTTTAGAACATATTGACGGGGGAAGCGGATCTGTGCAGACACCGGAAACAGAGGGAGATGCCAAGCTGTCAGATGTGTCCGGACAGTCTAAAACATGTGCTTGCCGGCAGATCACATACAGAGGAAAGGATGTTATCGCACACTGTCTATATACGCTTAGTATCTTCTGGCTGATCGCAGCGATCGTATCGATTGGTGGCGGCATCTATTTTCTGATCAACAGTTTTTCAGAGAAAGGGAGCATTTTAGATGCCTTTGGAGGCTTTCTGGCGATCTGGGCATTTGCCGCAGCGGCAGTATGGAAGCTGATCGGGAATTATTTTAAGTTATATGGTTTTTCGGCAAAGAGAGCGAGCGATAAGATCTATCTGTCCTATGGGCTGTTGAAAAAAAGAGAATATATGATCCCGGTCAATAAGATCAATTCCGTGATCGTGTGCCAGAATATGGTGGCAAGGCTCTTAAAGCGTCAGTATGTGGAACTGGTCTGTGTCGGATTAGGCGATGAACAGGACGAGGGTGCACAGATCATGCTGGCATGTAAGAAGGAAGAAATGTTACAGCATATGCATACCTTACTGCCGGAGTATATGGAGGAATTAAAAGCACCGTTAAACCTCCAGAAAAAGTGCAGCATTATCTGTAAGATCCCATCGTATCTGATCTGGCTTGGTATCTACGCCGCAGCCTTTGGGGGTGTGTATGCATGGAAGCCGCAGTATTTTCATTGGGAACTGCTTGTATTTGTGGTAATATGTATCTGGAATGTTTTCTGCGAGATCTTAAGATACCATACGGTCGGGATTTCATGCAGCACCGGTGCGGATGATACCGGTTGTACGGACGGGATTTCGATTGCAAGTGGAACGCTTGAAAAAAGAGTCGTTTATATCCGTTATGATAAGTTGCAGATCTTAAAGCAGTCACAGGGACCGCTCTATCGCAGATTTGGTCTGTATAAGGGCGAGGTTCATATTCTTGCGGCTGCATTAAACAGTGTGTTTGAAACCGGAGCGTATCCGGCAGAAGTGTTTGAGACGATCCATCAGGGGATGCTTGCAAGCAGGGCGAACCAGATCTGATCAATGCATATCGTAGTCTGAAAAGGAGAGAAATTGGGTGTGGAACAGGAAATTATAGTCAGAGACGAATATTTTTGTGGAATACTAGAGGAATTAGCACAGGAGTCAAGACTTCTTTTATCCAAAGAATTTATCCAGCATGGATGTACTTCTGTCTATGCGCACAGTGTTCAGGTGGCGTATGAGAGTTATCTGTATGCAAAGCGGAAAAACTTAAATGTGGATTACCGGCAGCTGATCCGGGGAGCACTGTTACATGATTATTTTTTATATGACTGGCATAATCAGCTGACACCGCATCATCTGCATGGGTTTTTCCATCCGGGCATTGCGCTGCGCAATGCCAGTGAGGATCTGGTGTTAACAGCGATTGAACGGGATATTATCCGTAAGCATATGTTTCCGCTGACGATCATTCCACCGCGTTATACCGAGAGCTGGATCGTCTGCTGGATCGATAAGTGCTGTTCGATGCGGGAGACGATATTCCGGCGCAAGGCAGGCCGGATGTCCGTATCTTAGGTTCAAAAAATACATCAGAAGGGGAGGCTTATGTTTTGATACAGGTTATTCATTTTTTCAGTTCAGTCGCACATAACTTTTTTTATCAGAGCAGGATTTATTTTTTATGGTTTGTGATCTATGGATTTATCGGCTGGTTTTATGAGACAACGATCTGCTCGCAGGTCAAGTATCATAAGTTCATTAACCGTGGCTACTTAAAGGGACCGATCTGTCCGATCTATGGAGCAGGAGCGGTATTAAACTACCTGTTGCTGGGGAGGATCGGGAGTACACCGGGAATCTTTGTTGCGGCTATGTTTGTATCCGGAGTGGTGGAATATCTGACCTCTTATGTGATGGAGCGTGCCTTCCATCAGAGATGGTGGGATTATACGAGATACCGGTTTAACCTGCATGGAAGGATCTGTCTGTATGGCTGTGTGATCTTCGGAGCGGCAAATGTCGTCATACTAAAGGTATTTCATCCGGTGATCATGGCTATGACGGCACAGATCCCGGACCGGAAGCTGACGCAGGTAGCAATCTTTTTGTATCTGCTATTTTTGATCGATGTGATCTATACGACCGTACATATGGAAACAGTCAATGAACGCATCCGCAACTGGTCAGTCAGGCTGGAACAGAAGCGTGTATGTCTGTTAGAAAAGAAGGCGGAGTATCATCTGATCCGGTTTCGGAAGGAAGATTGCAGAGAACTTGTAGCACGGATCAAGGAAAGAATGGGAAGGTAGTGTGAGAAGAATGAGTGGAAAGTATAAAATGATAGCAGTCGATATGGATGGCACGCTGCTACAGTCGGATAAGACGATCCATGCAGACAGTGTGCGTGATATTCAGGCAGCTACAGATATGGGAATACAGGTTGTGTATTGTTCCGGGCGGGCATTAGCAGAATTACGGCCGTATTTTACCGTTCTTCCAATGGTAAGATATGCGGTCTGCTATAGTGGTGCAATCGTATATGACTGTATCGACAGGAAGTGTATCTACCGGTCAGAGATTGAACAGGCAGATGTGGATAAAATTGTCCGGACAGCCAGAAAATATCAGGCGATGGCTCACTTTTTAACGGAAGCGGAATCTATTGTTTCGTCAGATGATATTACCCATATGGATGATTTTCACATGGGTGTTTACCAGAAGTTGTACCTTGATGTGGCGAAACAGGTTCATGATATGGAAGAAGAGGGAAAACTACATGCTTCTATTCCAAAGATCAATATTTATTTTCGCTCAGATGAAGATCGGAAAAAGGGGTATGAGGAGTTAAAGCATCTGCCACTGACCTTTGCATTTGCAGAGAGAACATCCTTAGAGATGACAAAAGCAGGCGTCAGCAAGGCAACAGGTCTCATGCAGCTTGCATCTTTTCTGGGTCTGTCGCTTGAACAGACAGTCGGCATCGGTGATGCAGATAACGACAGGGAGATGTTAAGTAACGTCGGATTCCCGGTTGCGATGGCGAATGCAGACGATAAGATCAAGGCTCTTTGTAAGTTTGTGACGAAGGATAATGACCATAATGGTGTGGGAGCTGCGATCCGTTATCTGATGGAACAGACAATTTAAGATAGGAAAAAATGAGCTGGCTGTCCTTAGAGGACGGTCAGCTCATTTAAGAATTGTTCGAATAACACGCCTGCCTGTGTCGGAACGGATGCTTCATCGGAAGCAAGCGTGCAGTGTGCGATAAAGTTCGATGCAGTCTGTACGGCATCCTGTAATTCATATTCCCGCATGATAAGTGCAGATACAATACTGGCGAAAATATCTCCGGTTCCGGGTCTTGATGATCCTGAGACCGGCGTACTTACGGTCGTATGCGTACCATTTGCAGAGCGGATATGATTGTGGAAAAACTCTGCATCACAGATACCGGTAATGACAACCCGCGAAGGTCCCATAGCCGCAATTTTATCTGCAAGCTCGGTAAGCTCTTCAAAAGACCACAGCCCCTCGTGATATGGGGTATCTGTCAAAAGACAGGCTTCAGTAAGGTTCGGCGTAACCAGATCCGCCTGATGGATGAAACGCTTCATCTGGTTGCAGAAGTCTGTGGTAATGGACGAATAAGCGGATCCGTGATCGCCCATGACCGGATCAATGATGATCACCGGTCTGTGGGAAGCATCCGCAGTCAAGTGATTTTTGATATATTCATCCATGATATGCATCTGCATAAGTGACCCAAAGTAGCCGCAATAGATCCCATCGAAGTCCTTCGCGATCTGGTCAAGCTGGTTGAGATAATCGGTCATATATACGGTCAGATCCTTTTTATAATAAGAAGGAAAGCCCGTATGGTTGCTGAAAACAGAAGTAGGTACAGGGATACCCTGTACCTTACATGCACTGATGACCGGAAGGGCAACTGCAATCGAGCAGCGTCCAAAACCAGTCATATCATTTACAATTAATAATTTTTTTGGAATAACTCCCATCGTTTATCGTTCCTTTTTTCCAATTGTGAACAGCATACCGGACTTTTGCAGAGCCGGACGCAGTGCCATATATATAATAACAGAAACTATAACAGAAAGTACAGCATTAATACTTGTTGCTGTAATATTCCATGCAAGTGTTACCTCTGCTGCCGGTTTTCCGATGATAATTCTCTTGTAGAAGTATCCGAAAAGCGGATCAAAGATCACGTTAAAGAGCATTCCGCCGATTGCTGCAAGCAGTGTCCATTTGAAAACATGCTTTTTGTCCGTAGAAGTAGAGATCTTGCCAAACTTATGCGCGATCAGTCCAGTGATCAGTCCGATACAGAACTTTAAGATAAAGGTCTTTGGTGCATAGATCACATAAACAGGATCAAATAAGTCACCGATCGTCATACCGATTGCTCCGCCAAGTCCACCGTAAACGCTTCCAAGTAACAGTGCGCCAAGGACGCAGACTGCATTACCAAGATGCAGGGAAGTTGCATCGCCGCCCGGTAAGGTGATCTTTATCTGTAAAAAGGTAAAGACAACATAGGAAAGTGCTGCCATTAAGGCTGTGGTTGTAAGTTTATAGATTCTTTCGTTTTTCATAAGTGCCTCCATTGTTAAGCTATATTTCTTAACTACCTATATTAATATAAAATGGAGTTGATAAAACAGCCAGTTTCGTAAAAAAATTACATACCAGTTTCTGCTTAGATCCATCCACCATCTAAACGGATGATCTGGCCGGTCAGGTAGGAACTCGAGGTGGCAAGTGACAGCGCAAGGGCTGCGACTTCCTGGGGCGTGCCATACCGTCCGCAGGGAATCTCTTCTTCTAAGGCATGGCGTTCCTCTTCGGAAAAGCAGCTGTTCATTGCCGTATCGATCGTACCACAGGCAATCGCATTGACCGGAATATTGCTGGGCGCAAGTTCTTTTGCCAGTGCCATCGTAAAGGAATTGATAGCACCCTTGGTCGCAGAATAGGCAACTTCACAAGATGCACCAACGACACCCCATACGGAGGAGATATTGATGATCCTGCCGCTTTTCTGATGGATCATATAAGGAACCGCTTCTCTGCTGCAATAAAAGACTGAGGAGAGATTCGTGTTCAGAATCTGCTGCCACTGCTCATCTGTCATATCGTGTAACAGTCCGATGTGGGAGATGCCGGCATTATTGATCAGGACATCGATGCCACCAAATCTGTCACGTGCCTTTTCAAACATCTGACGGATAAAGGAAGGGGAGCTGACATCTCCGATACAGGTCAGACAGTTACAGCCATATGTTTTTTCGAGAGAAGTGGCATAGGCGTTAAGTTCACTGCCCGAACTGTGACAGTTTAAGACAAGCTGATACTGTTCCTTTGCAAATGCATCTGCGATTGCTCTTCCGATTCCACGGGATGCACCGGTGATCAGGACAGTCTTTTTATTCTGATTTTCCATAGGTATTCTCCTGTTGTTTCTATAATATAATGTATATAGCCTTATTGTAGTATACTTTGCATGCCTGTGCAAATGATAATAAAAGAGGATGTGTGCGTGAAAGTGATTATAAATTGTGCGAAAAATCCGACAAAAATGTACAAGTTGTACAAAAAAGCTTGTGTAATGGAGCAAATATGGTATAATAAAAACATGATAGCAGTCTGTATCAAATAAACGGAAAAAGGGGTTGGACATCATGCGTATAACAATTAGTGGAAGAAACATCGAATTGACAGACGGCCTGAAGGCAGCAGTAGAAGAGAAGATCGGTAAGCTGGAGAAGTATTTTACTCCGGAGACAGAAGCTCATGTAACCTTAAGTGTTGAGAAGGAGCGACAGAAGATAGAGGTTACCATTCCTGTAAAGGGCAATATTATCCGTTCAGAGCAGGTAAGTAATGATATGTATGTTTCAATTGATCTGGTAGAAGAGATTATCGAGAGACAGTTGAAGAAATATAAGAATAAGATTATTACCCAGCAGCAGAGCGCAAGTAACTTCCGTAAGGAATTTATTGAGAAAGAGATTGACAGTGATGATGAGATAAGAATCATCCGTACCAAGAAGTTTGATATGAAGCCAATGTATCCGGAAGATGCATGTGTGCAGATGGAACTTTTAGGACATGACTTCTTTGTATTTGTGAATGCGGAATCGGATGAAGTGAATGTAGTTTACAAGAGAAAAGGCAATACATATGGATTGATCGAGCCGGAGTTTTAAGCGTTCTCATGGATAGAGAATCCGGAAAACGGCACTTCTGATGTAAGCTGAATCATTAGCAGAATAACTAAAAGGCAATGCTTCAATATGGCGATAGTACATAATAGAAGCATTGCCTTTTCTATGCTATAATAGCTCCGTGGTTCGTAGATATGGGCTATCAAGGGAGAGAGTACAAAAGAGAAAAGGTGGAGGATTATGGGAAATTATGGCAGTTTATTTAATTGGAAATTATCTGCATGAGGCGCGCAGAAGGCGGAAGCTGACGCAGGAAGAACTGACCGACGGGATCTGTTCCCCGGGAACGCTGTCACGGATCGAACGTCACAGTCAGGCACCGTCACTTGGAACCTGCAAGGCACTTATGGAACGCCTCGGAGAGGCAACACATCATTTTTATCTATTGACAGATGCAAAGGAACTGCACTGTTATCAAAAAAGCCGGAAAATACTTCGTCTGCTGGCAAATAATCAAACAAAAAAAGCACAACAGTTATATCAAAGATCACTTTATCAGGTGGAACATAAAAATGTATCGGATGAACAGCTCGCAATTTATATAGAAACGATTTGTGACATCCGGGCGGGAAAAGAGCCGGGGCAGGCGTATCAGACCTTGCGGCTTGCACTTCAGATGACAATGCCCGGCTGGGAAGTACAGGATTATGAAACATCACATTTTCTGACCTCGCAGGAAATGCTTTTGTTAAATGGAATCGCAGTCCAGAAAAGAAAGCAGGGCAGGGTAAAGGAAGCGTCTGAAATATTAGACAGTCTGAGGAGTTATATCGAACAGCATCTGTGCGATGAGGAAGAAAAGTTTTGCTGGTATCCGGTCATTTTATGTAATATCGCCGTCGGACTGAATGCATCGATGCAGCATGAAGAGGCATGTGAGTTGTGTAAAAGTGCGATCAAATCATGTGTCGATGGTGGGAAACTGATGCCGCTTCCATATTTACTGCATCAGAAAGCCCATGCGCTGCACGCACTTGGGAGAACAAAAGAGGCAGACATTATCCGTATGCAGGAAGAAGTCCTAAGGCAGATCCTGCAATACGAAAAAAGCCAGTTGGCAGAAGAAATCCTGATTGCAATATAACGAAAGACAAGCATATTTTGCAATATAAAACGCATATTTTGCAATACAACATCTCTTGTCATAAAAATGAAATTGTTATACTATGTAAAGAAAGAGAGGTAAGCATATGGATATTGTAGTTTTAGCAGGAGGACTTTCCACAGAAAGAGATGTGTCCTTTACAACAGGAGATATGGTATGTAAAGCATTGAAGAAGAATGGACATCGTGTCATCTTACTCGATGTATTTATGGGATATGGCGAAGAAGAACAGGATGTAACCGGAATTTTTGAGCGGGCAGATGAAGTCAGCTTAAAGATCACGAAGATTTCAGAGCAGGCACCGGACTTAGAGAAGGTGAAAAAGAGCAGAAAGGATCAGTCAGACTGCTTCTTTGGCCCGAATGTGATCGCAATGTGCCGTATGGCAGATATTGTATTTATGGCACTGCATGGAGAGAACGGAGAGAATGGCAAGGTACAGGCAGCATTTGACCTGTTTGGCATCCGTTATACCGGAAGTGGTTACTTAAGCAGTGCGATTGCCATGGATAAGGGCATGACAAAGCAGTTTTTAAAGGCAGGTCAGATTCCGACCCCGAATGCAATCACAATGAACCGCGCATCACGCAGGGATTTTGCAAGTACCGGCTTAAAGTTCCCATGCGTCGTAAAGCCGTGCTGTGGCGGATCAAGTATCGGTGTTTCGATCGTGAACACTCCGGAAGAATATGAGAAGGCATTAGACGAAGCCTTCCGCTGGGAAGAAAACGTCATCATTGAGGATTACATCAAGGGAAGAGAGTTCTCGATCAGCGTGGTAGAGGGAAAGGCATATCCGATCATTGAGATCGCTCCAATCGAAGGCTTTTATGATTATAAGAATAAATATAAGGCAGGAAGCACCGTAGAGACCTGCCCGGCAGCTTTACCGGAAGAGATTACGAAACAGATGCAGCATTATGCAGAGCGTGTGGCAGAGGTATTAGGCTTAGATACCTATTCCCGTTCCGACTTCCTCTTATCCGAGGACAATGAGATCTACTGCTTAGAGGCAAATACGCTTCCGGGTATGACACCGACAAGTCTTCTTCCGCAGGAGGCAGCGGTGCTTGGCATCAGCTTTGAACAGCTTTGTGACAATCTGATTGAAATCTCACTGAAGAAATACAATCATACCGGAAAATAATCCGTAGGGAACAGCAGAAAGAAAGGTATGAAGAAATGGAAAATATGACATTAGAGCAGATCGCACAGGCATGTGGCGGCATCTATTATGGAGATGAGGAGAAAAAGAAGCTGGAAGTAGCAGGTGTTGTCATTGACAGCAGACAGGTGAAAAAGGATTATCTCTTTATTCCAATCCGTGGAGAGAAAGTGGACGGACATTCTTTTATCCCGCAGGTATTTGCAGACGGTGCAGCAGCCGTCTTATCCGAAGAAAAGCTAGAGCATCCGGATGGACCGTATATTCTGGTGGAAAAGTGCATTCCGGCGATGAAAAAGTTAGCAGAATATTACCGGAAAAGCTTAGAGATACCGGTCGTTGGAATTACCGGAAGTGTGGGCAAGACCAGCACAAAGGAAATGATCAGTTCGGTGCTTTCGAAAAAGTATCTGGTACATAAAACAGAAGGAAACTTTAACAATGGGATCGGACTTCCGCTTACGATCTTCCAGATCCGTAAGGAGCATCAGGTAGCAGTGTTAGAGATGGGGATTTCCGAATTTGGCGAGATGGATGAGCTTGCCACGATGGCGAATCCGGACATCTGTGTGATCACGAATATCGGATACTGTCATCTCGAGAACTTAAAGACCCGTGATGGGATCTTACAGGCGAAAACCGAGTGCTTTGCACATATGAAGCCGGATGGGATCGCTATTTTAAACGGAGATGATGATAAGTTATCGACCATACAGGAGGTCAATGGGAAGCAGCCGGTTTTCTACGGACTTGGCGCAGAGGCGGCAGAAGGCTGCCAGACTACAAAGTCAGTTTATGCAACGAATATCGTAAGCCTTGGACTCGAAGGCACACGCGCACAGATCCATATCGGGGATATGTATTTTGAAGTGCACATTCCAATCCCGGGAGAACACAATGTATATAATGCACTTGCAGCTACCGCAGTCGGTGTCCGCCTTGGACTGACACCACAGCAGATCTGTGCGGGAATCGAATCCACAGGAACGATCAGCGGAAGAACGAATATGATCCATGCAGGTGACCTGTTAGTGATCGATGACTGCTATAATGCTAATCCGGTTTCCATGAAGGCATCCTTAGATGTCTTAAGTCAGGCAGAGGGAAGAAAGATTGCGGTACTTGGTGACATGGGTGAGCTTGGTGATAAGGAAAAAGAACTTCATTATGAAGTTGGGGAGCACCTCGCCGGAAAAAAGATCGATGTACTATTCACAGCCGGAACACTTGCAAAAGAGATCGCACGCGGTGTGAGAGAACATCAGGGAAGCTGTAAGCTGCATGAGTTCGCAGACAGAGTGCAGATGACAGAGGCGTTAAAAGACTTCGTGCAGCCGGGGGATACGATCCTTGTCAAAGCCTCACACTTTATGGAATTCCCAAAGGTGGTAGCTGCATTGACAGGCAAATAAGAAAAGCATAGGAAAAGAAAAACAGGAATGAAATTTGTAAAGCATCTGCTTACGGTTTCATTCCTGTTTTGTGTTTACAATCGATTGTTTAAAGATACTTCTGATTGTCGAAAAGCATGTCACGTACCTGATCCTGTACGAGTGTCGCAATCCGCTTTTTATCTTCTCTGGAAAGCTCATTTGGATAGACCGGCTTGCCGTACTGTAAGATAACATGCGTCTTACGAACCTTCGGAAAGTGGTTCTCTAAGATGTCTGCGGAGTTTGTGATCGCCATTGGAACGATCGGACATCCGGTTTTTTCAGCGAGCTTGAAACTGCCGCTTTTAAAAGGAAGCATGTCTGTCTGGTCTGCATTCCGATTTCTCGTTCCTTCCGGGAAGATTGCCATGGAAATCCCGTTTTTGATCTGGTCGATACCGGTAAGGATCGTCTTTAAGCCCTTTTTCATATCCTTGCGGTCAAGGAAAAGACAGTAAAGACGCTTCATCCAGATATTAAGCAGAGGAACCTTGCCCATGGTGTCCTTGGCAATATAGCCGGTCAGTCTGCGGCATCTGGTATAAGTAATGATAATATCAAAGTAGCTTCTGTGGTTACCGATATATAAGACTGGCCCATCCTGTGGAATATTTTCCTCTCCGATCACGGTAACCTTTGTTCCGCAGATAAACAGGATCACACGGAATGCCCATTGTACCATCCGCAGGCTGCTGATGTCTGCCGCCTGCCGGTTGAATTTACGGATCACCCATTCCACGATCAGAACCGGGATACCGAGTATCAGATATAAAATCGCAAAAAGTAGTGCAAGAATTGCTCGAATCATAACGATCTCCATTTCATATTTATTCATTGGCATGCGCAGAGCACACCTGCGTCTATTATAGCGGCTTTTCTATGGGAATACAAGGAATGTGGCAGGCTTTTTTTTCATAAGATTGATACAGATCATATAGCGCAGATAATACGAGAAGGTATTTCATCTGTGGAATGGAGCAGCATATGAAAGATAGCAAAAATGTGTACATCCGGCTTGCAGGTGTAGTCACGATCTGGATGATCGCTGGCATGGCTGTACTTGCCGGATGTAAGCTAAGTGAGTCTGATGGAACAAAGGTAGCAGATCTTGACTATACCGTGGTGGAGGAGGCAAAGGTGCCGGAGGAGTTAAAAGAGCATATCGACCGGAAAAAGGAAGCGGACTTCAAGCTGACCTATGAGGATGACGGACAGCTTTATATTGTGCGCGGTTATGGTGAACAGGAGACCGGTGGTTACAGCATTGCCGTTAAGGAGGTTTATCTGACGAAAAATACCATCTGTTTTCACACGATGCTGATCGGGCCGGGAGAAGCAGAGGAAAAGACAAAGGCACCAAGCTATCCATATATTGTTGTACAGGTGAAAAGTCAGGATAAAAATGTAATTTTTGAATAATTTCTTAATTTTGGAAGATGTCAGGGAAATATGTTTGACAACAATTTAATACAGTGATATACTAAAGCGAATTAAATTTGCAGGAACTATATGCAAAAGGTAATTGGGTAAGGAGGAGTAAGGTTATGCAAAAAAATGATATAGAAAGAGTCCGTTCATCGATCTTACAGCAGTGTGGGAATAAGGTGATGATCCAGTTAGACAGAGGGCGTAATAAGGTAGACATCCAGAAGGGAGTCATCCAGAATGCATACCCAAGCGTATTTACCATTCTGGTGAATGATGATTACGATGAGAATCCACCGCAGTTATTGTCCTTCAGCTATACAGATGTGATCACACGAGATGTCCGCATGAAGCTTTGCTGATAGAAGATCAGTGAAAACTGAATAAGAAGACAGGATTGACTCATAAAGTCCTTCGTTACTGAATACAATGGAATGAAGATTCAGAAACGGAGGACTTTTTTGTGGAATTAAAAAAGCAGTCTATTCATATGAACTATGAGAAAGGACGGGCGGTCAGCCAGATCACGCTCGATGATGATTTCAATCTCCCGGATTATAAGCCGGATATTGTCCGTATTATGAAGACAAAGGGAGAGATACATTTTGAGGAGGTACGCGTCAGTGAGGGACATCTGCAGGTAAAGGGCACGTTAGACTTCGTGATCTTATACCGCAGTGACCAGAGCGACCGGAAGATTGACAGCTTAAGCGGCAGCATTTTTTTTACGGAAAATCTGATGATGGACGGCGTGACAGAACTAGATCCGGTACATATGGCGGCAGATATGGAAGATCTGACGATCGGCATCATCAATTCCAGAAAGCTGAACATCCGGGCGTTAGTCATGCTGACCGGGCATGCCGGAGAGACGCGTGCAGAGGAGATCATTACGGATGTCTTAGATGAGGATGCATTAGAGATCAAAAAGGAAAACCGGAATGTGTTGCAGCTGATTGAGTGCAAGCGTGATAATTTCCGCTTCCGGGAGGAATTGCAGATCCCTTCGAGTAAGCCGAATATCCGTGATATCTTATGGAAAAGTGTTCAGTTACGCGGTGTGGAAAGCCGCCTTCGGAATAACAGTATCGAACTGACCGGAGAGATTCTGGTTTATCTGTTATATTTAGGCGAAGAGGACAGTGAGCATCTGCAATGGATCGAGATGACGGTACCACTGACCGGATCGGTTCCATGCGGAAACTGTGCAGAGGATCTGATCTATCGGATACAGTCCACCCCACGGACGATCGAATTGGAAGTCCGCCCGGATTATGATGGGGAACAGCGTATGCTTTCCCTTGATATGGTGTTAGATCTGTTCATCTGTCTGTGGCAGGAAGAAAATGTAGAGATGGTAAAGGACCTGTATTCGTTAAAACAGCAGCTTGTTCCGCAGTACGAAGAGGGGATTCTGCCGCAGTTTGTCACAAAGAATTATGCCAAGTGCAAGATCACCGATCAGATCCAGTTAGAAAAGGAGCAGGAAAACATCTTACAGATCTGTGCCTGTGAGGGCAGAGTGAGTGTGGATAGCCAGACGGTAGAAGAAGATGGTGTCCGTGTGGAGGGAACCTTAGAGGTAGAACTGATGTATATTACGACCGATGATGCAATGCCGATCGGGACACTGAAGGGACTGCTTGCATTTTCACAGCTTGTCGAGGCTCCGGGCGTACAGCCGCAGTGCGAGATCGGCTTAGAGGCAGGGATCGAACAGTTAAGTGCCATGCTGATCGATAATACACAGGTAGAGATCAAGGCATCCCTGAATCTGAACCTGATCGTATTTTCCAATCACCGGATGCAGAAGCTATCCGATGTCACAGTGGGGGAAGATGGTATGGAGGACCTGCCAAAGCAGCCGGGAATCGTCGGATATATCGTAAAACCGGATGATACCCTCTGGTCGATCGCAAAGAACAATCATACGACGATTGCAGAGCTGATCCATACGAACCAGTTAGAGGAAGAAGAAGTGCATGGCGGGGAAAAATTGCTGATTGTAAAGAGCGTCTGAAGGTGTTAAACTAAAGCAGGAAATAGAACATACAGCCAGTGAAAATGGAGATGAGGACACAGATGAAAAAGCATCTTAATCATAGAACCAAAAAAAGAATCATTGCAGCTTTAATGGCACTTACTATGGGAATTGGAATTGCTCCGGACGCCTATGCAAGTGCCGTTTCCAATGCACAGAATAAGAAAAATCAGGCACAGTCTGACCTTGATTCCGTGAATAACAGTATCAGTAATATCGAACAGCAGAAAAGCAGCTTACAGACAGAGATTGATTCCTTAGATGCAGAGCTTGTCGGAATTATCACCAATATGAATATTTTAGAGGGAGAATTAGACGACAAGGAGAAGCAGTTAGAGCAGGTCAATAAGGATCTGAAGAAGGCAGAGAAAAAGGAAAAGACCCAGTACGAGAACATGAAAAAGCGGATCCGTTATCTGTATGAGAATGGAGATACGAATTACTTAGACATTATTTTGGGTGCATCCGATTTTGCAGACTTCTTAAACCGGGTGGAGTACTCCCAACAGGTCTATGATTACGACAGGAATCTTCTGGCCAGTTATCAGGAAACGGTGCAGCAGGTTGCAGATCTAAAGCAGCAGGTAGAGGGTGAAAAAGCAGAATTAGAGGAGATGCAGGCATCTTATCAGGAACAGAAGACCGAATATGAGGGAATGTTAGCAACGAAGAAGCAGTCCATGAGTGACTTTGACAGCAAGTTATCTGAGGCAAAACAGCTTGCCAGCCAGTATCAGTCTGTCATCGAAGAACAGAATCAGATCATTGCAGAGGAGCAGCGCAAGCAGGAGGAAGCAAGAAAGGCAGAGGAACAGCGGAAACAGGAAGAGGCAAAAAAGCAGCAGGCCGCAGCTTCGAATAACCAGAATACATCAAATGGACAGAATACGGCGGATAGCGGAAAAACAGGTTCCGGAAGCAGCAGTGGTGGAGGAAAGAATCCGGCACCGACCACCGGTGTCAGCGGTTCATCGGTCGTAAGCTATGCCTGTCAGTTTATCGGTAATCCTTATGTGTCCGGTGGTACAAGCTTAACGAACGGCTGTGACTGTTCGGGCTTTGTCATGAGTGTGTATGCAAACTTCGGGATCAGCCTGCCACACAGCTCCTATGCATTACAAGGCTGTGGTCAGGAAGTCAGTTACGAGAATGCCCAGCCGGGCGATCTGATCTGTTACGCAGGACATGTAGCGATCTATATGGGAAACGGACAGATCGTCAATGCCAGCAGTTCTGCACCGTATCCGATCGGTGGTATCAAGACGAATACCGCAACCTACCGTTCGATCCTGACCGTACGTCGTGTGATTTAGGATAAGTTTGCCACAACTAACTTGTAAAAACGTCGAAATTGCGTATAATAAAAAGGTAATATTTAGAAAATGGAGGATGAATATCATGCAGATGGAACAATTACAAAAAGATATGATCGCAGCAATGAAGGCAAGAGATAAAGCGAGAAAGGATGCAATCTCATCTGTGATCTCCGCAGTGAAGAAAGTTGCCATTGATGAAGGCTGCCGTGATGATATAAAGGAAGAACTGGTAAACCGTGTGATATTAAAGGAATTAAAGACTGTGCAGGAACAGTTAGACAGCTGTCCGGCAGACCGTGATGACTTAAGAGCAGAGTATCAGCAGCGTTATGATGTGATAAATGAATATGCACCGGCCATGATGTCGGCAGATGAAGTAAAAGCTGTTTTGACAGAGAAGTTTGCAGACGTGATCGCAACAAAGGATAAGGGTCAGATCATGAAGACGGTAATGCCGGAATTAAAGGGCAAGGCAGACGGAAAAGTGATCAATCAGGTAGTTGCAGATCTCTGCCAGTAAAGCAGATGAAACATAAGTGGACGCATGCAGAGAAGCTGCTTGTAGTGGTGATCGTGGTGGTTACGATCGCACTCGGACTGCTCAGTGTCTTTGCATATGAACATAAGAAGAATCTGGTCTATCGCGAGAACCTTACGCTGACAGCCGTTACGGTAGATGGGCAGGATCTGACCTTATCCGATCTTGCATTTTACATTGCATATGAAGAGAACCTAGTCGAGGAGCAGGCGCGTGTCTATGAGATGGATCAGACACTGCTATACTGGAATCTCAGGATGAAGGGAAAGTATGTAAAGCAGACGGCAAAGCAGAATGTCATCGGTCTTGCAGTACATGATGCTATTTTTGCGAAGATAGCAGAGGAGCAGAAGATCGAGTTAGACGAAGAAGAGGAGAAGCTGTGTGCATCGAAGGAAGCAGATTTCTGGTCTGATCTTACCGATGAACAGAAGGAGCGTCTGGGTGTAGAGGAACAGGTGATCGCACATACGATGCATCAGATGGCACTTGCCCAGAAGGCACAGCAGTTCTATGCGATTGAGCAGAATAAGGATTATGAAGATTATGAGCTGTCAGGTGCAGCTTATGAGAAGCTTTTAAAAAAGCATACATATCAAATAAATCAAAAAGTCTGGAGCCGGATTGATGTTGGAAATATCACATTAGACCATGGAAATACAGCGGCTCTTGATATGGAATCCGTAGAAAAACGGATAGATGGGAAGTAAATATGTCAGGAAAAATAGGAAGAAATGACCCATGCTGGTGTGGCTGTGGGAAAAAGTATAAGGTTTGCCATGAGGCATTTGATGAAAAAATAGCCCGTTTTCAGAGTGAGGGGCACATTGTACCGAGTCATGCGATCATAAAGAAGCCGGAGGAGATCGCAGGCATCCGGGAAAGTGCGAAGATCAATATCGCAGTACTTGATTATGTGAGCGAGCATATTCATGCAGGTATGAGTACCGAAGAGATTGACCGTATGGTCTATGAGCGTACGACCGCTATGGGAGGAATCCCGGCACCACTGAATTATGAAGGATTCCCGAAGAGTGTCTGTACTTCGATCAATGATCAGGTCTGCCATGGAATCCCGTCCGAGAAGGAGATCTTAAAGGATGGAGATATTATCAATGTCGATGTTTCTACAATCTTAAACGGATATTTTTCGGATTCATCGAGAATGTTTCTGATCGGGGATGTCAGCGAAGAGAAGAAACGTCTGGTACAGGTAACCAAGGAATGTGTCGAGCTTGGATTAACGGAAGTAAAGCCGTGGGGCTTTCTGGGAGATATGGGACAGGCAGTACATGATCATGCATTTGCAAACGGATACACCGTGGTACGTGAGATCGGTGGACATGGAGTCGGCTTAGAGTTCCACGAAGAACCATGGGTAAGCTATAACAGTAAGCGTGGAACAGAGATGTTAATGGTTCCGGGTATGATGTTTACAATCGAACCGATGGTTAATATGGGAAAGCCGGACATCTACATTGATGAGGAAAACGACTGGACAGTCTATACCGAGGACGGACTTCCGAGTGCACAGTGGGAGATCCAGGTGTTAGTGACCGAAGATGGTGCAGAGGTCATTGCATATTAGAAGCATGCAGGTATCTGCCACCTTTTAGAAAATCAGAAGAATGACTTGTAATTCCGTGAAAACGTCATTATAATAGAAAAGTATTTTTTCCTATAAGCGAAAGGGGTATAAAAGATGAAAAAGATCGAAGAATACGTAAGAAGTATACCGGATTTTCCGGAAAAGGGGATTATATTCAGAGATGTGACAAGCGTATTGCAGGATGCAGAGGGATTAAAGTTAGCAATCGACTCCATGATCGGATTGCTCGACGGAGTAGATTTTGATGTGATCGCAGGTACGGAGTCTAGAGGTTTTATCTTCGGAGTACCAATTGCATACGCGTTAAATAAACCATTTGTACCAATCCGTAAGAAGGGTAAGCTTCCATGCGAGACAATTTCCGCATCCTACGATTTAGAGTACGGCAGTGCAGAGATTGAGATGCATAAGGATGCGATCAAGCCGGGTCAGAAGGTTGTCTTAGTCGACGATCTGATCGCGACAGGCGGAACGATCGAAGCATGTACCAGACTGGTAGAAGAATTAGGCGGAGAGGTCGCAAAGATCATCTTTTTAATGGAACTTGCAGGATTAAAGGGAAGAGAGAAGCTTGCAAACTATGATGTAGCTTCTGTTATTACATATCCGGGAAAATAATTCTGGGTTACAATATCTGTCCACAGCAGATATTTAATTAAATAACACATTTTATACGGAGGACATGAAAATGTTGGAAAAAATGTTCAAATTAAAAGAGAACAACACAACAGTTAAGACCGAAGTTCTTGCAGGTATCACAACATTCATGACAATGGCTTATATCTTAGCCGTCAACCCGAATCTGTTATCTGCGGCAGGAATGGATTCCGAGGCAGTCTTAATTGCTACCTGTCTTGCTTCATTCGTTGGTACACTGGCAATGGCTTTAATGGCAAACTATCCGTTTGCACTTGCTCCTGGTATGGGACTGAATGCATACTTTGCATACACCGTATGCGGTTCTATGGGATATAGCTGGAAAGTTGCATTGATCGCAGTATTTGTAGAGGGACTTATTTTTATCGTTTTATCTCTTACAAATGTGCGTGAAGCAATCTTTAATGCAATCCCTGCTACACTGAAAAAGGGTGTCAGTGCCGGTATCGGTCTGTTTATTGCTTTTATCGGTCTTCAGGGCGCACATATCGTAGTAAACAGTGATTCTACATTATTAACTTATGTTGATTTTGCTGGAAACTGGCATACCGAAGGTATCTGTGCAGTACTTGCACTGATCGGTCTGATCATCACTGTTGTTTTATATGTAAAGGGAATCAAGGGATCTATCCTGATCGGTATCATCGCAACATGGGTTCTTGGTATGATCTGTCAGGCAGCAGGAATTTATACAATAGATGCTGAAAACGGATTCTATTCCTTATATCCGACCTTCGCATTGACAGACTTTACATCCATTGGAAAGACATTTGGTCAGTGCTTTACCGCAGACTTTGATGGTGTCGGTGTATTCAACTTTATCGTTGTTTTATTATCCTTCTTATTCGTAGATATGTTTGATACGATCGGAACTCTGATCGGTGTATCCGATAAGGCAGGTATGTTAGATGAAGAAGGAAAGCTTCCAAGAATCAAGCCTGCATTATTAGCAGATGCGATCGCTACATCCGTAGGTGCTGTTTTTGGTACATCTACCACAACTACATACGTGGAGAGTTCTGCAGGTGTTGGCGCAGGCGCAAGAACAGGTCTTGCATCTGTTGTAACCGGCTTCTTATTCCTGATCGCAATTTTATTTGCACCGATCTTCACAGCAATTCCGGGCTTTGCAACAGCGCCGGCACTGATCTTTGTTGGATTCTTAATGGTTTCCGCAATCATCAAGGTGGATTTCGAGGATATTACAGAAGCAGTTCCTGCTTACCTTTGCTTAATCGCAATGCCGCTGATGTACAGCATTGCAGAAGGTATCGCAATCGGTGTTATTTCTTATGTTGTAATTAACCTGATCTGTGGAAAAGCAAAGAAAATCACACCGCTTATGTATGTACTTGCAGTATTATTTGTATTAAAATACATCTTCCTGTAAGATGTTTGAAAAAGAACAGTTTCCTATACTGTGGAGGGAAACTGTTCTTTTTACTTTGTGGATTAAGGTGTCAAAAGGTGTTATAATTATATATTCTCAGATTGCTCAAAATCACCAATCTGCTCCAGATTCCGAATCTAATATTTTCTATATGTTCTGATATACGATTTCTTTATTCACGCAACCACAAAAGACGTAACATCCGTGTCACGGCTTTTGCTTGCAGCAACGTCCTGTTGCTGCATTGCTGATTCGCTTACAGAACATGAAGAAAATCTAAGATTCTCCATAAGTCGCAAATTTGTGATTTTGAGCAATATGAGAATGGTATAATAATTATAGAAAACTTTTGACACCTTAATTTTGTAAGGTGATAATATATTGAGAAAAATTTTTTCACAGGACTAAGAAAGAGGATTGAATCATGCAGGTTTTTATGGATTTACTGGAACAGGGAAGGGCACCGTATCAGGTTGTCTCTTATGGGAAGCAGTTTTTAAAGGAGCAGGGCTTTGTAGAATTGGATTTTAAGCAGCCGATGAAGATCGAACGTGGAGGGCGGTATATGATCGCACCGTATCCGTCGATGCTGTTTGCCTTTTCCGTCGGAGCCTCGTTTGGAACAAATATGCAGAAGGATGCTGTAAGGATTGCGATGGCACATACGGATTTCCCGTGCTTTAAGTTAAAGTCGAAGCCGGAATATACGACAAAGGAATATCTTCAGGTCAACGTCGAGCCGTATGGAGGCATGATTAAGGGGACGTGGTTCGATCGCCCGCTTGGACTGGCAGGTAAGGTCATGTTAGCAGGTGAGGACGCTTTCACACCGAAGTGTGTGATCTTTGACAGTGAACGTGCATTGTTTACGATTCCATCTCTTGCACCGCATATGGACCGTGGAGCAAATAACAAGCATGAGTATGATATGCAGACCGAGTTGCAGCCGGTCACGGGTATGCTGACAGAGGCATGCAGCCGGAACGGATTTTTACAGGAGTATCTTGCAAAGGAATTAAACGTAGATGCAGACGAGATCTTATCGTTTGATCTGTTTTTATACAATATGGATCATCCGGAATGCATTGGTCTTACGGAGGAATTCGTCAGTGCACCACGGATTGATAATCTTGCTTCGGTGGCAGCGTTGTTAGAAGGGATCACCGTGGAGACAAATACGGATAACCTTTCTGTTATTGCACTGTTTGATAATGAGGAGATTGGAAGCCGTTCGAAGCAGGGCGCAGATTCACTTTTGTTACGGGAACTGTTGATGCGGATCAAAGATTCCTTGCAGCTGACAGAGGAGGCGTTACAGTGTGCGCTGTTACGCGGATTCTTACTGTCGGTCGATGGTGCGCATGCCCTGCATCCGAACTATACGGCAAAAAGTGATATCACAAACGAGGTGTTTTTAACCAAGGGACCGGTGATCAAGACCAGTGCAAGCCAGCGTTATCTTTCCGACAGCGAGGGAACGGCAGTGCTGATGCAGATCTGTAAAGAGAAAAATATCCCATATCAGGTGCAGGTAAACCGCTCCGGCATGCCGGGTGGACAGACACTTGGCCCAATTGCGGCCTCTTATCTGCCGATGCAGGGAGCAGATCTTGGAATCCCGATGCTTGCCATGCATTCTGCAAGAGAACTTGCAGCAGCAGATGATTATGCATCCTTACGTGCACTGATCGGGGCATATTTTTCGCTTTAGGAATGGAGATAGTGTGAAAAATAAAATTTTTCACACGCAAGATTTGCGCTTACGCACAAACTTGGTATGTGCAGAAAGCAGCACAGGAATGGAGGATATTATGAGCAATCATATGATACGAACTGCAACTATGGAGGATTTAGATCAGATCGCAGCAGTTGAGGCAGAATGCTTCCCGGCAGCTGAGGCAGCGGATAGGGCGTCTTTTTTACAGAGACTTACGTATTACAGGGATCATTTCTGGCTGATGTTTGAGGGGGAGAAGCTGATCGCATTTGTGGATGGCTTTGTCACGGATGAAGCAGATCTGACCGATGAGATGTACGAGCAGGCAGCAATGCATAATGAAGACGGCGACTGGCAGATGATCTTTGGTGTCAATACGCTCCCGGACTATCGGAGAAATGGATATGCCGGTGAACTGCTGTTACATGCGATTGAGGATGCAAAAAAGCAGGGAAGAAAGGGGCTGGTATTAACCTGTAAGGACAAGCTCCTTTCCTACTATGGCAAGTTTGGTTTTCAAAATGAAGGGATTTCCGCATCGGTGCATGGCAACGTGGTCTGGTATCAGATGAGGCTGACATTCTGACCGGCGGATGTGCGCAGAAATGGAGAGGAATATGGATACTACACTAAACGGGCAGAGCGCTTTTGAGAAAATCTATGAGGTAGTAAAAAAGATTCCATACGGACAGGTGGCAACCTATGGACAGGTTGCAGAGCTTGCAGGCAATAAACACTGGAGCAGAGTGGTCGGCTATGCCCTGCATGCCAATCCTGACCCGGAGCATATTCCGTGTTACCGTGTGGTCAATCGTCTGGGGGAAGTGTCAAAGGCATTTGCATTTGGAGGGGAAAACAGACAGATTGCGTTATTAGAGGCAGAGGGGATCGCTTTTGATGAGAATCAGAGAGTGGATCTGAACCGTTATCAGTGGAAATATATCCATTTTTAAAGGAGCGGAGGGAGCAACAGAGGAAGGAGTACACTGCTATGAAAAATAAGTCAAAGTTAAAAAAGATCAAGAATCCTACAAAAACAAACTGCCCGAAGGAATGGCTGTATCTGAATCCGGCAGAGGTTACCCCGCGCCAGATCGCAGAAGTATTTGAAAAGGAGGATCGTTTTGCAGCACAGCTCTGGGAAGAAGCCGGTGTAGTTGAAATCGAGTTGGGAGAGAATGCAAAGTCGATCGACATGGAAAAAACAGGGGCAGATCTCGGAGATGAAGACAGCAATCAGTATCTGATGGAACGAAATATCATATCCGTGTATCTGGTAACGATCGTACCGGAAGATGAACGGATAGCATATGAAGCAATGCGGTGTGTGACTGCATCGCTCGGCGGTTATTTTTGTGGAGATACCGAGGACTTTACACCGGTTATAAAATAGGATTTTTCGCAAAAATGGTCGATGAATTTGGTGAAATAATGCTTGACTACTGAGGGAATATCATGGAACAATAAAAGTAAGACTTTTGAGTTATTATGATGCCTTTTAAGGGCAGGAGGAAGTAGCTGCATAATGAAGAATAATGGAAAAAAGAGAAAGAAAATCGGATTACTTGTCAGTGGGATTATGGATGAGTTTTCGCAGTCTGTATGCAGGGGGGTCTGCATGGAGGCACAGAAACAGAATGCAGACGTGGTTGTATTTCCGGGCAAGTATTTAGACAGAGATCTGTCAGCCAGTCCGGAGCTGATGTATGAGTATCAGTATTCCACTGCTTTTTCCTGTGCACAGGCAGAGACGATAGATGCAGTTGTTGCAATTGCCGGAAGTATTGGCTGCTATACAACCGAAGAGCGGATTCGTAAGATGTTAGATCAGTATCATAAGGTGCCGGTTGTGCAGGTGGCATCGAGGATGCAAGGGTACTCTAGTGTCATGTATGATAATTACACTGGTATCCGTGAAGGACTGATCTGGCTGATCGAACATGGCTGCCGGAAGTTCGCAATGGTAGGTGCGAATAATGCCAATGATGATGTGAAGGAACGGAAACAGACGTTTTGCAGTACCTTAGAGGAATATGGCATTCCGTTTGAACCGCATATGTTTGTTGAGGGTGATATATCAAGAAGGAATCAGGAAGCATGTGCAAGACTCTTAGATCAGAATCCGGGTGTTGAAGCGATCTTTTGTGTCAATGATGAGGTGGCACTCGGACTGTATGCAGAGCTTGCCAAACGAGGCATGTATCCGGGGCGTGATGTATCGGTGCTCGGATATGATGATTCCTTGACGGCAGCCCGTGCGAATCCATCCCTGTCTTCGGTATGGGCAGACGGAGCGATGCTTGGAGAAAAGGCAGTCGGGATAGCACTCCGGATGATTGCCGGTGGTGGAATGGAGCAGATGACACTGCCGACACGTCTGGTAAAGCGGAATTCATTCTGTGGAAGAAAGCATGCGCCAGATTCATCGAAGAATAACGGAAAAGACCATAAGGAACGTTCCGAACGCGAATGGTATGAGCAGATCTTCTACCGCCATAATTACGGCAATGGATATAAGGTGATGGAGCCGATTCGTGAAAGCTTCCATGAGTTATATGCGAAGTTAGAAGAGATCAGGAATCTCCATGGTGAGAAGAAGCATGAAGAAGCAGAAGTATTCTGGAAGTTAGCAGACAGCTTTTTTGATAAGGAAGCGGTAAACTACGCGGATATTGATGCATTGATGGAATTTTTCCAGACGATGCTGCTCTATCAGGAGAAGAGTGCAGCGGATGAGCATGAGATCTTAGCAGTCAGCAGACAGTTTTCCAAGCTCTATCAGAGTATTGTGTCAGAGCTTGCCAGCCAGTATGGAAGCCGTGTGGAAAAGGAGAAAAAACATACCCATGCGATCAAGCTGTATGTACAGGGCATGATGGAGTTTGAACATGGAAATGATGCAAGCTATCGTACCGTTATCCAGAATTTAGGATGGATCGGTATCCGCAATGCAAGCCTGTTTCTGTTAGAACAGCCGAAGATCCATTTACAGGGTGAGACCTTTGAACTCCCTGAGTATCTATACCTTAAGGCTGCCTTAAAGGATGGAAAGAGCCAGAATATATCGGTAGAGAAGCAGAAGATCACACCGGATCGGATGTTTGCCTACCATACGAAGGAACAGACGAACAAGGTACTGTTTCCGATTTTTTCCAATGAGTTTATCTATGGATTTCTGCTGCTCGATCTGACTGAGGAGATCTTCCAGAACGGAGAATTCTATGTCAATCAGTTCCAGTCAGCGATCAAGATGATCTCACTGCTGAATCAGAATGAGCAGATGCAGCAGCGGCTTGAAGTCAGTCTTCAGATGTTAAAGGAAAATAATATTGCCTTAGATACCTTGTCGAAGTCGGATGGTCTGACCGAGATCTTAAACCGCAGGGGCTTTTACGATATGGCAGAGGAACTTCAGAGCGAGGGACGCACAAAGGGACAGAATGTGATCGTCATGTATGTTGATATGAATAATCTGAAGATCATCAACGACAGATACGGACATGAAGAGGGCGATTTTTCCTTAAAGCTGATCGGACAGACGTTAAAAGAGTTCGTGGATGGAAATGGAATTGCCGGCAGGATCGGTGGAGATGAATTCGCATGCCTGGTTTATGAGACAGATCCACAGTTAAGTGAGCGCATGCCGGCAGAATTGGCAGAGAGATTTGATGCATTCAACAAACGCTGTGAAAAGACCTACCAGGTAACCGTATCGGCAGGTTGCTATGTGATCGGAACGGATGAGACGATCACGATCGAACAGGCACTGATCCGTGCGGATGAGAAGATGTATGAGATGAAACAGTTGCGTAAGAAGAACGTAGAGAATACGAATATGATACAGCAAGGAGAATAAAAGACATGAAAGAGATTCTGGAGGAGACAACCTATGGTTTAAACGACATGGTACGTGCAGCAGCCAATGACTGTAAGGGGTGTCATGCGTGCTGTCAGGGGATGGGGACTTCCGTGGTACTTGATCCGCTCGATGTCTGCCTGCTCACCTGGAATCTGGGTCTTGGTTTTGAAGAACTGTTAAAAGAGCATTTAGAACTTCAGGTGACGGATGGGCTGATCCTTCCGAATCTGCAGATGTCCGGTCAAAATGAAGCATGCAGCTTCTTAAATGAGCAGGGACGATGTGGAATCCATGCTTTCCGACCGGGACTTTGTAAGACCTTCCCGCTTGGCAGGCAGTATGAGGATGGAAAGCTTTCCTATTTTCTTCTGCCGGGTGCCTGTGCAGTAGAAAACCGGTCTAAGGTAAAGATCGGAAAATGGCTGGATACGCCGCAGTTAAAACAGAATCAGCAGTATCTGATCGACTGGCATGCGTTCCGTAAGCAGATGGAGGCTAAGATCCAGTCGATGACGGAGCCGGGACAGATCAAGCGGTTAAACATGAAGATCCTGACCGTGTTCTTTGTTCAGCCGTATGATAAGGACAGAGACTTCTATGAACAGTTTTATGAGAGACTTCATACGATATAGACTATAGTATAGATCGATAAAAAAGAGGATAACGAAATCCTCCACATATTATGGACTTTTGTCTACCGACAAAACAGCCAGCCTTTTCTATAATGGACATTAGAGGATAACAGGAAAGAATCCGTATAGAAAGGACTGGCTTTTATGATACGTGAAATAGACAAAAAAAGAGTAAATGTTCTTCCGGGCTTATTCCGGGAGCGTATGCAGGTGAATCGTTCCTATCTGATGGAGTTAGATACCCAGTGTCTGCTTCAGAACTTTTACCTGGAGGCCGGAATTGTAATGCCGGGATTGCAGGTACTCGAAGATCCGGCATCGGCGAATCTGCACTGGGGCTGGGAGGCACCGACCTGTCAGCTTCGCGGACACTTTTTGGGACACTGGATGGCAGCAGCAGCTTCACTTGTTGCCTCTGAGAATGATCAGGAGTTAAAGGCGAAGTTAGATCATATTGTTGCAGAACTTGCACGCTGTCAGGAATTAAATGGCGATGGCTGGGTCGGCTCTATTCCGGAGAAGTTTTTCGAAAAGCTGGCAAACGATGCGTATGTCTGGTCACCGCAGTATGTCATGCATAAGACTTTAATGGGGCTTACTGCTGCATATAAAGATGCCGGAAATAAGCAGGCACTTGAGATCCTAAGCAGACAGGCAGACTGGTATCTCCGTTGGACAGATGAGATGCAAAAGCGGAATCCGCGTGCCATCTATCATGGAGAAGAGGGCGGCATGCTTGAGGTCTGGGTAGAGCTGTATCTGCTTACGAAGGAAGAAAAATATAAAATCCTTGCCGGGCGCTATTGTGATCCGAAGCTGTTTCGGGATCTGTCTGATGGCAAGGACGCACTGACAAACTGCCATAGCAATGCAAGCATTCCATGGGCACAGGGAGCAGCGAAAATGTATGAGGCAACCGGTGAAGGAAAATGGAAGGAGCTGACGGAGCGGTTCTGGAAATGTGCAGTGACAGACCGCGGTATGTACAGCACCGGAGGAGCAAATTCCGGTGAATTCTGGGTGCCTCCATATCGTCAGGGAGAGTACCTTGGTGTGCGTAATCAGGAATTCTGTACGGTTTATAATATGGTACGTCTGGCGGATTATCTGTACCGCTGGACGAAAGATACCAGATATGCAGATTACATCGAGCGCAATCTTTATAACGGATTTCTGGCACAGCAGAATGTGGCGACCGGAACACCGGCCTATTTCCTGCCGCTTCAGGCCGGAAGTAAGAAAAAGTGGGGCAGCAAGCGGCATGATTTCTGGTGCTGCCACGGAACGATGGTTCAGGCACAGACGTTGTATCCGTCCATCATCTACTACGAAGACGAAGCGCAGGGTGAGTTACTTGTCAGTCAGTACATTCCATCCGCACTTAACTGGCATTATAAAGGCACCGATATCCGGGTAGAACAGACAACAAATATGAAGTACTATAACGATCAGGCATTTTTTGATGAGCAGGATCAGGGACAGATGTCACGCTGGCTGTTAAAGTTAGAGATTCATGCAGAAACGGAAACACCGTTTGTATTATCCTTACGTATTCCGGAATGGGTAAAGGGACAGCCTGTGGTTCATCTGGATGGGAAGGAACTGTCGGATCTTACGATTACAGACGGCTATCTGCATCTGAGTGAAGTATGGAAGGATCAGCAGATCGAATTATATCTGCCGGATGAGGTGGAACTGGTAGAATTGCCGGATCAGCCGGAGATGGTAGCTGTCATGGAAGGACCGGTTGTGCTTGCAGGTCTGTGTGATTCAGATAAGGGGCTGCATGGAGACCGGAAGCATCCGGAGACATTTTTACGGGTACAAAGAGAACATACCTATGAGACGTATCCGTGGAGACAGAGTACCTTCCGGACCTACGGACAGACAGAAAATATATTATTCCGCCCATTATATGAGCTGACAGATGAGACATATACTGTATATTTTACGAATTGATATTCTTTTTATGGAAGGCATGCTTGTATTCGGTAGGTGTGACACCTTCGAGTGACTTGAAGATCCGCATGAAATATTTTTCATCGAGAAAGCCACAGGAAAAAGCAGCTTCCTTGATGCTGACCTGATAATTTGCCAGCAGATTTTTAGCAATTTCGATTCTGGACTGGTTCAGATACTGGATCAGGGTAGAACCTGTGTGCTTTTTAAACAGTGCGGACAGATAGTCCTTGTTGTATTCAAAGTGATCTGCAATCTCACTTACAGAGATATGCTGATAGCAGTTCGCGCGGATCCACTCCATGATGGTGTAGAGCATCGGAGGAATTGCATGTTCGTTTTCATAGGAGGTTTCAAACTGCTCCTGTGTCAGTTCCATAAGAAGCAGCCGAAGGGCATAGTCCATCATCTGTGAGGTATAAAGAGTGTCCTGCCTGGAAAAATCCAGAAGCTGATGAAAAAGAAGGGAAAAGCGTTTTGTACGTGCAGTTGTACCCACTTCTGCACAGGCACAGAACGCTTTTTTGATGTCTGTGTTTTTCGGTGGAAGGCTGTCTGTTTCTGTAAGATCAGCGGTAAAGTGCACCCAGAGATAGGAGAGCTTTCCGCTTGAGGGCTGAATGCCACAGTGTTCTTCGTCTGTGTGAAGGAGAATATACTGATTCGGCCGGATGGTATGGGCAACCCCGCTCTGTTCTAAGAAAAGTGTACCTTCCAGAACCAGGATCAGTACATTTTCGTGAAAACAGCGTCTGTGATGTAAGAATCCGTCCTGACTCATCAGATTACCGCAGACGAGATAATGGATCGAATCTATGGAGGGAATTGTAAAATAGCGCATAAGTGGTATCCTTTCGTGATGTAGATATCTTTATCTTAACATAAAAACCAAAAGATTTTCTTTTGACTTTCTTAACACACCTTAAGAAAGCCGTTAAAATGAATAATACAGGTGAAAAATAGGTAAAAAAATTGTATAAAATTGACAGAGGAATACATATCCGCTATAATAAATTTGTTCTGTATTAGAAAAATATGGAATATTTTATCAGGAGGAATATGTTATGGAAACAAAAGGGAAGAAGGGCGCATGGATCGCTGTGATTATTTTAGCAGTGTGCATTGTGCTCGGTATTGCGCTCTGCCTGTTTTTCGGTCTCGGGCAGAAGGCGGAGAAGCTGAGTGGAAACCTGACATCCATGGAGTCCACAGAAGCGGAGGAATATCAGGATGCAGAGGCATCACTGGTAGAAAACAGCATTGAGGACTTCACAGTAAAGGATGAACAGGCACCGGTGGAGAAGAAGGAAGAAGCTACAGAAAGCCTGACGGAAGATGGAACCGAGATGGTGAATGAGGATTATCTGTGTGCTTACAGTGCAAGCCGGGAACTGACACAGGATGATGTGGATGAACTGAATGAAGGAACGTATGAGAATCTTCCGGAAGGGAAAAGCATTATCCGTATGGTGATCAACGAAATGTATGCAAGATATGGATATGAATTTTCGAATGAGGAGATTCAGGCATATTTTGATGCAAAGCCGTGGTATCAGGAGATCACCGACCGTAGTAATGACATGGATGCGATTTATCAGTCCATGACCGATATTGAAAAAGCAAATGTAGATTTTCTTACAAGTGTAGAAGAATAGGAGGAACAGAAATGTATTGCCAGAATTGTGGAACAAAAAACAGCGACGATGCAGTATTCTGTGAATCCTGCGGAACGAAGCTTGAACGTAATGATATTCCGGTTGAACAGACACCGGTACAGATGCCGGAGAATGGACCGGCCAAGGTAACACAGGCTGCACCGGCAGTCCATAAGCCGGTACCAAAGTGGCTTGTGATACTGATCTTAGAAGCAGTAGCACTGATTGCAGTATTTTATGCAGCGTTCACGCTTGCAAAGCGTGGATTTGGCGAGGAACGTATGGCAGCCAATTTCTTTGTGGAAATGGCAAATGGAGACTGGGAAAAGGCATACGAAAAATTAGATATTGAGGAATCCGAGTTTATCAATGCAAAAATGTTTGCATTGGCAAATAAACACAACAGTTTCGGATCGATTAATGCATATTCGGTAGAAAAGCAGGGAGGCGCATTTGGCGATCTGATTGCGAATACCGGATTAGGAACGGCTGTTGACATTCAGTACCGCACAAAAGGAAGTAATTCAGACAGCACATATGAAGTAATCTTAAACAAGCAGGGCAAGAAGAAGCTGTTACTGTTTGACGACTGGAAGGTAAGTACCGATCAGCTGGTCTGCAACAACTATCAGATTCAGGTGCCGGACGGAGCAACCGTAGTATTTGACGGTATTACCTTATCAGACAGCTATCGGAGTTCCGATGAAGATGGCTATGGAGTGTATTATACGATTCCGCAGATTTTCAGAGGATCACATACCTTAACGGTATCAAAAGAGAATTTTGAAGACGTGACAAGAAATATTACGGTCAGTTCTTCGTATGATGAATACAGTGTTTCTAATATGACAATGAAAAAAGAAGTATTAGAGGAACTGATCCAGCTCGCCGGTAAAAATATGCAGACAATCTATACAGCTGCTATTGAAGGAAAGAAGTTTGATACGATTGCAGATCTTTTTGCAAAGGATGCAAAAGAGGATGTGAAAGATTCCTACAGTAATCTGATGTCAAATCTGAGTGGAAACGGAAGCTCTGTACCATATAAGCTGAATTTTCATAATATTCAGGGCAGTGCCTACACGAATGGAACATCTGTGAGCATATCGGCAGAATATCATATGGAATATTCCTATGAAGACTGGTGGGATGGTTCCTTACAGACAGACAGCATGGACAGCAACGAACAGTTTACCTTTGATTTTGTAGAGGAAGACGGAAAATGGGTTCAGACAAATCTGGGATGCTATACACTTTACTATTAATACAAGCACAGACAAAGGAGAATGAAAATGGGTAAGTTTTGTACAAAATGTGGAAGACCTTTACAGGATGGAGAAATTTGTATCTGCCAGCGACCGGTAACACCGGCACCGGAGATGACAGCACAGGAAAATACAGCACCGGTACAGCCGCAGGCGTCCGCAGGTAATCAGGCAGCTGCCGGATTCTTTAAGAAACTGATTGACACATTTATCTGTCTGATCACGCATCCGGTAACAACAGGAAAGCAGATGATCATTGAAGCGAATCTTGGTATTGCAGCAATCTTTATTGCACTTCAGGCAGTTATGAGTGGATTGTTTGCAGTTGTAATCTGCGCCAAATGTTCCTCTTATCTGCAGTATATTGCCAGTGCAGTAGAGAGTTACTCTTCACTGTTTTCAAGTGGATTATCCTTAGGAAGTATGTTAAAGATGCCGCTCGGCAGAGTATTTTTTGTAACATTTTTTGCTTCGGCTGTATTATCCTGCCTGTTAGCAGCAATGCTGTTAGTTGGACATATGATCATTAAGTGCAAGGTGAAATATCAGGAGATGTTATCCGCAGTTGCAGTAAGAAGTGCGCTGACAGCCGTTACCGTTCTTGTAGCAATTATCTTTTCAGCAATAAATACAACGATCGGTATCTTCTTATTCTTTGCATTATCGATCTGGGGATTTACATGCATGAAGATTGCAATGTCTGACTGCCTGAATGAGAAGATCTTAAATTCATTCGCAATCATGTTAAGTATTGTAATTTTCGTGTTTGTAGTTATTCTGGTAATTGCAATGGCAAAAATGTGGACATTGTATCTTCCGGATATGCTGCGTACCGCACTGAATGCAGCAAAGAGCATGATCAGTGATCCGAGCCAGCTGATGAATTCTGTTTTAAAGAATATGTTCTAGAGAGAAAACATGGGATTAAGGTGTCAAAAGATGCTTTGAAGATAAAATGCACAAAATATGTAAAGCAAATGTTTGCGGAACGTATTTTGTGCATTTTGTTAATTATAAAATATGAAAGTATCTTTTGACACACGAATCTGTATAGGAAATTTACCGTGATGCGAAAGTGGGCATGAAATATCCAGTTTCGGGTATGTAATCCGGTTGTACTTTTACGAAAAAAGTGTTACATTTTAAGTAAATACGACTGGATATGGGAGATGAAAATGAAATGAACGAAAGAATTGTGACGGAAATGGAACGAAGTAACAAGACGACGATGCTGGCACATCTGATTGCATCCATTGTCTATATCATAACATTTGTGGGTGAGATGGCAGTCGGAAACAGAGGAATTGTCTATACACTGATTATCGTAATACTTGCACTCGGACCGGTGATTGCAGAGTTTTTCTTCTGGAAGAAGGATCGGGAATCTGTAATGATCAAGCATCTGGTTGCAATCGGATTTGCGGTGCTTTATACGTTTGTAATGTTTACAACAACCGATAGTCTGATCTATGTCTATGTAATACCGATGGTGCTGATCATATCAGTATACAATGACAGTATCTATGCATTGAAGATCAGTATCGGAATCGTGATCGAGAATCTGATCATTGCGATCGCAGGTGCAGCAACCGGAGCATTTGGTTACCATGATGCAGGTGCGGCAGCGATTCAGGTGGTTGTGATCATCTTTGTTGCGGTCTGTGCTTATTTTACATCGAATGCACTCGATAAGAATAACCGTCAGAAGATGGAACATATTGTAGAGGCGAAGAAGGATACGGAAGCTGCCATGCAGGATATTCAGGAACTTTCCGGTAAGATGAAGACCGGTATTGATGATATTCATACGCGTGTCAGTGCCCTCAGCCAGTCCTCTGAGAATACGAAGTCAGCCATGGCGCAGGTTACAGCCGGTGTCACCGATACCGCAGAAGCAGTCCAGCGTCAGTTAGAGCAGACCGAAGAGATCCAGCAGAAGGTCGTGCGCGTAGATGAGACTGCAAATGAGATGAAAGCAAGTATGCAGCATACCTTAGAGGTACTCGAAAACGGCAAGCATGATATCGATGTTCTGGTAGATGAAGTACAGGAATCCGTGCAAAAGGGTGCAGATGTGGCAGCACAGCTTGAGAACTTAGACGGTTATATCAATCAGATGAATTCGATTGTCGAACTGATCGGAGGGATCACTTCACAGACCAGCCTGCTTGCTTTAAATGCGAGCATTGAGGCGGCAAGAGCGGGGGAAGCCGGCAGAGGATTTTCCGTTGTGGCAACCGAGATCTCCGGTATGGCGGTTCAGACAAAGGATGCAACGGTACATATTGCAGAGCTGATCGAGAATGTATCCGGTGCGATCACCACGGTTGTTACCATGGTCCGTGAGATGATCGATGAGATCAACGAGGAAAAGAATTCTACTGAACATACCGCAGACAGCTTTGGCCAGATCCGTGAAAATACGTTTGCGATGCGTAATAATATCGACCAGCTTACGGCAGATATCGGTCAGATGGCAGAGGCAAACCGTGAGGTTGCCGAGTCCGTCCAGACGATCTCGGCAGCATCCGAGGAGGTTTCCGCACATGCCAATGAGACACTTGAGGCAGAGGAGCGGAACATGGAGAATTTACAGAAGATCATGGAAAATGCAGCAGAGCTGATCCGGCTGACCGAGCGTGGATAAGACAAAATTTAAAAATATTTTATGGGATAAAAAAGAGTCTGAATGAGAGTTCAGGCTTTTTTTGCTGTATAGGAAATTCCCTCTACAGCAAAAAAAGCTTGCAACGATGCGCACCTCGCGGAGTGGAAGATTATGCGATGCATCCGCTCGGGCGCGAGAGTGTGCGGCAAGCGCACACTTTATTTATGCGCATTTCGCGAAAATTACAAGTTCTCTTAATGAAAATATAATTTGAAAAAGCTTTGACTGCACTTTGCGTGCAGACTTAGGCTAGAAGGAGAAAAATGGAAAATTATAAAACATTAAGAGAAGCCTGTGAAATTGCACAAGTATCACGACGTGCAATCCAGGGATATGAAGAGGCAGGACTTGTATCAGCATCACAAAAAAATAAATATGGTCATTTACTCTATGATGCCGGGGCAGTACAACGAATTTCACAAATAAAGTTATACCAGAAATTTGGATATAGCATTAAGGAAATTCAGGAAATCATTGATGCACCAAATGAAATTCGAAAGGAAAAGTTAGAAAAACAACTGGTGAAGCTAAAGGAGGATCAAAAACAGTTAGGAACAACGATCCGGGTATTGCAGGGGATAATCGATGACCTGAATGAGCAGCTGCAAATGAAGAAGCTTGATTAGATGTTACATAAGTGATGGAAAAAGTGGAATATCCCTTGTGGTGTAAGAGATATTCGTATAGAATGAAGAACGTACACGTTAGATTGAAAAACAGTGGAAAGACAAATGAGGAGCGATGGAATGAAGAACTTAATGAAAAAGAGAGATCACAGGGAAAAACCAAAATGGAAGTTTACAAAGCCGGTAAAAATATTGGTTTTCCTGTTTGCATGTGTGCTGCTGGCGTTTCTGGTCTTACACTTATTAAATAGCAGTGCCGGTTTCCTTGGAAACACCGGAAAGGCAATCTCAAATATGATATTTGGCAAGGAAGGTGAGATGACAACCATCTCAAAATCGTCCTTAGAGAAAGTGTTTGAGATCAGCGAACTTTCTACCAGTGACTATACATATAATGCAATCGCAACTGCTTATGATGAAGATGGAGAAACCGTCAGGTATTATGTTGCATACGATGGAACCGTTACTGCCGGAATTGATTTCAATAAGGTAGATATTACGGTTGATAAGGAGAAAAAATGTGTCAGGATCAAGCTGCCGGAGAGTAAGATCCTAAAGACAACTGTGGATTTTGGGTCGATAGAATACATTTTTAAAAAGGATAAGTACGATACAGAAACAGTATCCCAGGAAGCATATAAGCTTTGTGAAGATGATCTGAACAAGAGAGCGGAAAAAGAGAAGGATCTGTTAAGCCTTGCAAATGAAAATGCAAAGACCATTGTTGAGGCAATGATCCGTCCGTGGATCCAGCAGTTAGATGAAGAATATACGATCGATATTCAATAGAGAAAGCATCGTATGAAAAGAGATTTTCATATTATGAGAGAAAGGTATGGTTGTTAAAATGAGAAAAAAATGTCTGGCAATGATAATCGCAGGATTACTGATCGCTTCTTTCTGTAGTGGATGTCAGAAATCAGATCAAAAAGCTGTATCAGCAGAAGAGGAGCCAAGTCTTTCACAGATCCGGTCTATCTGTGAACTTGCAACATTAGAATGCTATTATCATAATGTGGCAAAATTAGAAAAAGAATCGGGGAGCGGACTGGTTCATTTAGGTGAGAAGGACAGAACCTTATGGATAGAATATACCGGGGTAGCGGATATTGGAATTGATATGTCAAAAGTAAAGATGGAAGCAGATGGAGAAAATGTTACCATAACACTTCCAAATGCAAAGCTGCTTAACTATAGTGTAAAAACGATCGATCAGGATAGCTATGTTTATTCCGATGATTCCTGGTTTAACAAAAATCCAATCACAGCAGAAGATCAGACAATAGCGGTCAATCATGCCCAGAAAACAATGAAAAAGACGGTGGAGCAGAATACCGCATTATTTGTGCAGGCGCAGGAGCGGGCGAAAACACTGATCGAGAATTACATCACACAGCTTGGAGATGCATATGGAGCAGAGTATCATATCACATGGAAATATGAAGAGGAAGCGGAAGATGTGACGGATACGGAATCGTGATTATTTATATAGTATAAACCATCTTCTTCTGCATACAATGTAAAAACAAGTATGACAGGGGAAGATCCTTGAAAAATTATATAGAGGAAAGGGCTATTGAGATTGCACGTTACATTATAGAAAATAACGCCACGGTAAGGCAGACGGCAAGACAGTTTGGGATAAGCAAGAGTACGGTACATAAGGACGTAACGGAACGTCTGACCCAGATCAATCCATCCCTCGCGCGTGAGGCACGTAAGGTGCTTGATGTGAACAAGTCGGAGCGGCATATCCGTGGAGGTCTTGCAACCAGAGAAAAATATGCACATATGCACTGCGGCTGATATGCCGGGGTACATGCATGGCGATACGAAGAAAAGCGATTCTTTGAAGAAGAGAATCGCTTTTTTGGTAAAAAGGTGTTATAATAAGCGAAAAAGAGAAGAGAGAGGATATACCATCTGCAAAAAGAGAGACAGATGGAGCAGGAGTAACATGGCATATTTTTTGATTGATTTTGAAAATGTAAAAAGTGATGGAATGACAGGGATCATCAAATTGTCCGCAGAGGACAAGGTCTGTATTTTCTACAGCGAGAAAGCGGATTCCCTGTCTTTTGGCATGCACAAGCAGTTGAATGAGACGCTGGCAGAAGTGACATACCGGAAGGTAGAAGTCGGCACAAGAAACGCACTGGATTTCCAGCTTGCAACGTGTCTGGGTTTTCTTGTAGCAAATACACTGGCAGAGGGGGGCAGCAACGAATGCTTTTATGTAGTCAGCAAAGACACCGGTTATGTCAGCCTTGAGAATTACTGGAAGAAGAACCAGAAGGCAAAAAGCGCAGGGATTGAAGTGAAGCGTGTCACATCCATTGCTGCCGCAGTCAAGTTGAGAAAAGCAGAAAGTGTGGAAGCCGCAGAGCCATCCGTACAGCCGGAGAAGGTGCAGGTATCCACAGAAGTGACCGAGAAGCAGGCGGATGCAGAAAAAGAGATAACAGAGCAGCCGGAGAAGGAGGCTGTGACAGCGAAAACAGAAGCAGGAGCAGCTTCGGCCACAGAAGAAACCGTTATAGAGCTATCACAGGCCGAGGAAGTGAAGGAATCCACGGCAGAGCCAAAAGAAAAACCGAAAAAAAAGAAAAAATCCAAATTGCAGCATGCGGAAGAAAAGGAAAAAGCGGCGGAGAAAAAGAAGAAACAGGCAAAGAAGCGGAAAATGCCAAAGGCAGAACCGGAAGACCGCATGGTAAATGAGAAGCTGTTAGGAGAGCGTATCATCGGTATGTATCCGGAGACAAAGGAAGAGGCAAAGCCGCAGACAGAAAATGTTTTTGCAGAAAAACGGAAAAAAAGAACTGTGGACGCAGAGACAGTAGCAGTAGCAGAAAAACAAAAGCGGAATTCTGCCGCGGAAATGCCAGAAGCAGCGGAACAGCAAACAGAAAATCCGGATGCAGAAGCGCATGAAAGTATAAAAAAGCAAAAAAGGAATCCGGACGTAGAGACGACAGAAGACGTAAAAAGGAAAAACAGAAAGCCGGATGCAGAAGGCGCAGACAGCACAGAAAGACCAAACAGAAAGCCGGCTTCGGAGAGAAAAGCAAAGTTTAAGGTGCGGTTAAATAGAACTGAGAAAAAGTCAGACCACCCGGAAAAGAGTTCTCGCAGAAGACCGGAAAACAGTCAGGAACAGCCAAAGCCGGTGGCAGAAAAACCGGTTATGCATGCATCATCTGAGGATGGATTTTCTATGGTAATACGGGAACAGAACTTTGTGTCATCCGCTTCTGCGGATTTGTCGAAGTATCATGTGGATGAGGATTTTTCCAAGGTGACGGAACAGACACATGTTGCTAATTACCATCCGGGAGCGGATACATTTCAAATGAAGATTGAGACAAAGGGTTCCGGCAATCAGACGATCGAGCAGAAACAGGTAGTGCTTTCCGAACAGGAAGAAAACAAAAATTAACTATTGTCAAGCATGTAACCCTACTTTATAATGAGAGAAGTTCATTCGTGTTGTAGAAGAAACATGACAGATAAAATCAGGAGGTCAAAAGATTGGATCAGGAAAAAGTGATTGTCATCGACTTTGGCGGTCAGTACAACCAGCTTGTAGCCAGACGTGTCAGAGAGTGCAATGTCTACTGTGAGATTTACTCTTACAAGATCGACATTGAGAAGATTAAAGAAATGAATCCTAAAGGAATCATTTTAACAGGAGGACCAAACAGCTGTTACGAAGCAGATTCTCCATCTTATCAGAAGGAATTATTCGAACTTGGTATTCCGGTACTCGGACTCTGCTATGGTGCACAGTTAATGATGCACGTATTAGGCGGAAAGGTCATCACACCGGAAGTAGGCGAATACGGAAAGACAGAGATCGAATTCAAGGAAAATGGCGTGTTATTTAAGGACATGCCGGCGAAATCAGTTGTCTGGATGAGCCATTTCGATCGTATCGATGCAGCAGCACCCGGCTTTGAAGTAGTGGCATCGACCGCAGACTGCCCGATTGCAGCAGTGCAGAATGTGGAGAAAAATCTATATGCGATTCAGTTCCACCCGGAGGTACTTCATACCGAAAACGGAACACAGATGATCCATAACTTTGTTCGTGGTGTCTGTGGATGTGCCGGCACCTGGAAAATGGATTCTTTTGTAGAGAATACGATCAAAGAGATCCGTGAAAAAGTCGGAGACGGTAAGGTGCTTCTTGCATTATCCGGTGGAGTAGATTCCTCCGTTGCAGCAGGACTTTTATCAAAAGCCATCGGAAAACAGCTTACCTGCGTCTTTGTTGACCATGGCCTTTTAAGAAAAAATGAGGGTGACGAAGTAGAAGAAGTATTCGGACCAAACGGACAGTTTGACCTGAACTTCATCCGTGTCAATGCTCAGGAGCGTTACTACAGCAAATTAGCCGGAGTAACAGAGCCGGAGCAGAAGCGTAAGATTATCGGTGAGGAATTCATCCGTGTATTCGAAGAAGAAGCCAAAAAGATCGGAGCTGTTGATTTCCTTGCACAGGGAACCATCTATCCGGATGTCGTAGAAAGTGGACTTGGCGGAGAATCCGCAGTCATCAAATCCCACCACAACGTTGGCGGCCTTCCAGACTATGTTGATTTTAAGGAGATCATCGAGCCGCTTCGTAACTTATTCAAGGACGAAGTCCGCAAAGCCGGCTTAGAGCTTGGAATTCCGGAGAGTCTAGTATTCCGTCAGCCATTCCCGGGTCCTGGCCTTGGAATCCGTATCATCGGTGAAGTGACCGCTGAAAAAGTAAGGATCGTTCAGGATGCAGACGCAATCTATCGCGAAGAGATCGCCAAGGCAGGTCTAGACCGCAGCATCGGTCAGTACTTTGCAGCCCTGACCAACATGCGTTCTGTTGGTGTCATGGGTGATGAGCGGACCTACGATTATGCAGTTGCACTCCGTGCAGTCAATACCGTGGACTTTATGACAGCAGACGCCGCAGAGATCCCATTTGAGGTACTGCAGACTGTGATGAGCAGAATCATAAACGAGGTGAAGGGAGTCAATCGTGTATTCTACGATCTGACAAGTAAGCCACCTGGAACGATAGAGTTTGA
>JALERL010000078.1 GCA_022764465.1 Lachnospiraceae bacterium | reverse complement strand
GCATCTGACTGCGCGGCGATCTCTGCCGGATAACAGGAAAAGATCTTATAGTGAAGTGTCTGCGCCGGTGTATAGACGAAAATATCCGGATACTTCTCATAAAAAGATTTCTCATTATAATCATTTAACCTGCCAAACATCGACTTGTTCTTCATATTGTGTCCGTAGATGAAGGTATTCTCATCCGCAAAGTCCGTCTGGTTTGCACAGTCGATAAAAATACTTGCCGCAGTCCGCTCTTCCCCGGAAAAGGTATGCGTCAGATAATAATCATTATCCGCTCCCTGCATGATAGGGTAGCTGATATCCGGTCCCGGAATTTCCAGCCAGCCGATACAGTCCGGATTCTCACCCTGCAAGCCTGCAAAGTCGATCTTAAGTTCGCCGGTGGCTTCGGTTTCTTCCTCTGCTTCGGCTGCAAGTCCGGATTTTCCTTTCCCGGACTCCTTGGCTTCACTTTTCACATATTCCTGTAACTTCTGATATTCCTTGTCCGCAGTATAATAATTCCATCCGATCTGTATAAGCTTCCCTGCCGAAAATAAAAATACCGCCAGTGCAAGGACAAATATAATCTTTCGGATCATCTGTTTTATACGCATAACCAGCTCCCTTACGCACCATAATTTCTATATCAGGATGCATGTCAACCGATAGGAATCTTATCTATATATCATATGATACAAAAATTTTGATTTGCTCCGAATTTTGTATCATACGACTTGATATAGATTTTATTCCGTTGACACCCGGATCTATATAGTAAAACAGCAGCAACCATCGATATGATTACTGCTGCAAGAGTTGCGGGGACAGGATTTGAACCTATGACCTTCGGGTTATGAGCCCGACGAGCTTCCAGACTGCTCCACCCCGCGCTATTCAACTGCAAAAGTTATTATAGTCCTTTGCAGCCTGATTGTCAAATTTATTCCAAAATCTATTCCCGGATGCCTATTCTCCTGCAAAAAGCGGTGTTGAAAAATACCGCTCCGCAGTATCCGGCAATACCGTTACAACTGTTTTTCCTTTTCCAAGCTTTTTGGCTAACTTTCTTGCTGCTGCCACATTCGTACCGCTTGAGATCCCACACATGATTCCTTCTAAGCGGGCAAGCTCACGTGAAGTCTCAAGTGCTTCTTCATCCGTGATAATGCAGATATCGTCATAGATCTTCCGGTTTAAGATCTTCGGGATCACACCATCCCCGATCCCCATCTGAATATGTGTTCCGACCGGACCACCGGAGAGAATTGCTGCATGCTCCGGCTCGGCTGCCCAGATTGTCATCTGTGGATTTTTTTCACGCAGGACTTCACCGATACCGGTGATCGTTCCCCCGGTTCCGATTCCGGAACAGAAGCCGTCAATCGGTCCAGCTGTCTGTTCTAAGATCTCAATTCCGGTATGATCCCGGTGTACCATCGGGTTTGCCGGGTTCTCAAACTGCTGTGGAACATAGACATGCGGATCTTCTGCCTGCATACGGAGTGCCGTCTGCATACATTCTTCAATGCAAGCCCCGATATTGCCTGCATCGTGGATCAGAATCACTTCTGCACCGTAATGGCGGACCAGCTTTCTTCGTTCCTCACTGACGGAATCCGGCATGATGATGACTGTCTGATAACCGCGCACGGCTCCGATCAGAGCAAGCCCGATTCCCTGATTGCCGCTGGTCGGCTCCACGATAACCGTATCCGGTCCGATCAGTCCCTGCTCTTCTGCCCTCTTTATCATATTATATGCAGTTCTCGTCTTAATAGAACCACCAACATTCAATCCTTCGAATTTTACCAGTATCTGTGCACTGTCTGCGTCCGTCATGTGATTCAGCCGGATCATCGGTGTATGACCCATTGCTTCCAGTATATCGTTGTATACCATTCTTTTGTCCCGCCTTTCTCTGCGCCACCTTATGCTTTATTATATGCCCTTCTATAACGATCGTTCAAGCCTGAATTTTCCCGGAAATGAATTCCCCTGCTATATGGATATTCTGCCGGATCCGGATAGCTGCTGCGTCAACACATCCACCCCGCCAGAACGATGCTTGCCGCAATCCCGGCAACGGTCGCAAGCATTGCACCTGCGAGTGTCCATCTGGTCTTTGTCACTCCCGCAGTCATAAAATAGACCGACATCGTATAGAAGATCGTCTCCGTTGAACTTAGCATGATCGATGCCGCCATCCCAAGAAAGGAGTCCGTTCCATGCTGCTTATAGATGTCAAGAAGCAGTCCGGTTGCCGCAGAGGATGAAAACATTTTTACTACCGCAAGCGGAAGCAGCTCCGATGGCAGATGGATCACACCGGTGATAAGCCCCAGTTTTTCTGAAAAAAAATCCAGGAAGCCGGAGGCGCGCAGGATACCTACTGCCACCATCAGGCCCACCAGTGTCGGCATAATTTCAAGCACTGTGTGAAACCCTTCTTTTGCTCCCTGGACAAATTCATCGTATATTTTTTGTTTTTGTAAAAGACCATATCCGATGATCCCAAAGATCAGAACCGGTATGATTGCATCCGATAAAAAAAGCAGAAACTTCATACGTCACCCATTTTTCCTACTTTTTCTAATTCTATGCAGCATTTCCTGATCTCAACACTCTTACCGGATTACTTTTTCCGTTTCCAGCTCGCCAACATGAAAAGAACTAACATCGGGAACAGCTCCAGCCGCCCTGCTAACATATCAAACATCAGCACGAACTTCGAAAATCCGGAAAAGATCGAGAAGTTCCTCGTCGGCCCTACCATCTCCATACCCGGTCCGATATTGTTCAGCGTAGCCGCAACTGCGGTAAAGTTCGTTGTAAAGTCAAGCTCATCCACACCGATTAAAAGCACCGATACAAAAAGGATCACAAAGTATACGGCGATAAATACGTTTGTTGAACGGATGACCTCATGTGCCACGCAGTGTCCGTCCATACGGATCTTCTTGATCTCACGCGGATGGATCAATAGTGAAGTCTCTTTGCGGATCGACTTAAACAGGATCGCGATTCGCGATACCTTGATTCCACCGCCCGTACTTCCGGCACACGCGCCCACGAACATCAATATAATTAAGATCGTCTTCGAAAACTGCGGCCACAGGTCAAAGTCATCGGTACTAAATCCGGTCGTTGTAATGATCGATCCCACCTGAAAGCACACGTTTCTGAGGGAATCGAAAATATTCGTATAGATATGTCTGGTATCGATACATAGTGCCGTGATCGCTGCTAAGATGATCAGGAAATACCAGCGCACTTCTTCTAACCGGAATGCACTCTTGATACGTTTTGACAACAACAGGAAATAAAAGCTGTAGTTGACACCACTTAAGATCATAAAGACCGTTACGGTATTGATGATCGCCGGCGAATAACTTGCCATACTGTCATTTTTAATTCCAAATCCACCGGTTCCCACCGTGCCAAAGCTCGTTGTCAGTGAATCGAACAATGGCATCTTAAAGGCGCATAAGATGATCACTTCAAGGATCGTCATTGCAATATAGATCGTATATAAGATCTTCGCAGTATCTTTTACATGCGGTACCAGCTTATCCACAGACGGTCCCGGGCTTTCTGCCTTCATCAGGTTCATGGTCGAACCGCCAAGCAGCGGCAGAATCGCCATGATAAATACGAATACGCCCATTCCGCCGATCCAGTGGGTAAAACTCCGCCAGAACATTGCCGAATGCGAAAGTGCCTCAACATCTGTTAAGATACTTGCACCGGTTGTCGTAAATCCGGAGATCGTTTCGAACAATGCGTCCACATAGGATGGAATATCCCCGGTAATAACAAACGGAACTGCACCGAACGCACTCATTAAGATCCAGCTTAATGCCACGCAGACAAATCCGTCACGCGGGTACAGCTTGGCATTTTTCGGCTTGTTTCTTGTAAGCAGCGAGCCAGACAGAAAACAGACTGCTGCAACCAGAAGGTAAGCAAAAAAGTTGTTCTCGTGATAGATCAGACTGACGATCAGCGGAAGCATCAGAAAATAACTTTCAAACTTTAATACCCAGCCTACAATATAAAAAACAATTGCATAACTCATCTTCTTATTCGTCCTCCAGAATCTCTCTGATGTCTGATACACGATAATCCGCAAGTACGACTACAACGGCATCATTCACCTGTATCGTATCCTGACCGGATGGAATGATGATCTTACCATCGCGGTAAATACTACAGATCAGTGTATTTTTCTTAATATGAAGTTCCTGAAGCGGAATGTCCGTGACCTTAGACTTCTCCTTGATGATGAACTCAAGTGCTTCTGCCTTGCCGTCCTCCATCTTGTACAGATTCTCCACACCACTGTTTTCCGAGTTCTTAAGCGAACGGACATAACGTGTGATATGATCTGCCATGATGATACGCGGATTCACAACACAGTCTAAGTTCAACGCATGGATGACCGAGGAAAAATTGATCCGGTTGATCTTCGTAATAATCTTCGCTTTCGATGCGCCCTTTGTATACAGGGACACTAAAATATTCTCCTCATCTAAGCCGGTCAGTGCAGCAAAGCCCTCTGCCTTATCTAAGCCTTCCTGTTCTAAGACTCTCTGGTCGGTTGCATCCCCGCAGATGATCGTTGCCTTCGGAAGAAGTTCGGTCAGCTTCTCACAACGGTCTCTATCCATCTCGATGATCGTAACATCGATTCCCGCCTTTAACAGGCTTTTTGCCAGATAAAAGGAGATCTTACCGCCACCGGCGATCATTGCATTATGTATACGGTTTGTCATCATTCCGATCTTACGGAAGAAGCTGATCGCATCCTGACGCATACCGACGATTGATACGGTATCATTCTCCCGGAAGATAAAATCACCGTTCGGGATCATCAGCTCATCCCCACGCAGTACGGAACTGACTAAGATGTTATTGTTATATTTGCTCCGGATCGTAAGCATCCGCTCTCCGTTTAACGGCGAATCCTTGGTAATCCGAAAGTGTAACAGCTCCACATGTCCGTTTGCAAAGGAGTCGATCTTAATTGCAGACGGGAACTGGAAAATACGTGCCATCTCGATCGCCGTCTCAAATTCCGGATTGATGATCATCGCAAGTCCGAATTCCTTTTTCAGGAAGTTGATCTCATTGTTATAGACCGGATTACGCACACGCGCGATCGTCTGGCAATGGCCTGCCTTTTTCGCGATCAGACAACATAACAGGTTCTGCTCATCCGAGCCGGTGACTGCAATCAGAAGATCTGTCTCGGTAATTCCCGCCTCGATCAGTGTCTGATAGCTGACACCATTTCCAACGATTGCCATGGCATCTAAGTCTTCGTTTACAATATCAAGCTGTGACGGATTCTCATCGATTACTACAATATCGTGATCCTCCCTGCTCAACTGATCCACCAGTGTATAGCCCACTTTTCCACAGCCAACTATAATTATCCGCATACTAACGAAATCCTCCACTTGAATTGTAACTCTTCAACAATCCGCTCCTCACATACAAGCATGACATCGCCGATTTTCTGATTCACTCAGAGTTCTTATGAGTTACATTATATCTGAATTATAACAGATTTATTAAATTACGCTAAGGATTTGTAATTTTTTGGCGATATATACGAATTTCCCTGTTTTTTCATTTTAGAATCTATCCGTATTTCTTCCGCTGTAATTTAAGGTACTGCAAAACACAACAGCCGCCAGTGTGCTGATCATGGTAGCCACAATCCCCGGTCCCACAACTGCTGCCGGGTTCACGCTGCCATACTGTGTCCGGTAGGCGATGATATTGACCGGGATCAGCTGCAGGGATGAGATATTGATGATCAGAAATACACACATCTCCTTTGATGCGACATGTGCATAGGCCTTTCCCCTGCGCTGCATCTGCAGCGCAGACAGTTCCTTCATCGCACATAACCCTGCCGGTGTTGCAGCCCAGCCAAGTCCGAATACATTTGCGATCAGATTAACCGCAATATACTTCCTTGCCGGATGATTCTTCGGAATCCGCGGAAATAAAAAAGAAAGACAGGGCGAGATCTTACGCGTTGCGCCATCGATCATGCCTGTCTTTTCTGCAATTTTCATCAGTCCGACCCAGAATGACATCACACCTGTCATCGTAATACAGAGCGTAACAGCTTCCTTTGCCGAATTCAGTGCCGCCTCCGTAACTTGTGGCAGTGTTCCTTGAAAGGCCGCATACAGGATTCCGGCAAGGATCATTCCTCCCCATAGATAATTCATACAAGTCCTCATTTCTGCGCATGTTGTCTGCATCATACATATTTTATATGCAGCGCATATGCACTGGCATCCATGTGCTGTGTATCCATGCGCATATATCGAATTATCATATTCTATGCCGTAGCCCTTCCGGTTATACGAGATCTTCGGCTGCCTCTCTGTCTACGAACATCATAAAGAATGCCAGCAGTAAAAAGATACTGCAGATACGGATCGCCGATTCTGCAAATACCTTAACAAATGCATTGCCGATCACTGCGCCAAGAATAAAACAGAGAATGATACCATAATAAAGCATTCCCTTTTCCACGGACTTCCGCTCTCCGGTATGGTAAAAATCACACAGATTCTGTGTACCGCTTCTTAAATTACCGATACACATCGTCGTTGCAATTCCGTTTCCATGGATCTTTCGGAAGCTCTCTACCTGTATGCCGCAGGCAAAGGATGTCAGGCTGTTTGCCAGAAGGTTCATATCCTGTGACAGAAAGCTGACTCCGAATAATACGGCTGCTTCACAAAATACCGAGATCTGCCGCCAGTGGATCAGATTTTTCCCCTGCAGATGATAACGCACGATATCTGCCAGTGCGATTCCGATCGCAAATGCAAGCACCGGGCAGAGATAATGCAATGCCAGCGCAAATTCTCCCTGCGAGATATGCACACCCAGCAACAGCATGTTTCCGGTCTGTGCATTTGCAAACACACCGTCCCTGCACACATAGGAATATGCATCCATAAAGCCGCCTGCCAAAGCAAGCACAATTCCAAGTTCAATAGATTCCGACATCTGTCTTGCTCTTTTTGTCATAAAAGTCCTCGTTTCTGCGCATATGGGAAGATCTTCCCACACTCCTTAACGCGCCTTTCTCACAATGTTCTCTCTCATCTTTGACCCATTCTAGCACAAAAAATACGATTCAACAATTCTGAGGGTATTTTTCTTTTTATCTGCTCATAGATAATATTATAATCTGCCCTCCGGAGAATGTAATGTCTATGCTTCGTTCCATAAAAGGAAAACTCAGTCTGCTGCTGTTTTGTCTTTATACATTGCTTTTATATTCCTGTGAAAATCCACTGTCACCATCTATCACACAGGAATCGGAGTCTGTCACAGAAACAGAGGATTCCTGGGTCAGTCAGGCGGAAAGCGCCCGCCTTAGCTCCTATCTTGACTCCCTTTTTCAAAAGGAAGTCACCACCAACACCTTAAGCATGCATTACACGATCACTTCCCCGAAAGACTTTGGGATCACTTCCTATCAGCCCACGCTCGGACAGATCTCAAAGGAAGCAGACCGTGAAGCCCTCTCTCTTTTTGAAAACATACAGGCTGCCTTAAACAGCTATGATTACGATCATCTTGCAAAAGAAGACCGTCTTACGATCGACACCCTGCTCTCTTATACCGATACACAGCTTGCCCTGTCCGACTACTATTACTATGATGAGATCTTAAAGCCGAATACCGGCATTCAGGCAGAACTTCCGGTTCTGCTTGCGGAATATCAGTTTGAAAGCCGCAGAGACGTCTTAGATTACCTCGCACTTTTATCGGATGTGCAGCGTTACTTTGATGAGATTCTTGCCTTTGAGATGGAAAAAGCGGATCGGAATCTTTTTATGGCAGACTTTGCGATCGA
>JALERL010000047.1 GCA_022764465.1 Lachnospiraceae bacterium | reverse complement strand
CTGCTCGTTGTAGTGGATGTAAGTCTTGGATCAAAGTATTTATCCAGACTTGTTGACGAGAAAAAGACGTCTGCTGTGGATTCCATCTATACCAAAGATGATGGTGTGTGGATAACTTCCAATGGGAAGACACTGGTTCTTTCTTTTTCGGAGGATGAGACGGAACTTGTAATCCGGGATACAGATGGAAAAAATGTGGCAGTACAGCCGGATGCAGATGGCGAATATATCCTGCCGTTAGAGGCCAAGATCCGGTGCAATGTCTTAAAACTGGACGATATGCCGGTGATCAATATGCTGGCAGAAGATTACACACTGTTATTCACGAAGCAGGATGATACTTACTACTATTATAATGAAAACGGAAAGCTCGATCAGATGACCGAGATTCCGGCGGTGGATTTTCACGGACTCGAATATCTTGGATCCGGCCGTGTGTATATCTGGTCAAGAACGATCCCGCTTTTAAAACATGCACTCTTAATCGGAAGCGGACCGGACACTTTTGCAGAAGCCTTTCCGCAGAATGATTATGTGGGAAAGATGATCTATGCCGAAAAGACCTCGCGTATCATGGAGGGTGCACACAATATGTATCTGAATATTTGGGTACAGACCGGAGCAGTTTCGCTGATCGCATTTCTGGTATTCTGTGTGATCTTCCTTCGAAGATGCGGTGCGGGTTACCGGAAGGCAGAAGCGGAGATTCGCACCTCTCTGCCATATCGGATGGGTGTGGGATGTTTTCTTGGCTGCATCGGTTATCTCGTCTGTGGGTTCTTCAATGATTCCACACTGTATACCACTCCGGTATTTTACGGCTTTGCCGGTATCGCACTGGCAGGTGTGGCACTCAGTAGGACAGATGAGGCAGTCTGAATCAGACACAGACAGGGATTTTATGGAAAATATTGCATAAAACAGCGTACATGGGAAAATACTGCATACAGAGGACAAAAAAATCAGAAAAATCCTTGACAACCGCCCGGTGCGCTTATATACTGAGTTAGTGTGCATACGAATGCATGCATATCAAATAACACAGGAGGTGAAAATAATGCCAACATTCAACCAGTTAGTAAGAAAAGGACGTCAGACATCTGTAAAGAAGTCTACAGCACCAGCACTTCAGAAAGGTTACAACTCTTTAAAGAAGAAACCTACTGATTCTGCAGCTCCACAGAAGAGAGGTGTTTGTACAGCAGTTAAAACAGCTACTCCTAAAAAACCTAACTCAGCTCTTAGAAAGATCGCCAGAGTACGTCTTTCCAACGGAATCGAAGTAACAAGCTACATTCCAGGTGAAGGTCATAACTTACAGGAACATAGTGTTGTTCTGATCAGAGGTGGTCGTGTTAAGGACTTACCTGGTACAAGATACCACATTATCAGAGGTACACTTGATACAGCAGGTGTTGCCAACAGAAAACAGGCTCGTTCAAAATATGGCGCTAAGAGACCAAAAGACGCTAAATAGGAATTAGCAGACCAATAGTATCACAAACAGAGCTAAAGGTAAGTGTTGGGATTATTGTCGCTTAAGATATATTTCCGCACGAACACATTTTAGAAAGACACATTGTGAGTACCGTTGAATTAATCGAAACCAAGAAAATGATTAAGGAGGGAAGTACCGTGCCACGTAAAGGACATACTCAGAAAAGAGACGTATTAGCAGATCCGATGTATAATAATAAAGTGGTTACCAAGCTTATCAATAACATTATGTTAGATGGTAAGAAGGGTGTTGCACAGAAGATTGTATACGGTGCATTTGAGAAAGTTGCAGAGAAGACAGAAAGACCAGCTCTTGAAGTATTCGAAGAAGCCATGAACAACATCATGCCTGTACTTGAAGTAAAGGCAAGACGTATCGGTGGTGCAACATACCAGGTACCAATCGAAGTGAGACCGGATCGTCGTCAGGCGTTAGCACTTCGTTGGATCACTATGTTTTCTCGTAAAAGAGGAGAGAAGACACAGGAAGAAAGACTGGCAAATGAGATTATGGATGCAGCAAACAATACAGGCGCATCTGTAAAGAAGAAAGAAGATATGCACAAGATGGCAGAAGCAAACAAGGCTTTCGCACACTACAGATTCTAATCGAAAAAGTAGTTATGGAGGGCTTCGGCTTTTGCCGAAGCTTTTGCTACCGGCATATTTAACAAATTAAGGAGGAAAATCCGTTGGCTGGAAGAGAATATCCATTAGAGAGAACTAGAAATATCGGTATTATGGCTCATATCGATGCTGGTAAAACAACATTAACAGAGCGTATTCTTTACTATACCGGTGTTAACTATAAGATTGGAGATACTCATGAAGGAACTGCTACCATGGACTGGATGGAGCAGGAGCAGGAAAGAGGTATCACCATTACTTCAGCCGCTACGACATGTCACTGGACTTTGGAAGAGAAGACCAAAGTAAAACCGGGTGCATTAGAGCATCGTATCAACATCATTGATACACCGTGACACGTAGATTTTACAGTTGAAGTTGAGCGTTCACTTCGTGTACTTGACGGCGCCGTTGGTGTCTTCTGTGCAAAGGGTGGAGTTGAGCCTCAGTCAGAAAACGTATGGCGTCAGGCTGACACATACAACGTACCTAGAATGGCATTCATCAACAAGATGGATATCTTAGGTGCAAACTTCTACGGAGCTGTAGACCAGATTCGTACAAGATTAGGAAAAAATGCAATCGTTCTTCAGTTACCAATCGGTAAAGAAGACGATTTCAAGGGAATCATCGACTTATTCGAGATGCAGGCTTACATCTACAACGATGAGAAGGGTGATAACATCACTGTAACTGACATCCCGGATGATATGAAAGACGATGCAGAGCTTTATCATACAGAATTAGTTGAGAAGATCTGTGAGTTAGATGATGACTTAATGATGCAGTATCTCGAAGGTGAAGAACCATCTGTCGATGATATGAAGAAAGTATTAAGAAAAGCTACCTGTGAATGTACAGCAGTTCCGGTATGTTGCGGTTCCGCATATAGAAACAAGGGTGTTCAGAAGTTACTGGATGCAATCGTTGAATATATGCCAGCTCCAACAGATATCCCTGCTATCAAGGGTGTTGACTTAGATGGTAACGAAGTAGAGAGACATTCAACGGAAGATGAACCATTCTCCGCTCTTGCATTTAAGATCATGACAGACCCATTCGTAGGTAAGTTAGCATTCTTCCGTGTTTATTCCGGTGTTATGAATTCCGGTTCATATGTACTGAATGCAACAAAGGACAAAAAGGAACGTGTAGGACGTATCTTACAGATGCATGCAAACAAGAGAGCAGAGCTTGAAAAAGTTTACTCCGGTGATATTGCAGCAGCAGTAGGATTTAAGATTACAACAACCGGTGATACCATCTGTGATGAGCAGCACCCGGTAATCTTAGAGTCCATGGAATTCCCAGAGCCAGTTATCGAGCTCGCAATCGAGCCTAAGACAAAAGCTGGTCAGGGTAAGATGGGTGAAGCTTTAGCAAAACTTGCAGAAGAAGATCCTACTTTCCGTGCACATACAAATCCAGAAACTGGTCAGACCATCATCGCTGGTATGGGTGAGTTACATCTTGAGATCATCGTTGACCGTCTGCTTCGTGAGTTCCATGTAGAAGCAAACGTAGGTGCTCCACAGGTTGCATACAAAGAGACCTTTACAAAGCCGGTTGATCAGGAATACAAATATGCAAAACAGTCTGGTGGACGTGGACAGTACGGACACTGTAAAGTTAAGTTCGAGCCAATGGATGCCAACGGAGAAGAATTATTCAAATTCGAATCTACCGTTGTTGGTGGTGCTATTCCTAAGGAATACATCCCGGCAGTTGGTGAAGGTATCGAAGAAGCAACAAAGGCTGGTATCCTCGCAGGATTCCCTGTAGTAGGTGTACATGCAAATGTATACGATGGTTCTTACCATGAAGTCGATTCATCCGAGATGGCATTCCACATTGCCGGATCTATGGCTTTCAAGGAAGCTATGCAGAAGGCTGCTCCGGTAATCTTAGAGCCGATCATGAAGGTTGAGGTTACTATGCCGGAAGAGTACATGGGTGATGTAATCGGTGATATCAACTCCCGTCGTGGACGTATCGAAGGAATGGACGATATCGGTGGTGGTAAGCTTGTAAAAGCATATGTTCCACTTGCTGAGATGTTCGGATATTCTACAGACTTACGTTCTAAGACACAGGGACGTGGTAACTACTCCATGTTCTTTGAGAAATATGAGCAGGTTCCAAAGTCTGTTCAGGACAAAATTGTTGCTAGCAAAGCAAAATAATGCAAAATAAAAATACTTGAAAAACTCTGATTTATTATATATAATCAGAGTTAGCCAAGTATCAAATAAAAACAGTCGCCAGTGATGGCATAAAATTCAAGGAGGACGTTTTAAAATGGCAAAAGCTAAGTTTGAAAGAACGAAACCACATTGTAATATCGGTACCATCGGTCACGTAGATCATGGTAAAACAACTTTAACAGCAGCTATCTCTAAAGTATTAGCAGCAAGAGTTGCTGGTAACGAAGCTACAGATTTCGAGAACATCGATAAGGCTCCAGAAGAGAGAGAAAGAGGTATCACTATCTCTACAGCTCATATCGAGTACGAGACAGAGAAGAGACATTACGCACACGTTGACTGTCCAGGACATGCTGACTACGTTAAGAACATGATCACTGGTGCAGCT
>JALERL010000031.1 GCA_022764465.1 Lachnospiraceae bacterium | reverse complement strand
CATCTGTAGTTCCAAGATATTTCTCACAGAAATCTGCTCTTAACTGGAAGCATCCCGGTGTAGCCTGCCAGAATAATGCTTTTACATCTTCCGGATTGCTGCTGTCGCCGCCGCTTACTGTACCAAGATCCAGATTGTACTGATACTGGTTTGCATAATCGTCAGCTACGATTCCACAGTCAGCTACGTTGCTTAAGTAATCACCGTTTACATATTTTAATACGTAGTCAACTTCAAGTCCCATCAGATCCGGATATAACTCGTTGTTCTCATCTGCTAAGATCTCATCCACCTTTGTCTGATAATAATCAGATCCACCGGAGTTAACGAATACGATACGTTTTGCAAGATCCGGATATTTCTTCTGGAATGGTGCTTCTACATTGTTGCCATCTGCATCGTCATGGTCAAGTAACAGGTTACGGATATCGTCGTTCCATCCCCATACTACGAATGCGTCCTCTGCACTTGCATCACCATATACCGTGTTCTCAACGGTGGAACCATCTCCGTTTGTCTCGGCTGCTTCTGTGTCTGCTGCTGCCTCTGTGTCTGCGTCTGCTGTGGCATCATTGCCTGCATCGTCTGATGTTGCTGCATTATCCCCATTGCTTGCAGCGTTGTTTGTTGAGTTGTTGGATCCACATCCAGCCATCATTGCTGAGATCATGGATACGCATAAGAATGCGCTGATAATTTTCTTTTTCATGGAATTCTCCTCCTTTATTTTGCATCCCCCTGGGATGGTGTTGTAGGGATTGCTCCTACGGACTTACCCGGTAAAAGTGTTCCCTCTATAACGACTCTCTCTACGAGAGTTGTTTTCGGTTTCTCAATGGAATCGATCAGCCGTCTTGCTGCTTCCCTGCCGATCTCCTCCGTATCCTGAAGGATCGTTGTTACCTCAGGATGTACTAACTGCGATACCCTTGTTCCATCATAGCCTGCTATGGATATGTCATCCGGTATCCGTAACCCCATCTCATTGATCACATTCTTGCCACCGATCAATGCGGTATCATCCGGATATAAAATACAGGTTGGTGGTTCCGGCAGCTTTAACAGTTCCCTTGTCTGCTCTGCAGCTCCCTTTGTCTCAAGGTATGCTGCCTCTCTGACATATCCATCCGGAACTTCAAGGTGAACTTCTTCTAATGCCCGGTAAAAACTGGTCAGCCGCTCGCGTGTTACATAGGAAAAGTTCTGTCCATGTATGTAGGCGATCCTGCGGTGTCCCTTACTGTATACATATCGTACCAGGTCTTCCATTCCCTTGATATTGTTGGAACTGACTGCTGTGCAGTTATAATGTGCATAATCAATGGTGACTACCGGGATCTCACTGTTCATCAGTTCTAAAACTCCCGGATCATTGAAGTCCGCACAAACGATTCCGACACCCTCAAAATTGCGGTATCTGCAATGCTCATAACAGGACATCTTCTTATTACTATAGTGGTTATTGATAAAGGTGATATCGTAACCCTGTGACTCTGCCTGCATCTTAAACCCATTCAGCACACCGGAGAAATACTCATGTGTCAATCCGCTTCCTGCTTCCTCCTGAAAGAGTACCCCAAGATTAAAGGAGCGGTTTGTCTTAAGAGCTCTGGCTGCGGAGTTCGGAAAATATCCCATCTCATTTGCAACCTTCTTGATTCTTGCCTTCGTCTCTTCACCAATATCTCTTTGGTCGTTCAATGCCTTACTTACTGTTGCTATAGACACGCCGCATTGTTTTGCTATGTCTTTTAAAGATACCATCGTCTGCTCCTTACATTGTTTGCTGTGAGCTGATTGCTTAATCGTTTTCGTAAGTCAACTATAACCCTATCAAGGTGTTTTTGCAATAGTTTTTTATCTTTTCGTTATCTTATCCATTTTTCAACCCATGTTTTTGTATATTTTGTACATGGTTTTTTCAAGAAATATATCTTCCCTTCTATATTTAATAGATTACCTAATCGTTTTCGTAATTACTTTTACTTAAACGTTATCCTTCTCGTCCGTTATCGCTCTATTCATCCTATGTAAAGAAGCACAAATTATGTTTCCCTTTTTCGTCAAAACGCTTATTTTATCGTATTCATGTGATTTTCGGTTGCTTTTTTCCTGTTTCTACTTTATACTTTGAAATATAGATTATCAGTTTCTTAATCGTTTTCGAGTGTAAAGCGTTTTTCTTAGCACTGATAAGTTTTTTAAGGAGGATATTTGAATGAAATTCGGACATTTTGATGATGTGAATAAAGAATATGTGATCACATCCCCAAAGACACCATTACCATGGATCAACTACTTAGGATGTGAAGATTTCTTCACCCTGGTTTCGAATACCTGTGGCGGTTACAGCTTTTATAAGGATGCAAAGCTCTTGAGACTGACCAGATATCGTTACAACAATGTTCCATATGACAGCAACGGACATTATTACTATATTAAGGATAGTAACGATGTATGGAATCCGGGCTGGATGCCTACCAAGACAGATCTTGATTCCTACGAATGCCGTCACGGACTTGGCTATTCCGTATTTGAATCGAGCAAGAACCAGTTAAAGGCTACCCTGACCGCCTTCGTTCCGATCGGAACACCTTGCGAGATCAACAAGCTGACACTTACCAATGAAAGTTCTTCCGTAAAAGAATTTTCCGTCTTTTCCTATATTGAGTTCTGTCTGTGGAACGCAATGGATGATATGACCAACTTCCAGCGTAACTTCAGCACCGGTGAAGTTGAGATCCACGATTCCGCGATCTATCATAAGACAGAATACCGCGAGCGTAGAAATCATTATGCCGTATACGCAGTAAATGCTCCGGTCAGTGGATTTGATACCGACCGTGATTCCTTCCTTGGTGCTTATGGTGAGAACTCCGCACCAGAAGTTGTCATGAGTGGTTCCTCGAAGAATTCCGTAGCAAGCGGCTGGGCTCCGATCGGTTCCCATCATCTGAAGGTTACCCTGAATCCGGGCGAAAGCAAAGACTATGTATTTGTCTTAGGCTATGTAGAAAATCCGGTGGACAAGAAGTGGGTCGGACCTGCTGAAAACGGTGTGATCAACCGTGATCCTGCCAATGCGATGTTAGAGAAGTTCAACACATCCGAAAAAGCGGATGCGGCATTAGAGGATCTGAAAGCATACTGGAACAATCTGTTATCACACTTTACGGTATCTTCTTCCGAAGAAAAGCTCGACCGTATGGTAAACATCTGGCATCAGTACCAGTGTATGGTTACCTTTAACATGTCCCGTTCCGCTTCCTACTTCGAATCCGGTATCGGACGTGGTATGGGATTCCGTGATTCCTGTCAGGATCTGCTTGGTTTCGTTCATCTGATCCCGGATCGTGCAAGACAGAGAATCCTTGATATTGCAGCAACACAGTTTGAAGACGGAAGTGCTTACCACCAGTATCAGCCACTTACCAAAAAGGGCAATTCCGATATCGGAAGCGGCTTTAACGATGATCCGCTGTGGCTGATCGCAGGAACGGCTGCTTATATCAAAGAGACCGGTGACTATACGATCTTAGATGAGAGCACTCCGTATGACAGCGATCCATCCAAGGCAACGGACTTCATGGAACACTTAAGACGTTCCTTCAACTATACGATCAATCATCTCGGACCACATGGTCTTCCACTGATCGGACGTGCCGACTGGAATGACTGTCTGAACTTAAACTGCTTCTCCGAAGAACCGGGTGAATCTTTCCAGACATTTGGTCCATCCGAAGGTCCGAACGCAGAGTCTGTATTTATCGCAGGTATGTTTGTAAAATACGGCAAGGATTATGTAGAGATCTGTAAGCACAGAGGACTTCTTGATGAAGCAAAGAAAGCCGAAGAGGCAATCGCTTCCATGGAAAAAACTGTCCTTGATGCAGGCTGGGATGGTGAATGGTTCTTACGTGCATACGATCACTATAAGAACAAGATCGGTTCTAAGGAATGCGAGGACGGTAAGATCTTTATCGAGCCACAGGGCTTCTGCGTTATCGCTGAAATCGGCTTAAAGGAAGGCAACTGCTTAAAGGCAATGCAGTCCGTTGAGAAATATCTTGATACCAAGTACGGTATTGTATTATTGCAGCCGCCTTATCACAGATATCATGTAGAACTTGGTGAAATTTCTTCCTATCCACCAGGATACAAAGAGAATGCAGGTATCTTCTGCCACAACAATCCATGGATCTCTATCGCAGAGACAGTTGTTGGACGTGGTAACCGTGCTTGGCAGGTATATACCAGAACCTGTCCTGCATATATCGAAGATATCAGTGAGATTCATCGTACCGAGCCTTATGTATATTCACAGATGATCGCCGGCAAGGACGCACCGAACTTTGGTGAAGCAAAAAACAGCTGGCTGACCGGTACAGCAGCATGGACCTTCTTAGATGTCTCCCAGTACATCTTAGGAATCCGTCCGGAATACGATGGACTGGTAATTGATCCATGTATCCCATCTGACTTAAAGGGCTTTACTGCAAAGCGTGACTTCCGTGGTGTTACTTACCACATTACCGTGAAGAACCCGAATGGTGCCGAAAAGGGTGTTTCCGTTATGACAGTCGATGGTGAAGTTGTCGATGGTAACATGATTCCATTTGATCCATCCAAGAAGGAAGTAAACGTTGAGGTAACTATGGGATAATACCGCTTAAAACTGCCCACCCAAATCCTTTTTATAAAACAAGGGAAACGCCGGGATCTTCGAATCCCGGCGTTTCCCTGTTATTTTCTGATATTATTCTTCCTCTGTGGTGTCATCCTGTGACGTTTTTTAACGGACGGACTCTTTATTGTCTATTGTCCGGCATAATAAGCATCGATACCGTTTGCAATCCCCTGCACGATCTGGTTCTGGTATCCTTCGGATGCCATATTCAGATCCTCTGTCGGGTTGGTCATATAACCCATTTCCACGATCGTTACCGGTACGGTACTCCAGTTAATACCACTCATGGTATCTGTCTCCCAGACATATTCCTTATTCGCACCGGTTGCTGCACACAGGTTGTCTAAGATATTCTGTGAAAGAGAGCGGCTCTGATTATAGAGACCTGCTACATAAGGATTCGACGGTGTCGGACAGATCGTCATTGCACCGCTTGTCGAACTATTTTCAGAACCATTTGCATGAATTCTGACAAATGAATCACATCCTGCATTCGTTGCGATCGCTGCACGTTCACTGTTACTGATATTCACTTCATTCGTCTCGCGTACCATGGCAACACCATAGCCTCTTGCGATCAGTTCATCCCGGAGCTTTAATGCAACCTGTAAGGTCAACTGATACTCTGCGATTCCAGAGGTCTGACCGGAAGTTCCGCTTGTCACTCTTGCCTTTGTCTCGGCTGCTCCCGGTGCAACCGGTTCCGGGGTACTGTCTCCCTGCGCCTGATGTCCGGCATCAATACAGACCATGTGACCATTAGAAGAACCATAGACAATTCCGGTTCCTGCACTTTGTGCCTGCGTAATTGCTGCCGTCTGTCCGGCATCCCCGGATGCCGGTGTGTCCGTAACTGCGGCCTGCTCTGTCTGCGGTTCTTCTGTTGTCAGATACTTTGAAGAAATATAATATTCTGTACCATCAATGTCCACAGCACTCCAGCTTCCATCCTCTTTTGTCCGGTGATACGCTGCTCCTTTTGCTGCTACCTGAAAGACTTTACAATCGGTCGATGGTTCTACTCTTACATTCACCTGTGCCGTTGTATAGACTGTTTCGTCTACCTGCTTTAAGGATGCCTCATTTAAGACAGCCGGCTTCTTCTCCTCTTCCGTGGCTTCTTCCGCTTCCACATCTGTTTCCACAACTTTCTCCGTATCAGCTTCCTGCTCTACTTTCTGACCGGCTTCTGTATCTTCCTGCTGCTTTGTATCCCCGGAAAGTACCTGTTCGGTCTCCGTTTTTACATCTGCTTCCCTGGTAACTTTGGATGCATTTTTCTGTGTGCCTCCACATCCTGATACAACCAGTGCAAAAACTGCTGCTCCTGCAAGCAGTGCCTGTAATCTCTTTTTTTTCATCTCCTGCTCCTCATTTCTATGCATGTGCCTTAATAACCGGTATTGGCATGGATCGTATCACTTAACTGCTGAACCGTGGTAGAAACCGTATAGTTATCATCATTATATAAGAACTGATGCAGCTGTTTTACGTTTGCAGCAAGGTCAACCGGAACTACCATATCACCGAGATTTCCAACACTGCCGGACTGTTTGTCAAATGGGAATCCGGTATTTTCTCCCATGGAATATTTGCCGAGCTTTGTTGCCATGCCAAGCATTTCGGTACTGCTTAAGCTTGTAGAAACATCCGGAAGTGCAGCATCTAAGATCTTGTTTAAGGTACCAATACTTGCACTCTTTGCTTTTTCAAACATCTTCGTAATTACAAGACGCTGACGTTCTGTTCGCTTATAATCCCATCCGGTTGTATAACGGATTCTCGCATAAGAGGTTGCCTGCACACCATCTAACACCTGCAGACCTGCGCTGATCGGTGTGGTTTTCTTACCGGTTACCTTTGTGACCTCTTCCCCATATCCGTTTACAAGTGGTGCTTCCTCTTCTGTTACATCGATTTCTATACCACCGAGCAGATCAATCACTTCAACCAGTGCATTGAAATCAACTGCCACATAGTCATCAATATTCAGATCTAAGTTCTTATTGAGCATATTGATTGCCTGCTCCGGACCACCTGCTGCATACGCTGCATTTGCCTTACGGAACTTTCCTTCATCAATATCTAAATACGTATCACGATATACCGAGCACATTTTGATCTCTCCGGTATCGTTATTGATGCTGACTACAATGATCGTATCACTGTTACCGGAATCAAAATTACCATTCGAACGGTTGTCCACACCAAATAATGCGATCGATTTATATCCCTTTAATCCATCATCATCCAGATTCGCATTGAACTTAATATTGGATAATTTCTTGGTATCCATTTTTCCAAGTTTTGACGCAACAAATGCGAACCCAAAGAGTACCAGCATCAGTAAGATCAGAACAATCGTAAAAATGATTTTTCTCTTCTGGCGCTTCTTTTTACTAATTTTCTTTTTTCCTGTTTTTCTTTCCCTTTCCTGCATAATTTTGATCCTCATTCCTTTCCCTGCACCTTACGCGCAAATGATTATTCAATTAATAGGATTTTGTCTGATTTATTTTATTTATAAGTTTATATCCATAATCTTCACCGGTTGCCCAGCCGCGTCCGGTTGGATTCTCTTTCTGACCAAGCCATTCTACATATACGGCTACTCCGCGTGTAACCAGATGGAATCTCGGATCTACACATTCCTGACTTAAGGCTGCTGTCGTCGCATATGCCTTTAAGTGCTGTGCCTGTGCCCGGAGTCCCGTCCGTACATCCGCAAAAGTGGCTACAAAGGAACCACCACTGTTATCGACTGCACCGAGTCCTCCAAAGTTACACTGATCCTGACGCACCATACTGCCGGTAAACTGAAGCCATCCGGTCTCTAAGATCACCTGTGCCCAGAGTACCTCTGCCTTGACACCCTCTGCCTCTGCTTCCTGACAGAGAATGGTTGCAAAGGTCGCTATATCGCCTGCGCCCTTAGCTGCATATACATTCCCCGGATAAGCATGTCCGGATGCCTGATAGCATTTTACCATCTGTGCGACAGTAGCGGTTGTCTTACCCATGATCTCATAATATGCAATCGTATAGCTCTTTGTGGAGGAATCACTCGATCCCTTGATACCATTCACCTTATTATATGCCCGGATCTTATAACTGTAGGCAATACCGGACCGGACATCCTTATCGGTATAAGAGGTCTTTGTCTCTGCTACGTCCGCTAATTTGCTCCAGCCACCGCCATTTGCTGCCTTCTTATAAATACGATAGGAAACAGCTCCGCCAACTGTCTTCCAGCTCAGCTTGATCGCGCCGGCAGAAGTAAGCTTCAGGGACAGATTCGCAGAAGCGATCGATTTGCCACTGCCCGGTGCAGACCCCTCACTGTATCCCTGTTTACCGTTGTTCTTGTTATAACAGCGCACCTTATAATAGTAGGTCTTGTTTGTCTTTGGCGGTACATCCGTATAAGTCGTGATATTCGCGGAGCTGATTGTCTTTATTCTGCTATAACTACCGTTTTTGGCGGTTGCACGATAGATCTGATAACCACTTGCTCCACTGACCTTCGTCCACTCGATCGTTACGGACGCCTTTGATACTGCATAGATCTTGTTGATCTTTGTGGTCTTTACCGTCTTGCCACCAAGGATCGAAGAAAAGCTTCCATATCCGGTCTTTCCTGACTTTTTGCGTATCGCGCGTACCTTATAGTAATACTTTTTCGCTGCCTTTACGGTTTTATCCGTATAGGTTGTCGTCTTTGCATTTACTTCTGCAAGCCTTGTATACGTTCCCTTTTCCGATGTGCTGCGGTAGATCTGATAGCCGGTTGCTCCACTGACCTTCGACCATTCCAGCTTTAACTTCTTGCTGTTTACACTCTGCACATAAGAGATTGCAGTTTTTTTCATGGTCTGTGCCGATGCTACCGAAGAATACTTTCCGCATCCGCTGTAACCATTTACCTTGTTGAGTGCCTGAACCTTGTAATAGTAAGTCTTTCCACTCTTACGGCTGCCGTCTGTATAGTCGGTTACTTTACCGGACACCTTCGCGATCTGGACATACTTGCCGTTCTTAGATTCGCTCCGGTAGACCTTATAGCCGTTCGCACCACGGACACTTTTCCAGATCACAAGGAGACTGCTGCTTGACTTCGAACGGATCTCCGAGATCACTGGCCTGCCCACCTGTTTTCCGGACCAAACTGCGGAATAACTGCTGTATCCATTGATGTTATCCACACGGTTGACTACACGGATCTTATAATAATAGGTCTTATCTGCCTTTACCGAAGTATCGGAATAAGAAGTTCCTTTTACCGTTGCAAGCCTTGTATACTTACCATTTTTAGCTGTACTCTGATAAACCTGATAGCGGTAAGCTCCACTGACCTTTTTCCATTCGATCGTCAGGCTTCCCTTAACGGTTGACTTTACGCCTGTGATCGAGGTCTTTTTGACCGACCAGCCATCTACCACCGAAGAAGAACTGCTGCATCCGGTCTTTCCATTCTGCTTCCGGTAACTTTTTATCTTATAGTAGTAAGTCTTTCCACTGGTCAGTCCGCTGTCGGTATAGGTTAAGGTTGTTCCACTTGAAATCGTGGCAATCTTGGTATACGTTCCTTTTTTAGAGGTACTGCGGTAAAGACGATAACCCGATGCACCGCTTCCCTTTTTCCAACTGATCTTCAACTTTCCGCTTCCATCCGATACAACAGAAGTGATCGACGTCTTTTTCATCGGATATGCACACATCACATCCGAATTCTTGCTTGTACCGTCTGCGTTATAGTATTTGATCTTATAATAATACTT
>JALERL010000052.1 GCA_022764465.1 Lachnospiraceae bacterium | reverse complement strand
TACATACGGTGTGTTATCTGTAACAGCAGCGGACTGTGTATTTAATGTATTTCCACTGTCATCTAAAAGTACCACATCTACCTGTGTATATTCGTTTCCGTCATCCGGGATCTCAAGATTCTTACTGCAGGTGTAATATACAGACTTCTTACCAAGGCTCACGGTGATGCTGATACTCGTACCACGATCTACCACCTTACCACCTACGATGCTCTGGCTGATCACACATCCTGCTGCAACCGTGTCATTGTATTCACTCGAAGCTACCGATACACTCAGTCCCGCTGCGGAAAGTGCATTCTGTGCATCTGCCTGTGGCTTATTTAACACATCCGGTACCTGTACCGGTGCAGTTCCTCTGCTTAAGATCAGCGTTACGGTATCACCCTTTTTCGCTGCGGTACCGGCCTCCGGATTCATGGAAATGACATAATCCTGCTGTACGGTATCACTGTAATCATAGTCGGTAGAAACAACAAATCCCTGTGAGGTCAGCTTCTGCTGTGCTTCTGTGGAAGAGATATTCTTCACATCCGGGATCGCGATCGTTCCGGCACCACTGCTTAAGGTAACCTTTACTGTCGTACCCTTTGCGACCTGTGTGTCCTTTTCTACACTCTGGGTTACAATCTTGTTCTCCTCGATCGTATCGGAAGAAGTTGTTCCATCCTGGACAACAGAAAGTCCGATCTTCTCTAAGGCTGCCTTTGCTTCATCTAAGGTCATATTAGTAACATCGACCATTGTAACCTTCTGTCCTTCACTCTTCGTAGTGGAGGTCTCGGTCTCTGTTTCTGTCTGGGTCTCGGTCTCTGTGCTTGGATTCTTGCCTGAACCAAACTTAAATACACCAAAGAGGTTTCCGACAATGAAGATAATAATACCGATAATGATAACTGCCGCCGCAATTCCCATAATGGTAACTGCTTTTTCCATCTTCGGATTCAGAATACCTTCTTCATCCTCTACATCCTCATCCTCTTCTTCATCCTCTTCGTCTTCTTCCTCATAATCGGTATCCTTTAGCTGTACACGACCGGTCTTCTCATTGATCTGTGCAAGCTCATCATCTCCGATCACTCTCGTCTTATCCTGATTGCTTAACGGAACCATGGTAACAAAGTCTTCATTCGGGCTGATCAGTGCTTTCTTCAGATCTAACAGCAGTTCGCCCATGTTCTGATAACGTCTGTCCGGATTCTTCTGCGTACATTTTAAAATGATCTTCTCTAAGCTGATCGGCAGATCCGGTGCATAGGCACTTGGTGCTACCATCTCTTCCTGTAAATGCTGGATTGCAACAGCAACCGTTGTATCTCCGTCAAACGGAACACGTCCGGTCACCATCTCATACATGACAATACCAAGGGAATAGATATCACTCTTACCGTCCACGAATCCGTTTCTTGCCTGCTCCGGGGATGCATAATGCACGGAACCCATCACATCGGAATTGATCGTATTCGAGGTCGCTGCACGCGCAATACCAAAGTCTGTCACCTTCACCTTACCTTCCGTTGAGATCATGATATTCTGCGGCTTGATGTCCCGGTGTACGATATGCTTATTATGTGCCGCTTCGATACCACGGCCTACCTGGATTGCAATACTGATCGCTTCCTTAAAGGAAAGCTGGCCCTTTTTCTCGATATAGGTCTTTAAGGTGATACCTTCCACATATTCCATCACAATATAGTGCATGCCGTCTTCACTGCCTACATCATAAATATTAACGATATTCGGATGCTCTAATCCTCCTGCGGACTGTGCCTCTGTACGGAACTTCGTGACAAAGTTCACATCTTCGCTAAATTCCTGTTTTAAAACCTTGATCGCTACGAAACGTCCAAGAACATGATCCTTTGCCTTATAGACATCGGACATTCCGCCTGCGCCGATCTTCCCTAAGATTTCATATCTATCTGCTATAAACATTCCTTCTGTTAACATCTTTCCACCTATGCAGTCGCATTTCCTCTCTTTTCAATCTTCAATCTCTTATTACTCAAACGGATGGATCACAATGACTGTAATATTATCTCTGCCGCCATTACGGTTGGCTGTATCCACAAGCTTCTCTGCCTGTTCTGCCACATCCCGCTGGCTCATGATGATCGCACGGATATCTTCATCCTCGATCATGTTCGTCAGTCCATCGGAACACATCAGGATGC
>JALERL010000046.1 GCA_022764465.1 Lachnospiraceae bacterium | reverse complement strand
GACTGGCTGCCTTCGAATACCTCATCGGTTACTTCCATCTCTGTCAAACCGAATTTCTCATGGATCTCACGTCCGATTCCGGTCTCAAGGTCATGGAATGCCGGTAAGCAGTGCATAAAGATCGCGCTGTCTTTTGCATTTGCCATTGCTGCTGCATTGACCTGATACGGAAGAAGATCATGGATACGCTCTTCCCAGACTTCCGCCGGTTCTCCCATAGATACCCATACATCGGTATAGAGAACGTCTGCATCCTTTGTGCCTTCCTTCACGTCCTCAGTCAGTGTGATCGTTGCACCGGTTGTCTTTGCAACTTCGTTGCAGTAATCGACTAACTTCTGATCCGGGAAATACTTCTTTGAAGTACATGCAACAAAATGCATGCCAAGCTTTGCACAGGTTACCATCAGGGAGTTACCCATATTGTAACGCGCATCGCCCATATATACGAACTTCAGTCCCTGTAGTCTGCCGAGATGCTCACGGATTGTTAACATATCTGCAAGCATCTGTGTCGGATGAAACTCGTTTGTCAGGCCGTTCCATACCGGAACACCTGCATACTCTGCAAGCTGTTCTACGATCTCCTGTCCGTAGCCACGATATTCGATACCGTCAAACATTCGTCCTAATACACGGGCTGTATCCTTGATGCTCTCCTTTTTGCCGATCTGTGATCCGCTTGGATCAAGATAAGTTACGTGCATGCCAAGATCATGTGCTGCCACTTCAAAGGAGCAGCGTGTTCTTGTACTGGTCTTTTCAAAAATAAGTGCAATGTTTTTACCGATCAGGCTGTCATGTAAGATGCCCTGTTTCTTTTTTGCCTTAAGCTCTGCTGCCAGATCGATCAGATATAAGATCTCTTCCGGTGTGTAATCCATCAGTTTTAAAAAATTACGTCCCTTTAAATTCATTTCTGACTCCGTTCCTGTGTGTCCTCACACATCTTCTGCTATTGTTCATGATTCAGAGATATGTACCAAAAAGGGCTGTCACACAAGCGTGGCAGCCCCATTCATTCTCTGTGTGTTAAGTTGTATTGTAATACTATTTCTGCTCGGTTGCAACTTCTGTAACAGATTTTACCAATCCGGCAACTCCCTGGATCTCAGATGGGATGATGATCTTCGTTGCTTTTCCGTCGGCTGCCTTTGCAAATGCCTCTAAGCTCTTAAGCTGTAATACGGCTGCATCCGGTGCTGCTTCCTTTAAGAAACGGAGTCCGTCTGCATTCGCCTGCTGGATCTTTAAGATCGCATCTGCCTGACCTTCTGCTTCGCGGACGGTTGCTTCCTTTTTCGCTTCTGCACGGAGGATTGCTGCCTGTTTCTCTGCTTCTGCATCGAGGATTGCTGATTCCTTCTTACCTTCTGCAACAAGGATCGTTGACTTCTTCTCACCTTCTGCACGAAGAATTGCTTCACGTCTCTCACGCTCTGCCTTCATCTGCTTCTCCATCGCATCCTGGATAGCCTTTGGCGGGATAATGTTCTTTAACTCTACACGGTTTACCTTGATTCCCCAAGGATCCGTTGCAACATCTAAGGATGCACGCATCTTCGTATTGATCGTCTCACGGGATGTAAGTGTCTCATCTAATTCAAGATCACCGATGATGTTACGAAGTGTAGTTGCAGTCAGATTCTCGATCGCCATGATCGGGTTCTCCACACCATATGCAAACAGCTTCGGGTCTGTGATCTGGAAATAAACAACAGTATCAATCTGCATGGTTACGTTATCCTTGGTGATTACCGGCTGTGGCGGGAAGTCTACGACCTGCTCCTTTAACAGCACTCTTTTGGCAATACGGTCGATAAACGGTGCTTTGAAATGGATTCCAACACCCCAGGTTGCAAGATAGCCGCCCAGACGCTCGACAACGACTGCATGTGCCTGTGGAACGATCTTAATACAAGACACAAGGATTGCTAAAATTACTACTACAAGTACAATTACTGCAAGAATTCCTAATTCTGGCATATCATTTCCTCCAATCATTTTGTCTATACAGTTTTTACTTTTGACTAAACAATATTCTACTATACCTGTTATTAGAATACAATCAAATTTTATTATTCTGCGATTTCTGCATAATACATATTGTTCTGGATATGTAAGGAAAGGCTTTCTGTGTACTTGGAGAATTTCCAGGATCCGTTTATCTTCTTCATGATATAGCTTGGGCTCTGATTTACCTTTGCCCAGAAATATATGACATCATCGTCCTGAAGAAGCGATGTATCAAAGTTATTTTCCAGATATTCCCGTTCCCTTGCTGCCAGATCCGTTGTGCTGTTTTTCAGATTACCGTATACTTCACGATATTTTACATCATAATTCTCATTTGCTTTTAACAGGATCGTATCTGCATCCTCCATGGAAACAGAATCAATACTGTAATCCATGATAGATTCTTCTTCCACGTTTGCGAAACCACCGGACACCTGTTTTTTCATCTGCCACTGGATTGACCATTCATCATCCGCATCTACTGTATTATCCACATACTGCTCAAGCCTGTTATAATTATGGTCATTCATATCCAGAATATAATTTCTTAAATAATCGCCTAAGATCGTATCTAACAGTTCATTCTGTGGATTCATATTGATCGTGGTTTCTCCGCCAATGGTATCATTCTGCACGTATACATTGACATCCTCCGCATCCAGATTCTTCGATGCTTCTGTCTGATACTCTACCACATAGTATTCCTTCATCTTGCGGTATATCTGCTCATAAAACTCATTCATCTCTGAGCTGAACTGACTCAGATTTTTAAATTCTCCACCGGAAGTTTCTGCGATTCTTGCAAGTGCCTGATCTTCCAAGGCATTGCTTTCATCTCCGATACGTATAATAAATACCGGTATCTGATATCTGGAAACCACATCGATCACATCATCGATCCCATTGTAGCTTCCGACATCCATTCCATCCGTAAATGCCATGACACATTTTGCGCCTTCCTGTCCGGATGCATCCTGTACGCCATAGATGATCGCATCGTACAGCTTCGTCTGGCCTGTTGCAGAATAACCGTCAATCGTATTGTTCAGGGCACCTAGATCATCTGTAAAATATCCGTTTTTTTCAATCTCACTGTTAAATTGCGTCAGCTTGACCATATCGCCTGCGGAAAACTGCACCGTGGCAAGAAAATTCTTCATAATACTTTTTGCAGACTGCAGATTGTCCCCTTTCATACTTCCACTTGTATCTGCTAACAGATTGATATTCAATCGTTCATTTTCATTCATAAGAACGGCTTTATCGACCTGTCTTTTTACATAGTCCGCATTATTGGCTGCCTTTTCGGATATAAAGAACATATGATTTGCCAGATTTTTGATCACCTGTTTATTTCCAGAATCTCTTACATCCAGATACAGACGTACAACCGGATACTGTGTCAGATCCTTCTGTGTCACCGTAACGTCATAACCACTTTTCTTCTGACCGGCATCCTCGATCTCCTGTTCCCAGTCCGAGTAAAAATCTTTTAATGTGGTATAGTCCTGATTCTGAAAGTAATCCTGTGCTTTCTTGGCATAACCTGCAAGTGTTGTCCGCTGCTCATTGGATGCAAAATCAGGGATTTTTTCTTTTAATTCCTCAATCTTTTTCTTTGCCTCTTTGTCTAGCTTTTCCACAATCTTATCCTGCAGATCCAGCAGATCAGACATCAGATCGATCTGCTTATCATAATCGCTTTCATCTGCATCTTCCAATTTTTCGATATATTTATCCAGCTCAGCCTTTTCCTTGTCGTCCAGAATATATTTTTCAAACTTATCCTTCATATATTCGCACCATTTTTTTATGGACTTATGCTCTGCCAGGATCTTTTTTATTTTTTCCTTCTTCTCATCCTCGATTCGCTTTAATACGTCCGTCCGGAACTGCTTCCATTCCTTTACCAGCTGTATCTGTTCCTTATAATCCCGCTCACCTAAGTCCTTTGCACGATCTGCATAATCAGAAAGCTTCTTTTTCTCATCATCGGTCAGTTCCAGTGCATCTAAAACCTTTTCAGTCTTATCAAACCATTCTCCCACAGTTGCACAGTCATCGATCAGGACACTTAATTCTTTTTTCAGCTGCTGCTGATCATACACATACTTTCCGGCAATTCCACCCGCAATTGCTACTACAAGAATCACAATCGGAACTATGATCTTCCAGAGTGCCTTTTTCTTTGGATTCTTTTCCAGCTTATTTCCACACTGTATGCAAAAATTACTGTCCTCCGTATTTTCTGTTCCACATTTCTTACATTTCATCTTCCGTTTCTCCCTCTGTTTTTATTTTGGTATATAACTTCAAAAAGAACGTTCCTGCAGATCATTTCCGCAAAAACGTTCTTATCTTTTTCATTAAATGTGAATGTCAAAAAATGCCTGACATCTTAATAAAATACATGGTTACCGATCACAACACCGGCCTGACCGGAACTTGCACGACGGAAACAGGTCGCTCCACCTGTGTTATCATATCCGCCAAGTGCCTGCTGTGCTGCCTGAAGACAGCTTCCGCTTACACCAGATGCAGCTACTGCTGCCACACTTCCGCTTCCTGCCGGTGTAAACTGTCCTGCATCATAGATCACACCGTAGATGGAAGATGGATATACACCACTTCTTAAACGGTTCATAACTACTGCGCCGACTGCAACCATTCCTTCGTATGGCTCACTTCCTGCCTCACACTGGATCAATGCTCCAAGAAGTGTTACATCATCACAGGATGCGCTGACTGCTGCATTCTGTGTAACGGAAGATGCCGCCTTCTGCGCCTGTGCTGCCTTTTTCGCTGCTTCTTCCTCTGCTATCCTTGCAAGCTCCGCCTGCTCTTCTTCAATGGTGATCGCAGAACCGTAATTCATTGCTACGGTTACATACTCTGCCTTGACATAGGCGGTACTTCCATTATAATCAATGACTACCCAGCCGTCTGCTGTCTCTGCATCTGTCTTAACGGTCAGCTTATCGCCTTCTACGGCTGATCCGTATACTTCGGAATCCTCACTCGGTGCAACTCTTTCTCTGAGTCCGCTTGTCACAACAGTTGCCTGTGTCTTGCAGATCTGTTTTGCAAGATTCAACGCATCTGTTCCTGTTACACAATACTCAGCCTTAGCAAATCCATCTACGTTTCCGGATACAATATGAAACCATCCGTCTAATGTCTCTGTGATTTCTGCGCGGTCACCACGGCGAAGCTTACCAACGATCTCTGAATTCTCATCCGCTGCGGAACGTACATTTAAGGATACGTCCACATTCGCCATCAGCTTGTTGCTCCATTCCTGTTCCTCTGCTGTAAGCTGTGGTTCTTCCGGTTCAGCCTCTTCCTGTACTGCCTCTGCAACCGTGACCGTGTCTGCCTTTTCTCTGCTGACTGTTTCAGCCTTTAACATTTCTTCTGTTGCT
>JALERL010000045.1 GCA_022764465.1 Lachnospiraceae bacterium | reverse complement strand
CCAAAGCAGCCCGGTCCGCAGTTTGTCGAGATTGCAGGCGATGCTTTCTGGTAGATCACATCCTCAAATACCACATATTTCCTTACTTCCGTTGCGATCCATTCGAGTTCTTCCCTTGATAGTCCCGCATAAGTAATAAACAATGTCTTTGTATCGATCAAAGCCGGCGACTTTAACGATGCCCGGATATATCTTCTTCGGACATTCTCTCTGGTTCCTGCAAAAATACTGCTTACCTTCATACTGCTTTTTTTCAGGCAGACAACCGGATGCAGCATCAAACCTTCACAAATCGCACTGACACGTGCGGAGATACGGCCGGTACGCATCAGATACTTTGTATTATCCACAATAAAGCTCGTCTGTGCCTTTGTTTTCCACATTGCGACCTCTGCTGGAATCTTCTCTATCGCCATTCCAGACTCCACACACCTGGCAGCCGCTAAGACGATCAATCCCATTCCACTGGACAAATGTCCGGAATCTAACACGATCACATTATCAAAGGTCTTCGCTGCTTCTAGTGCGTTCCGGTAACCCTTGCTTGCATTCTTTGCCATGGAAATATGTACGACATACTGGGCTGTGGTAAGCTGCTCCGCAAAAAATTCTACATAATCATCCGTATCCGGAGCCTCGGATGCCACCTGCTTACTTTCATCCCGGATGTATGCTAACAGACAATCCGTCTCTGTCTCAATTCCATCTAAGAATTCCCCGCCATTTGTATGAATATGATATGGCATGACTGCAATCTTATGCTTCTCTACGATCTTCTCCGGAAGGTCACAGACGCTGTCGGTCGAGATACGGATTGGTACTTTCATCCGGTGTTCAAATACCGGTGATTCCACCGTACCGGCATCTGCCTGTTCGCTGGAGAGGATCACAAGCTCCGGAGGAAGATGCCGTAACAGCTCTTTTTCAAGCTGTAACCCGCTGACCGGTTTTAACAGATACCCTTCAAAGCCTTCATTACGGTACAGCTCCTGATTCTCGCTTCCTGCATTGGCAGTCAGGGCTACTACCGGTGTCTTACTGTTTAATCCACCCGTCTGTGTCTGGATCGCATGACGGCACTCGATTCCATCCATCTCCGGCATCAGATGATCCATAAAGATCGTATCATAATGGATCTGAAGCGTCTTTTTCAGACAGTCCCTTCCACTGACCGCTGTATCAATATTGACCTTCGTATCACGTAACAGCTTCTCGGCAACCATCAGATTCGTCTCATTATCATCAACAATCAGGATCCTTGCCTTTGGTGCCTCAAAGCTCTGCTTATAATGCTCTCTTTCATTGAGCATATGCCTCTTCTCAAGGTTCACCTCTCCGATCTGATCCTTGCCAACAATCTTCTGTGGAATGGTTACGACAAAGGTGGATCCCTTGGTATACACACTGTTGACTGATATATCTCCGCCCATCAGATCAACTAACTGCTTTACGATTGCAAGTCCAAGTCCGGTACCTTCAATATAACGGTTCTGCTCCTCATCCACACGCTTGAATGCCTGAAACAGATATGGAATGCTTTCTTTTTTGATTCCGGCTCCGGTATCCGCGATTGAGTAGGTAACAAGCACCTGATCCTCCTCTTGCTTCGATGCTTCACACTGGATACTTAAGGTAACAGATCCTTCCTTCGTATACTTAACGGCATTGTTTAAAAGATTGATCAATACCTGCTTGATCCGCACTTCATCCCCATAGAGCTTTGCCGGTATCGACGGATCTACATTGATGTGAAACTGTAATCCCTTTTTCTTCGCACGCACCCAGATCATGTTGACAATATCCGAAAGCGTTGCGCCCACATCATATTCGGTCGGAACAATATCCATCTGTCCGGCTTCCATTTTCGACATATCTAAAATATCATTGATCAGCGCAAGTAACATTTTACTTGCTCCCTGGATGCTTTTTGCATCTGCGATGACTTCATCCGACACATCCTCCCGAAGGATCATTTCATTTAATCCGATGATCGTATTGATCGGAGTCCGGATCTCATGGCTCATACTCGAAAAGAATTTATTCTGTGCCTTATTTAACTCTTCAATCTCCTTTTTCTGTTTCTGTGCGATCTCATTTTCCGAACGGTAGATCGCATTCTGAAACATGATCAGGCAACAGATCAGAACGGAAACAATCGTAAGTGACATAAAAGAATCAATAAACGCCATCGGATAGGTATGTGGGACTACGGTAACCGGATGTGTGTAATTCAGGTAGTAGCATACGGCATACAGGATATAGCCGGTAGCCAGGAAAAAATTCCGTATCTTCCCCTTTACAACAAGACAGACATAGACCACTCCAAACAACAGCCAGATCGGTGCTCCGCCATTGATTCCGCCCGTTGTAAAAAAATTATACGGAAGCACACCATAGACTACGATAGCTCCAATGATCGATGCTCCGAGCTGTATCCGGCGTGTCTTTACCGCAGCAACCGTGATCATAAAAATTACTACAAAGGCGATTGTCATAGACACAATATTTTCAATCGATTCTCCTGCAAGCGTACCTCCAAGGATACCGATTGCAAGACCAGTCAGTCCGATGGTCAAAAGCAGACGGAATAACCGTTCCTGCATATCCAGGTTATGATCTCTTATCGCTCCTAATATCTTCTTTGGACTCATCACAGTTCACCGCCTTTCACACGATCGATCAGTGCGTCGACCTTTTCTGTTGCAGCTTCGAATTCAAAATCATCAATATCCTGCATCACATCTGCTAACAGATCCTCCACCGGACATCCCTGATACTGCCTGTTTTTGTTCTCACGGATCAGGGCTTCTGCCCGGTCTGCTTCAAAGGTAGCAAAACACTGCTTCAATTCCGTCAACTGTGCAAGCCACTCCTCTTTTGGCAGTTCCTCTCCTGTTTCCACGTTCTGATCCCCGGCTTTATCTGTGTTCTCACAAAGCACGCTGTATATGCCCTGTGCAAGTTCCCGGTAGCATTCCATGATCCTCCGGTGGTGTGCACTGATATATGCTTCATCATGTTCCTTTGCCGCATCCTCTGCGGCGCGTGCCATTTCGGAAAGCTGCTCCTGTCCGACCATTTTCGACGTGCTCTTTAATGCATGCACCTGTATGCGGTAGTTATCCCAGTCCTTTGCCGCAAAAAGCCGTTCCATCTCTGCCTGCTTTTTCTCTGCATCCTTTGCATACTGTGTTAGCAGCTCCTTGTAAAATTCCACATCTCCCCGGCAGCCCAGCAGACCGGTACCGGTATTCAGCCCGATATTTTCTAAATCTGTTAATACCGGATCGGACACTTCACCCGTATCCGGATGCTCCGGCTTTACGGCAGGATCTGCGGATGCCTGCTTTGCAGACTCTCCTGCATGACCTGTAGATGTTTCCCTTACAGACTCTCCTGTGTAGCTTGCCGATGCCTGCTTTACAGGCTCTTCATATATGGTATGGGACTTCCGATCCTCGGTGTATACGATCGCAGATTTTGGCAACAGCTTTCTTAATACACGCTTTAACTCACAGTCCTCGATCGGCTTCGAGATGAATTCATCGAAGCCCTCTGACAAAAACATCTCTCTTGCACCGCTAACTGCATTTGCGGTAAAAGCAACCACTGTAAGAAGCTGATCCCGCTCCAGTTGCAGCTTACGCAGACGCTTCAAGGTCTCAATGCCATCCATTTCCGGCATCATATGATCTAAGAAGATCAGATCAAAGGCTTCCTGTTCGCAGATCTCAATCGCTTCGATTCCGCTTTTTGCCGTCTTAACGGTCATATCATATTCCTTAAATACACCTTCGGCTACCATAAGGTTCATTGGTTCATCATCTACGACTAATACCTTAACGCCCGGACAGCGCATATAGCCACTCTGATGTACATCCTCCATTGCACCGGAATTTAAGATATTGACAACCGGCTGACAATAGAATGGCTTCTTCAGCAGTTTATACCGGCCGGTTCTCGGAAGCGGAAGCTCTTCGTCTGATACTACGACCACCTGTGTATCTGCATCCATTGTCTCAAAATAGTCCCGGTATCCAAGAAATTCTTCCTTTCCTATAAAAAGATGCGTCAGCTGATACTTGGACACAAGCTGTTTTAATTCATCAATACCGGACACCATGCGTAGTGTCAGATCAAGTCCCCTGACCAGACCGGTTATCGTCTCATTATAGAAGATTCGCACCTCCGGTATCTCGTATTTCTCCGGTTCTAAGAAGCATGCTAAGAAAAGCTGCTCCTTATTTTTCACAGTCATATGGGATGCAGGATCGGCAACCTTCTGCGGAATACTGATCTTAACGGTCGTGCCCTGTCCCACTATGCTGCTCACCTGTATAAAGCCTTCCATTGCAGCTACCAATCCGTATACGATGGAAAGTCCAAGCCCCAGTCCTCCGGCCTTACGGTTTCTGCCACTGTTGGTCTGATAAAAACGCTCCTGAATCTTCGACAGCTTATCCTCCGAGATTCCGATTCCGGTATCTGTCACCTGAATACAGAGATTAACTCCATACGGTTTTGGCATCGTATAGATCTTGACATATACGCCGCCCTGCTTCGTAAACTTCATGCCATTATCAATCAGGTGCTTAAGCATCTTTTTGATCTTACGTCCGTCTCCGTAAAGAGCCGCCGGCATAGCCGCATCTAAATTGATGATCAGCTCCGGCATATCCTTCCGATCAAACATCTGGCTGCCGCTTACAATATCATTGACCAGGGAAGCCACCATATAGGTGTCTTCACTGAGCTGAATCCGTCCGGTATCTAATTCCGTAAAATCCAGAATATCCTCCACCTGATTAAACAGCCGTTGTCCGGCAAGCTGGATCGATAAAATATCCCTGCGTTTTGTGGCATTCTCTTCATTGCGGAGCATGGTTGCTGTAATTCCGGTAACCGCATTGATCGGTGTACGCAGCTCATGCGAAACATTCGTAAGAAAATCCTCCGTCCTACGGTTCGTTTCCTCAAGTTCTGAAATCTTCTGCTCGGTTCTTCCACGCTCTTTCTGCTTTCTTTTAATCTCAAGCTTAACGATATAACCCGCCATATATACCAGCCCCAGATGTAACAGTGTTCTGGTGATCTTAAGTGCATCGAAGCCGGCAAAGCCATGCAGTACAAAGATGAAATCATACAGAATCGTTACATAATAAGTGATCATGCAGAGATTCACTATATTCTGCATCTCGATCGACGCATACAGGATCATCAGAATGATAATGACCGGTGCCAGATCATAGATACTTGTCTCATGGCTTCCGTAAAAGAAAAATGTAATCATCGTAAGAACGACGTTGATCCACAGACTTACCTCCTGCGGAAGCCGCTTTGTAAGATGGACCCACCAGCAGATCACTACTCCGACAAAAATCAAGAGCGGTGTCGACATCTCCCAGCCTAACAGATACGATTCCCCGATCAGAATCGTGATAAATATTGTTCCGCAGATCAGCACTGATAAGTACGCCGCCTGCTGTCTTTCCTTATCTTCCATACTCCTGCTCTCCTGTTATTTTTCCCTCAGATCATAGTTCACATCTTCATCGATCATGGCGATCATCGCATCCGCATACTCCGGTGCAAACTGCTTGCCGCGTCCTTCTACCAGTTCCGATCTTATCTGCTGCTGTGGCAGTGCATTCCGGTAACTTCGTCTTGAACTCATCGCATCATAGGAATCCGCAACCGCGATGATCTGTGCCTCCACCGGGATCTCATCCCCCGACTTATGATCCGGGTAGCCCTTGCCATCGTAACGCTCGTGATGCCATCTCGCTCCGGTCATTAACTTCGGCAGCTCTGTGATATTTTTCAGGATGCCGGCACCCACCACCGGATGTGTCTTGATGATCTCGTACTCTTCATCCGATAATGCTGCCGGCTTATTGATGATCGCATCCGGTATTCCGATCTTACCGATGTCATGAAGCAGTCCCATCATATAGATGTCATCCTGCTCCTCCTTCGAAAATCCCACACGCTTTGCAATCTCTCTTGCATACTCCGCTACCCGCGTGGAATGACCATTCGTATAGGTGTCCTTCGCATCGATCGCTCCTGACAATGCCTTTACGATCTGCATGGATAACCGTTCAAGCTTCTCCGTCTGTGCAATGATTTCCTGTGTCTTTTTCTCGACCTCATTCGAAAGACTTGTCTTTAACCGGATCAGCTCGATCGTATTTTTCACCCGGAGTAACAGGACTTCCGGCACAAACGGCTTCTTGATAAAATCCATTGCTCCTGCTGTTAACGCCTTCGCTTCCGTATCCCTGTCATCATCTGCGGTTAAAAATATCACCGGTATATCTGCGGTCTTTTCATCTGCCCGGATCGCTGCGATCGTCTCAAATCCATCCATGCCCGGCATGTGCAGATCGAGCAGCACCATATCCGGCTTATTCTCCTGCAAAAACTTCAGTGCATCCTCTCCGGACTTCAGACAACTGACCCGCATCTGCTCCGACACCAGTATCCGGCTTGCCATCTTAAGATTCGCTGTATCATCATCAACTACTAAAACCCAGTCACTCATTTGTTCCCCCCTGTTTATGCTGTTGTATCCATTCTCCAAAAACTGACATTATTATTTATTATAATACATATTCCACGGGAATAGAACACTTTTCTTCTACTTCTTTTGGCGTATTTTCTAAGAATCCGGGGGCGAGGTAAAGTGTGCGTTTGCTTTTGCTGTATGGAATTAGGGTGGCAAAAGATGTGTTCAAATTTTGTAATTGACAAAATGCACAAAAAATGCTCCGCAAACATTTGCAACGCTCATCGTGAACTAACTGCCAACTACAACCATACAAGTTCAGCAAAGGCTTCACTTGTGGTTTTCGTAAGCAGTGGATTTCACTCGCAGCTAAAATCGCAAATAAAAGTTTGCTTTACATATTTTGTGCATTTTGCCCTTTTGATTATAAAACATCTTTTTACACTCTAATCCTATAAAATAAAGTGTGCGCTTGCCGCACACTCCCGCGCCCGAGCGGATGCATCGCATAATCTTCCACTCCGCGAGGTGCGCATCTTAGCTTTTTTGCAGTATAGGAAATTCCGTTGGAATTCCTATACTGCAAAAAAGCATGGCAGTTCTGCCATGCTCTCATCTAATTCTTATTCATTTTAAACCGAGCGTTCCGCTTCGAATTCTAACCATGAACGTTACCGCTGTAGTTAGCTCAGTCCAGGCACCCTCACGGCACACAGGAGGTTTTACTTAGGGCTGCTTCATTCCTGACCTGACCCGGTTCGCAAATTCCTGTTGCGCGAGACCCAGACGTCAGCGCCACTTGCAGCGGGCAGCTTCACAGCCTCAAACCCTCTGCGAAACATCACCCCAGCTATAGCGGATTGCTGGTTCAGGGTACCGCTACCACCCCGGCTGCTCGGAAATATAATTATAAAGGATAAACGCTTGTATTGTCAACGTTTTTCACACTTTTTCTTCTCGCGCAGATTTCGGAAAAAATCACTTAACATCTGCGAGCACTCTTCCTCTAACACCCCACGTTCAATCTCCACCTGATGATTGAAGGATGGGATCTGCAACAGATTGAGTACCGAGCCTGCACAGCCTGCCTTCGGATTCATTGCAGCGATCACTACTTTTTTTAAACGGCACTGCACGATCGCGCCCGCACACATCTGACATGGTTCTAAGGTCACATACATCGTACAATCCTCTAACCTCCAGTCTCCGGTCTTTTTGCTTGCCTTTTTGATCGCGCTTAATTCCGCATGTGCCAGCGTATTCTTGTCCGTATTCCTTCTATTATAACCGCGCGCTATAATCTTATGATCCTGCACGATCACACAGCCGATCGGTACTTCCTCTAACTTCTCTGCCTTTTTCGCCTCGCGGATCGCCGCGCGCATGAATTTCACCTGTTCATCCATTCTGTCTTCATTCCTTTTCTGATTCTTTCCCTATTGTATCATAGGAAAGACCGGAATGGAATTCGTCATTCCTCCGTAGAAGCCTCCCGGCTGGTTACAACCAGCTCACTTCCGGTTTTTAAGCCGTTCTTGATACAATATTCATCCGAAAACTGAATGGACACTTTCGTCGGATGAACATTATCTATCGTAAGCGTTCCTACATCCACATACCCAAATCTGTCATTCTGATATTCGACTCTGTCCGCCTGATCCTCCAGATAAATATAAATCTTCGTCCAGTAATGCACCTCACGATCCCTTGAAACCTTTAAGAAAACCAGATCCTGATCCGGGAAAATATCTGTCTGATCCTCCCCGTTTAAACCGATCTCTCCCTGAAATGTATTTTCCCCGCGAACCGGAAATGCCTCTTTTTTCATAGTTCCTTTTAACCAGAGCGTTATCTGATCCGCTTCCACATTTCCATCTGCATCATAGATACTGCCGGTATAGGTCTCATCGACCGGCATGCTGCTGCATTTTACTGCCACGATCCAAAACAATGCGATCAATACGATAGCTGCAAGTGCTGCTGATATGATTCTTTTCTTTTTCATATGCCCTCCCTAAAATCCATAATTAGGTCTTGGAATTCTAAATTTCTTTGAAAGATTATTATTTAATTTTAATACATGACTCTGTAAATTTAAATGACAATTTCCTGTAATTTCTTTTTTGTAATTATTATAAAATTTACATGCATAATTCCATTTTCCAGATGTATATTGGGGCGAAGCAATCGTTCCTGTCTTTTCCCATTTAACACTTTTAGGTATTACATGTGATTTAGAATATGAAATGTATGGCATCTCACATGATATTTTAACCGTACTATAATTTCCTGCATATCCTAATATCTGTGATTGATCAGTTGCTCCCTTTGGTTTTATAAAACAGAGTGTATATTCTGTTACATAATGTATGTTATAAGATGCCTCAACATCCTTTACAATCGACGTTGCCTTTAGCCCTGAATCATAACTTTTTGCACAACTATATACTGTTTGAATTGCAGTAAATGTTCCACCCACCTCTGGTGACAATCCAAGAAGTGTTCCTGTGACACTTTTTAAAATATTCCATTTAGCAGCCTGTTTCGAAGCAGATTTGCTAATTGTATTTACACTATAAACCTTACTAAGACTGGATCTTCTACTATTTGGTTGTGCTACTAACTGCTGAATCTCATATTGTTTTCCCAAATAAGTGGTAATATATCTTGTGCTTTTCCATGTCACACCCCGCTCGCTTGGTTTTGCAATACGTGATATTTTTAATACACCTGATACTTCTCCTGAAATATCTGATTGATTTTCTATTCCCATAAGTTTTTTATCAACATACGCTTCACTAACTTGTGTCGATCCCTCTCCTTCTAACTGCATATCTAGTTGCTCTATTTTTTCCTTATTTTTTTCATAGTCATTACATAATTCCAATCTCTTCTTATAAAGTTTCGCAATATAATTTTCTTTATTTCTCCCCAAAATAATTTGATTTTCTTCTATTTTATTATTCTTTAAAATTTCTCCTGCATGCGCTGTATCCCTTATCAATGTAATGCAAACACTAATTATTAATACCATACTTGTAATTCGAAAAATCTTTTTTATATTAAACATATCTCTCTCCCATTTTCTAATAATAATTTTAATTAGGTAAGAAGGATTTCTATTATTTTTATGATATTTAATACGTTGCGTCTCTAGATATTAAAGACTTTACCTCATGATCAGCAGAAACCTTTGCAACTGCTCTATATGTCCCCTTTGATACCTTATATGTTTTTGATAAAGTCAGGTTTTCTCCACCTGTCTTACTCCAGTTTCTTACCGTTGTCCATACACCTGCTCTATTTTTCTGCAACTGTACTTTAACTGTTGTTTTTGTCACCCCTGATTTTCCTTGAATGCGACATACTACTTTTGCTGTTCCTGTACTAGAAATATTAAATGATAATGTGCTTGATGCAACTGAAACTGTCCTACCCTGTATATCATTCCTTTGCATATCTCCTGCCCGTACACACTCAATGTTTGTTAATACTGCCACAAAACAAATACTAAAAATCCAAATAATCCACTTTTTTCTTACTGTAACTTTCATTTTCCCTCCTGAGTTTATCCTTCTTATAAAATTAATAACGTGACAACCGATCGATTTTGTTACAAAAAAAGAAGAAATTTAAAACTTTCGCTTTAAACTTCTTCTTACTGTATAATTATTTCAAACTTTCTACCATTTTGATGATTTCTGCATCGCTTAAATCATCAAATGTCATAAGAAATACATATTCTCCATATTCATAATATACATTTTTTGCTCCATCTTTATATTTTTGTATTTTTAATAAATATTCATCTATGTTATAGTTTGTCTCTGTATCATATTCAGAATCAAGCAATACCGTAGATATTCCTGCTACGTATTGATTCATATAAATCTGTTTTCCTCTTTTATTTTCATATGAATACGTAGCAAAAATATCTTCTATATCTTCTTCTATTAAAGTATAACCATCCGGAATATAGGAAAATGAATAGATATGATATTCCTCATCTGTTTCCGTTGGTGCATAACGAATCTCTATATAATCTTCATAGATCTTTTTTACCGCATCCAAAAATCTTATCCTATATGCTTTTACACTCATAGTAATTACAAGTGCCGATCCTAATACAGCAATAAAAAATATCGCTGCTCTTCTACTAATCCAAGTTGCTGCACGTACTATTTTCGAACGCCTTTCCCACTTAATTAGTGCACGCATTTTTCTTTTGAACTTATTTGAAAACTTATAATCCGATGTTACTTCCTGCTCTATAGCATGTATCATTGCTTCGTCTACAAGTGGAACACATTGATACAAAAATTCATCTGTAACCATATATTTACTCAATTTTTTCACCTCATCTCACATACAATCTAATACCTGTTGTAATATCTTTTTTCCCCGCGCCACTCTCTGTCGTATTGTTCCCTCTGGCAGTTGCGACACTTCTGCAATTTCTGCATATGACATTCCAACTGAATATTTCAGTAAAAATATATCTCTGTATGTAACCGGAAGATTTTTGATTGCATCTAATACAACATTTTCAATATCCGATTCCATATAGACGACTTGTCCAGTAATTCCCTCCATTTCATCTACACTGAATTCTTCCTGTATATTCTTTTTCCGTATTCTGTATAAATCTATTGCTGTATTCTTAGTAATAGTGATTAAATACCTCTTTGTACTGATGCTGTTAACATCACCAATATTTCTCATGTTCTTTGCAATCTTTATAAATGATTCATGTACCACATCTTCCGCTAAAAACTTATCCTGCAAAACATCATCCGCAATTTTTAACATCAGATAGCGATATTTTTCATAGATGATAACGAATTTTCTCTTTTGTTCCGGTTCATCTATCATCATTAAGTAAATCATAACTGGCTCCCATCATCTTTTTTTATACTTATTTTAACACAGAATACTGTCTCCCATCCCGGAAGAAAATCTTAATTTTCTTCCAATTCTTCTTATTTTCTAATCAAATATGACCCAATATAGCAAAAGTCTTTTCCGGGTCATACGTTTTTAAACAAATCTCTTGGTATATATGACCTGATTCGCACTTTTTGTAAAATGGGTCAATACTTTTTTCAAAACCCTATGACCTAAATTCAACAAATGGCAAATAGGATCATAGGAATCTACAAAATGTCCGCAAAAAATATGACCCAAAACGCAAAAATTAAGATCTGGGTCATATCCTGCCTCTGATAAGTAAAAATATATATGACCCGAAAATGACATTTCAACTATCAGGTCATAAAATGAAAGATGACCGGCTCGCCTATCAGTGTTATAATGAGCGCAAGTGAGAAAATGCAAATTTATTTGCATTTCGCGAACGGCGATATTATTGAGTGGTCTAATCATAAAATAATGAACGCAGGCAATGTACACTGCCAATCAATATATAACAATGAACTCTAACAGATATTTACAAAGGAGATTCCCATGGACTTGACCTATGAAACAGACCGGCTGATCCTGAAGGTGCTTAAGGGTGATTCTGCCGAAGCTGTTTTGAACTTTTACCTAGATAATAAGAACTTGTTTGAACGATATGAGCCGGAACGCCCGGACAATTTTTATACAGTGGAGCATCAGAAGGCTGTTCTGATCTGTGAGTATAATCTTACCGTGAAGCTTTCGGCTGTCCGATTCTATGTATTTCGAAAGGAACAGCCGGATCAGATCATCGGCACGATCTGCTTTCGCAATATTACCAGATCCTTCTATCAGTCCTGTGAGATCGGATACAAATTCGATCTCCGCTATCAGCATCAGGGCTATGCATTCGAGGCTCTCTGCATGGGCATTTCCGTTATGTTTGCAGATCTTGGTCTGCACCGCATTGAAGCAAATGTCATGCCCTGCAACAAGCCTTCCATCCGCCTGTTAGAAGCCCTCGGCTTTGGTCTTGAAGGAACTTCCCGTGATCTTGCCAAAATCCGTGGCAGATGGGAGGATCATCTGCGTTACAGCCTTATTCAAGCATCGTATGACACCAATAGCCAAACACATCCTGCCGGTTCTCCTGACTGACCTCTGCATCATTTTCCGGCAGAAACTCCGCAAAACCAAACAACGCTGCCATCACGCGTTCCTGATTCTGACGCACACCGGGAACGCCAAGGAAAAACTCTTCCCTGCCTTCTGCCACACGCTTTCCAAGCAGCAGATAGCGGTAACTGAAAAATCCATGCAGTAAAAAGCTGTTATTACCGAGATACCAGTAACTTTTCGGCAGTTCCCGGATGTCTCTTAATTCTATATGGATTCCACAGATCTTTGCATGCTCTGTCTCAAAAATATCAACATCCTCCACACGCTTTTGTAATCGCAAAAAGCTGTCTAATAAGGTTTCCTTTTCTTTTCCCTGCATAAAACGGCGCATCGGCATTTCCGTTGCCTTGATCGTAACCGGTGCCTGGTCATTCCCAGACAATTCACTTCCGTTTTCCTGTGGTACTTCCTGCTGTAATGCCGCATTCTGTAACTGTCTTGTCTGCCTCTGTATATTTTGTTGCGCTGTGTTCTGCGGCTGTGTATTCGATTGTAGCGTACTGTGTTGCGCTGCACTTTGCTGCCGCGCACTGTGTTGCGCTGCATTCTGTGACTGCAGCTTCTGCACAGGAACACCCTGTGGCTGCACGATCTGCGGCTGCCAGACTACGATCTCCCTCCTTGTGACCGGTGCGTCATCCCACTGGCTTGCAAACATATAGCGGTCATTGACGAGGATCAGTATTCCCTTCATATCCGATATGTGATAAGGTGAGTGCGCGATTCCACTGCTTTTTATCATCCCCTTATAATCGCCTGTACCATTCCTTAGTGCGATCGTTCCGATCTCCACCGCAGTAAGACCTTCCGTTTCTCTTGTAAAAAGATAAACCGGTGATGTCTCTCCGGTAATTCCCGCGTCTTTCATATGTATTTCAATCCGGCACTGCTCACCGCGAATCTCTATTTTGGCAAACCCTGTTCCACGGAGCTTCTGATCCTGCTTGTACAGATACAGGTAGGTAACAAATCGTTGTATTCCTGCCATAATTCCTCCACTCATTCCGTTTTTGTTTCATTCTATGTAAAAAGAAAAAATACATGCATAAATCTTTTGATTCTGCACATGTTATATTTGAAAACTCTGTCTTGACTTCTCTGTCATTTCTTTCTATAATTAATTCAGTAACAATTATTATTATTTATATGGAGTGAAATATGTTAAAATACAGCAGACAGAGAGAATCGATCAAGAACTTCTTAGTCACACGCTATGACCACCCCACGGCAGAGACTGTGTATATGGAAATCCGTAAGGAATTTCCGAACATCAGCTTAGGAACGGTGTATCGGAATCTTTCCCTTTTATCGGAGATCGGTGAGATCCAGAAAATCTCCAGCGAAAACGGCCCTGACCGCTTTGACGGCAATCCAGCCCCACATTATCACTTTTTCTGTACCGAATGCAACAGTGTTCTTGATCTGGAAATGGAAAATATCGACCACATCAATACGATCGCAGCCGCTTCCTTTGATGGAACGATTGCCGGTCATATCACACACTTTTACGGACTTTGTCCGGAATGCAGAAAGAAACATGAAACAGAAGCATCGTGAAAAACTTATTGAGAAAATATCTTGACAAGAATCACCTTCTGTGTTAAATTGATTTAAGTAACAATTACTATTATTAAATTAAAATAAAACAAAAAAGAAAGGAACAAACGACTATGAAAAAATTTGTATGTACTGTATGTGGCTATATTCATGAGGGAGACGCAGCACCAGAGTTCTGCCCAATCTGTAAGGCACCGGCTGAGAAGTTCAAAGAGCAGACAGGAGAGATGACATGGGCTGCAGAGCATGTAGTTGGTGTTGCTAAGGGAGCTTCTGAAGATATCATGGCTGACTTAAGAGCAAACTTCGAAGGAGAATGTTCTGAGGTTGGTATGTATCTTGCAATGGCAAGAGTTGCTCACAGAGAAGGCTATCCGGAAGTAGGTCTTTACTATGAGAAGGCTGCTTACGAAGAGGCTGAGCATGCTGCGAAGTTTGCTGAATTACTTGGTGAAGTTGTAACCGACAGCACAAAGAAGAACTTAGAATTACGTGTTGCTGCTGAAAACGGTGCTACTGCCGGTAAGATGGATCTTGCTAAGAGAGCAAAGGCTGCTAACCTTGATGCAATCCATGATACCGTTCATGAGATGGCCAGAGATGAAGCTAGACATGGTAAGGCTTTTGCAGGATTATTAAAGAGATACTTCGGTTAATCTTTAAACCGCATAGAATTAGCATTAGAGGATAGATGGTCGATGGACTGTCTATCCTTTTTTGTATATATACATAGTTCGAGAGCAAACGATTTTTCAAGTTTTATAAAACACAAAATGCACAAAACATGCTCCGCAAACATCTACAACACTCCAACTGCAAATAAAAGTTTGCTTACCCATTTTGTGCATTTTGTCTTTTTAATTTTATGAAATATCTTATTTAAATATGATCATGCAGTCTTCACTCATCTCATGTCCGGTTTCACTGGTATCGGTTGTCCATAGTGCTGCCTTGGAACCCTTCTTGGTAACCTTGAATTTGTGAGGATCGGACATAGGACCAATACACTTAATCAGCTTGTTGGATTTTGTCA
>JALERL010000041.1 GCA_022764465.1 Lachnospiraceae bacterium | reverse complement strand
GTAAAGGACGGAGACGTTATTTTATTCCGTTTCAATGTATAAGACAGGCTGCAACAGGGGATAGAAGTTAGGCAGGAAGAATACAAATGAAGCAGAATAAGAAAAGTGTTGTAGTTTTGGCAAGCATGGGAATGCTGGTTGCAACAGCAATCTGGGGCTTTGCCTTTGTGATTGTAAAAGAAGCCGTGGATGTGATCCCGCCGATCTATATGCTGGCGTTCCGCTTTACGATAGCGGCGATAGCCATGACTGTCTTTTTTATTGGACGGTTAAAGCATCTGACAAAGAGTATCTGGCTGCACGGAGCATGGCTGGGACTCTGGCTATATCTGGCATATGCGTTCCAGACCTGGGGCTGTCTGTATACAACCGCTGGGAAAAATGCATTTATCACGGTAATCTATGTCGTGATCGTGCCATTTTTGGCATGGCTCTGGTTTCATGAGAAGATTGATGGGTGGAGCATCGTTTCTGCGATCCTCGCACTGCTTGGTGTCGGATTGCTTTCACTGACCGGGATCGACGGTGTGAATAAGGGAGACATCTTAACATTCATCTGTGGATTTATCTATGCAGTGCAGATGGTCTTTGTGGATCGTTATACAAAAAGAGAAGATCCATTGCTTTTAACACTTGTGATGATGTATGCTTCTTCGGCATTGTCGTGGATCACGGCACCGCTGATCGAAGGTGGATTTCCGGTGGCAGCAACATCACCGGATATGATCATCAGTATGTTATATCTTGGAATCGGAAGCTCCGGAATCGCATTTATTTTACAGAATGTCGGACAGAAGTATACACCGCCTGCGACATCCGCAGTGATCCTGTCGATGGAATCGGTGTTTGGAGTGCTTTCCTCTGTCATATTTCTGAAGGAAAAAATGACTGCGAAGATGATCACAGGCTGTGTGATCATGTTTCTTGCAATTATCATGGCAGAGACAAAGTTTGAATTCCTGCCGTTTGTAAAAAAGAAGGAGGAATCAGATGCTTGACAGATTTTATCCGGACGAGTATATGGATTCGACTTATGTGATCGATTTTGACCGGTTGTATGAAGCGGGATACCGGGGAGTCATTTTTGATATTGACAATACCTTAGTTCCACATGGAGCACCGGCAGATGAGCGCGCGAAGAAGCTGTTTGCCCACTTAAAAGAGTTAGGCTATCAGTGCATGCTGTTATCGAATAACAAGGAACCGCGTGTGAAGATGTTTAACGATTCCGTGCAGGTACATTATATTCATAAGGCGGGAAAGCCGTCCGTAAAAAATTATGTAAAGGCAATGGAGATTTTAGGTACAGATACCGGTAACACATTGTTTGTCGGAGATCAGATCTTTACCGATGTCTATGGTGCAAACCGGGCAGGGATACGGACGATTTTAGTAAAACCGATCCACCCGAAGGAAGAAATACAGATTGTTTTAAAGCGTTATCTGGAAAAAATCGTTTTATTTTTTTATAAGAGAAAACAGAAGCGGAACAAAAACAGTAAAAGGAAGGAAAAGTAGAAAATGAAGATCGCAATCGGAAATGATCATGCAGCAGTAGAGATGAAAACAGAAATCCAGGCATATTTAACAGAGCTTGGACATGAGGTCGTTAATTACGGAACAGATACAACGGAGAGCTGCAATTATCCGGAGTATGGTGAGAAGGTCGGACGTGCAGTAGCAGCCGGAGAGGTAGACTGCGGGGTTCTGATCTGTGGAACCGGAGTCGGAATCTCGATCGCAGCCAACAAGGTGAAGGGGGTGCGTGCGGCAGTATGCTCCGACGTCACGACAGCACATCTGGTAAAAGAGCATAACAATGCCAATATCATTGCATTCGGTGCAAGAATTGTAGGAATCGAAAAAGCAAAGGATATTGTCAAGGCATATCTGGATGCTGAGTATCAGGGCGGCAGACATCAGAAACGGATCGATATGATCCACGAGATCGAGAACCGCTAAGGCTTTTGCAGGTTTTCGGCAAAAAAAGGTTGAAATATAGTTGCATTTATTATAGAATAGTGAACAGTGGGTTATAAAATTTCCCAGACAGAGTCTAAGGAGGAATATCGAATGATTTCAGCAGGAGATTTCAGAAACGGAATAACAATCGAATTAGAAGGAAATATCTTTCAGATTATTGAGTTCCAGCACGTAAAACCAGGTAAGGGTGCTGCTTTTGTTAGAACAAAATTAAAAAATATCAAGAGTGGTGGAGTAGTTGAGAAAACTTTCCGTCCTACAGAGAAATGCCCTCAGGCACGAATCGACAGAAAAGATATGCAGTATCTGTACAATGATGGAGATTTATATTACTTCATGGATGTTGAAAACTATGAGCAGATCGCATTAGATACCGCAACGATCGGTGATACCTTAAAGTTCGTAAAAGAGAACGAGATGTGTAAGATCTGTTCCCACAATGGCAACGTATTCGCAGTTGAGCCGCCATTGTTTGTAGAATTAAAGATTACAGAGACAGAGCCTGGATTCAAGGGTGATACAGCTACAGGTGCTACGAAGCCTGCGACAGTTGAGACCGGAGCTACTGTATATGTACCACTGTTCGTTGAGCAGGATGATATTATTAAGATTGATACAAGAACCGGAGAATATCTCTCCAGAGTTTAAGTAGCGGAAGAAAGAAGGGAGATTCAAAACAGGTTGTTTTGAGTCTCCCTTCTTTGCTGTATAGGAATTCCAACGGAATTTCCTATACAGCAAAAGCAAGATTGAGATATAAGGACGAAAAGAAAATGAAACTGACCAAAAAGGGAATACGAAACATAAAAATAGTGCTTGCAGCACTCCTTCCGATCCTACTGTTTTACTTAGAAGCATGCTTCACGTACCATCCGTTTGCCCGGACAAGATGGAAGGCACAGATCCTGAATCTTGTATTTTTAGAACTGGTATTTCTGCTGTTATGGATGATAATAGGGAAATTATCATGGGCACTGCGGATCGAGACAATATCCGTGCTGGTGATCGGACTGGCGAATTATTATGTGATCTCCTTCCGTGGGAATCCGATTGTTCCGTGGGATATTCTTTCCATCGGGACAGCCGCAAGTGTGGCAGGCGGATACAGCTATGCACTTCCGCTCAAGCAGATCATACTGATCGCTGTATTTCTTATGCTGATCGTGGCAGAGGGATTTTTAGACATCCGGCTCGGCAAGGAAAAGCCAAAGCAGGATAAAGGGGAGGCAAAGCCTGAAAAAAAGACAAGAAAGCTGCATCCGATACACCGGATCACCGGCTGTAAATGGTATCACCGTCTGGTAATCGCACTTCTTGCGCTGGCATCTGTCTGTGGCATGACATGGATGGTACAGCAGGACAGCTATGTGAGCCGTCTGGAATTATATCCGTTTTTGTTTACACCGAATGTGATGTATGAACGCAATGGATTTGCAGTTACTTTTTTGATGGATCTGCAGTATATGTCCGTGGAAAAGCCGGAAGGCTACAGTGCAAAGCAGGCCAAGCAGTTGTTAGAAGCGTATCCGGACAGCAATTCGTGGACAGCAGGGGAGCAGCAGACAGATACGAAGGATACGCTTCCGAATATCATTGTCATTATGGATGAGGCATTTTCCGATGTGCGTGTATTAGATGATTTTACATCCAGTGAGGATTATATGCCGTTTATCCACAAGCTGCAAAAGGGTGCGGACAATACGATCACCGGATATCTGAATGTTTCTGTCAAAGGTGGCAATACTGCAAATACAGAGTTTGAATTTTTGACAGGTTCTACGATGGCATATCTGCCGGCAGGCAGTATCCCGTATCAGCAGTATATTACAAAGGAGCAGCCATCGCTGGCTTCCTACTTAAAGAGTCTCGGATATGATACGACTGCCATGCATCCGTATTATGCATCCGGCTGGAGCAGGGATAAGGTGTATCCGCTGTTTGGATTTGACCGTTTTTTCGATCAGACGGATTATACCTATGCGGGCCGTGTGCGTGGATATATCGATGATGCTTCCTGCGTGGATAAGATTATCGAACAGTATGAGAATAAGGAAGCCGGAAAGCCATCCTTCTTATTTACGGTAACGATGCAGAATCACAGCCCGTATACCGATGGCTATGTCGATCCGGCAGGCAATATCAGTGTCAGCGGAAGTATGTCGGCGTCCTTATCGGAATATCTGACCCTGATCAAGAAGTCAGATGCTGCCTTAGAAAAGCTGATCACATACTTTGAAGATCAGGAGGAGCCTACGGTGATCGTATTCTTTGGCGATCATCAGCCGACAGATACGGTGGTTTCTTCGATCTATGACATCAATGGACGCTCGGTGCAGGACTTAACGACCGAAGAAGAGGCAAAGCGGTATGAAGTGCCGTATGTGATCTGGGCAAATTATGACATCCCGGAGGAAAGCGGAGCAGATACCAGTGCCAATTATCTTGCGGCAGATGCGCTTCGTGCAGCAGGTGTACCGCTGGCAGATTATCAGAACTATCTGTTGAAGCTTCAGGAGAGTTATCCCATCATCTCAGCACAGCGGACGGTGGATGCCAACGAGGAAGTGGTATCCGGTAAGAGTGAAGAGCTTTTACAGTATCAGATGCTGCAATACTATTTATTATTTGACAAAAAGGAAGACTGACCATGAGAGAGTGGATTTATAAAAAAATCGAATCGGATAAGACCGTGCTGGTGCTTGCTTTTCTGATCCCGTTTTTGATTATGGCTGGGGTGTGCATCTATCACGGGATTTATCCGTTTGGTGACCAGTGCTTTTTACATATCGATATGTATCATCAGTACTGTCCGTTTACTGCGGAGTTTTTGCATAAGTTAAAAACAGGAAGCTCCCTGATGTATTCCTGGAATCTGGGACTTGGTTCGGACTTTGTTGCACTGTATGCGTATTATCTGGCAAGTCCGATGAACTGGCTGGTATTTCTGGTTTCTCCGGCACATATCATCGAGTTTATGACCGTGCTTATCATAATAAAGATCGGGTTGTCCGGTTTTACATTTGCCTATTACCTGAAAAAGCATTATCAGACAGACAGCTATATGGTGATTCTTTTTGCAGTGTTCTATGCATTGTCCGGCTTTACCTGTGCCTATAACTGGGACATTATGTGGTTAGACGGTGTCTGGCTGGCACCGCTTATCGTGCTTGGACTGGAACGGTTAGTCTATGAGAAAAAGTGCGTGCTCTATTATGTGACACTGGCACTGTCGATCTTTTCGAATTATTATATTTCGATCATGATCTGTATCTTTCTGGTGATTTATTACTTTATCCTGATGCTTGAAAAAACAGGAAAAAAGGAATTCTTTCAGACATCCTTCCGGTTCGGTATCTATTCCCTGCTTGCAGGTGGAACAAGTGCGGTGCTGTTATTCCCGGAGATTAAGATCCTTGCGATCAGTGGATCGGGTGGCATTGATTTCCCGGAGACGGTGGAGTGGTATTTTTCCTTCTTATCCGAGCTGGCAAGAAGCTGTCTGAATGTAACGGTCTGTACGACGACCGGAGACTGGCCGAATCTCTATAGTGGCTGTGCGGTACTTTTACTGATCTTTGTCTATCTGATGAACCGGAAGATCAACTGGAAAAAGAAGCTGGTACGCCTGTTATTTTTAGGATTCTTTTTGCTGAGCTTTTCGAATAACATCCTGACCTTTTTCTGGCATGGCTTGGACTTCCCGGATGGACTGCCATCCCGTCAGACCTTTTTGTATATCTTTTTACTGCTTACGGTCTGCTTTGAAGCAGTGCATGAGAAGGAAGGAATCCGTCCGATCAGTGTCGGGATCAGTCTGCTGCTTGGCATGGGACTGTTAGTGCTTTTTGCAGTGTTTACCGATACGACGCTCGTTTCCATGAATTCGATCATTATTACAGGTATATTGCTTGGCGGCTATGCGCTGGTGCTTGTTTTCTCGATCGGAAAAGACCGGATGCTGCAGATGATCAGTTGGATCTTTGCCTTTGTACTGGTAATCACGGAAGCCTTTGTGAACCTGAATGCCACGAGTGTACAGACGACCAGCCGGACGAGCTATACAGCGAATCTGGATGCGTATCAGGAGCTGACCGATCAGGCAAAGACGGAAAGCAATGGATTTTACAGGATTGATAAGTACAATCGTTTGACGAAAAATGAGGCTGCACTAAGCGGCTATCCGTCGGCATCAATTTTTTCTTCCCTGATGAATATCAGTGTGGCAGACTTCTACCGGGGTGTCGGCATGGAGGGGGGAAAGAACTTCTACTGCTATAATGGTGCAACACCGTTACTTTCTGCGATGCTTTCTGTAAAGTATCTGATGACAGAAAGTGCGTATGAGGAGAGTCCACTAAGAAAACTGGTTGGAACAAGCGGAAATATGAACCTGTACGAGAATAAGTACAGTCTGCCGCTTGGTTTTATGCTGGATGATGAAGTGGAGCGTACCTGGGATTATAGCTGGGGAACGTCGATCGATGTCCAGAATATGTTGGCGAAAAAGCTTGGTGCCACCGAGGATCTGTTTACACCGGTTGATGCGGATGTGAAGCACGGAGAAACTAATATCTATGTGGCGCATGACAGTTATCTGGTCGGGTATTATACGCAGAAGTCGGCAAAGACGATCACCGCAGACTACGGCTATAAGACACGGGCGTTTTCCAAGACAGATCATGTCTATCTGTTAGATCTTGGCTGGTGTACGGCAGGAACTACGATCAAGATCACCGGAGATGGCACCAGCCTGATCCAGTTACAGGCATATGAGATGAATCTCGACAGCATGGATACGGCATATCAGACACTTGCGGCTCAGACGATGGAGTTAGATGAGCAGACAACAACTTCCATACAGGGGCATATTGATGTGACAAAGGCAGGAAATCTGATCCTGTCGATCCCGGCAGAAGAGGGCTGGACTGTTTTTATAGATGGAAAAGAGACAGAAACAGAAACAGAGAAGTTCGGGGATGCGTTCTTCTCAATCCCGTTGACGACCGGATCACATACGATCACGATGCAGTACCATACACCGGGTCTTACAGCAGGAGGAGCAGTTTCACTTGGCTGTATCGCAGTCTTTTTACTGATCACTTTTGTAAAAAGGAAACGCAGAAAAAGACGAATACAGGATCAGGTGCCGGAAGAATCTGAAATATAAACTGGACAAAGAGTCAGAAAAACACTTGCAAGTACGGAATATGGGACAGCATATTCTTTAAAATGATCTTATCAAAGGGCAGAGCACGACAAAACGTGGCATCTGCAGAACGGAGGTCATGGATGAAAGGATATTTTGTACCAGATGGATATATGGGGTTTGTAGATGGAAGTTACATGCTTTTTGCGGATGAAGCAGATTACAGAGACTACATCAGTTAGGACAGATTGACAGAGCAGTTGAAATATCGACTTCCCTGTGCGATAATAGGTGTGAAATCATATTTTTGGAAAGCGAATGTGAGTCGTTTTGAAAATATTGTGATTGTGTCTGCAAAGCTTGCGGGCAAAGAGAAAGGCAGGGTTGTTTTTATGAAGGAAACAAGAATTGATATTTATAAGGGCGCATGGGATCTGAAGGTAAAGCCATATGAGCATCATGTGAAGTATTATGAGACAGACCAGATGGGAATCGTGCATCATTCGAATTATATACGCTGGATGGAAGAAGCGCGGATGGACTTTATGGAACAGATGGGATGCAGCTATAAGGCAATGGAAGCTGCGGAAATTATAAGCCCTGTACTTTCCGTGCATTGTGAATATAAGAGTATGGTACACTTCAGTGATACCGTTGTGATTGAGACGAAGATCTCGAAGTATGACAGTGTGAAGTTAGCCGTCTTATACCGTATGACGGACAAAGAGACCGGGGAACTGCGTACGATCGCAAAAAGCGAGCACTGCTTTTTAGATGGAACCGGTAAGCCGATTTCTTTAAAACGTGCATATCCGGAGATCGATACCAAGTTCTTTGATATGATGGATGAAGACTAGAAAATAAGAAAGATAGAAGATCATGAGTGAAAAATTAGTTCTGATAGATGGACACAGTATATTAAACCGGGCATTTTTCGGATTGCCGGATCTTACGAATGCTAAGGGACAGCATACCAATGCGGTGTATGGCTTTTTGAATATTTTATTTAAGATTTTAGACGAGGAACAGCCACAGTATCTGACCGTTGCGTTTGATGTGCACGCACCGACCTTTCGCCATAAGATGTATGAAGCATACAAGGGCACGAGAAAGCCGATGGCTGCAGAACTGCGTGAACAGGTACCGCTTATGAAGGATATGCTGCGGGCAATGGGTGTGACAGTCGTTGAGAAGGAAGGCTACGAAGCGGATGATCTGCTTGGTACGATCGCAAAACAGAGTGAGGCAAAGGGACTCGAAGTCTCGGTGGTATCTGGGGATCGTGACCTGTTACAGCTTGCAACGGATCATATCAAGATCCGGATTCCAAAGACAAAGCGTACCGGAACGGAGATCGAAGACTATTATGCGAAGGATGTCGTGGAAAAGTATCAGGTCACACCGGTTGAGTTTATCGATGTAAAGGCACTGATGGGTGATACTGCGGATAATATTCCGGGTGTCCCGGGAATCGGGGAAAAGACGGCTACGAATCTGATCGTGACCTATGGAAGCATTGAGAATGCACATGAGCATTTAGAAGAGATCAAGCCGAACCGTGCAAAAGAGAACATGCGTGAGCATTATGATATGGCAGTGATGAGCAAGGAGTTAGCTACGATCTGCATCGATGCACCGATTGATTATGACCTTTCCGATGCACGGCTGGGGGATCTTTATACACCGGAAGCTTATGTGATGTGTAAGGAGCTGGAATTTAAGAATCTGTTAAAGCGTTTTTCCGTAGAAGAACCGAAAAACGAAGCAGTGGAGCATTTTTTTACTGTAACAGATCTTACAAAGGCAGAGGAACTCTTTCAAAAAGCGGCAGGTCTTCCTGCTGTTGGCTTTCAGCTGATTCACGAAGCAGAAGATTTCCTTGGACTTGCATTGTCATTATCGGAGGAAGAAACGTGCTTTCTTCCGGCAGAGGGATTTTTGACAAAGGAATACCTGACCGGACAGTTAGAAGCACTGCTTGCAAAGGATGTACTTGGAGTCACTTTTGATCTGAAGGGTCAGCTTTTGTTTTTGCAGGATAAGAACCCGGCACATTATTTTGATGTTCAGCTTGCAGCATATCTGCTGAATCCGTTGAAGAACGAATACACTTATGAGGATATTGCAAAGGATTACTTAGGTGAGATGATCCCGTCAAGGACAGATCTGCTCGGAAAACTTAGCCCGAAACAGGCAGGTGAAACACAGCCGGAGGCACTGGGCAAATGCGTCTGTTATATGGCATATGTAAGCGGTAAGGCGAAACAGGAATTGCAAAAGCAGATGGAAGAAGAACAGATGTATCATCTGTTTGAAGATATCGAGATGCCGCTTGTGATCACACTTTTTGATATGGAACGCACCGGTATCCGGGTAGATGCGGATGCATTGAAGGTCTACGGAGAAGAGTTGGGCGGCCGGATCGCGGAATTAGAGCAGCAGATCTATGAAGGTGCAGGCGAGGTCTTTAATATCAATTCACCAAAGCAGCTTGGCGTGATCTTATTTGAGAAGCTTCAGATGCCGAATGGAAAAAAGACCAAGACCGGATATTCGACAGCAGCAGATGTTCTGGAGAAACTGGCACCACAGTATCCGCTTGTAGCACAGATCTTAGAATACAGACAGCTTGCCAAGTTAAAATCGACCTATGCCGACGGACTTGCAGGTTATATCGCGGCCGACGGACGGATCCACAGTACCTTTAATCAGACGATCACTGCAACCGGCCGTATCAGCAGCACCGAACCGAATCTGCAAAATATTCCGATCCGCATGGAGCTTGGACGTCTGATCCGTAAGGTCTTTTTACCAAAAGAGGGCAGTGTGTTCTTAGATGCCGACTATTCGCAGATCGAGCTGCGCGTGTTAGCGCATATGTCCGGGGATGAGAAGCTGATACAGGCATACCGGGAGGCACAGGATATTCATGCGACGACTGCATCGCAGGTATTCCATATCCCGTTTGATCAGGTTACACCATTGCAGAGACGGAATGCCAAAGCGGTGAACTTTGGAATCGTCTACGGAATCAGTTCCTTTGGACTCAGTCAGGATCTGAGTATTACGAAAAAGGAAGCCGAGGAGTATATCAAGCGTTATTTTGAGACGTATCCGAAGATCAAGACCTTTTTAGACGGGCTGGTCGAGCAGGCGAAAAAGGATGGCTATGTAACCACGATGTTTGGAAGAAGACGTCCGGTACCGGAACTTTCTTCGAGTAACTTTATGCAGCGCTCCTTTGGGGAGCGTATCGCGATGAATTCGCCGATCCAGGGAACTGCGGCAGATATTATTAAAATCGCCATGATTCGTGTACATGACCGTTTAGAGAAGGAACAGTTAAAGTCACGCCTGATCTTACAGGTACATGATGAACTCCTGATCGAGACGGCAAAGGATGAATTAGATCAGGTTTCTGCAATCTTAGAAGAAGAGATGAAGCATGCTGCGGATCTTGCAGTTACCTTAGAGGTTGATATGCACAGCGGTACAAACTGGTACGAAGCCAAGTAGTGTACAAAGTAGTAAAATAAAGTGTGCGCTAGCCGCACGCTCTCGCGGCAGAAGAATAGAAAGAGAAACGTCAGGTAATCAGAATATGGAATTTATAGGTATCACCGGGGGAGTGGGAGCCGGTAAGACGGCAATCCTCTCCTATCTGGAAGAAAATTATAATGTGCGGACGATGTTAGCCGACCGGATTGCAGAGGAATTAATGGAACCGGGCGGCGTCTGCTATGAGAAGCTTCAGGAGATCTTTGCAGGGGATGCTGTCTTTTTGGCAGACGGACACATTGACCGTCCGGCAATGGCAGCCGTGCTTTTTGCTGATCCGGCAAAAAGAGACCGTGTCAATGGTCTGGTACATCCGGCGGTCAAGCAGTATGTATTAGAACAGTACCGCATGGAAAAACAGCGTGGAGAACTGGATTTTCTGATTTTAGAGGCAGCACTTTTAATTGAAGAACATTATGATGAAATTTGCGACGAATTGTGGTATATTTATACTTCAAGGGAAGTTCGCAGACAGCGTCTGATGGCAAACAGAGGGTATAGCAATGAGAAGATCGACCGGATTTTTGCCAGTCAGCTGAGTGAAGAAGAATACCGCAGGCATTGTGCGGTGGAGATAGATAACAGTGGCACGACAGAAGAGACGATTGCCCAGGTACGAAGAGTATTAGAAGGTAAGGGAGAACACGCAGATGGACGATGTGAAGAATGCAAATGATAAGCTTGTATTTGGTCTGGATATTGGTACCCGAAATGTAGTCGGAACCGTCGGATACAGGGATGGCAAGGAGTTTTATGTAGTGGCACAGTGTGTCAGGGAGCATGAGACAAGAGCCATGTTAGATGGACAGATCCACGATATCGGAAGAGTTGGAAATGTAATACGTGAGGTAAAGGCGGAGTTAGAGCATCAGTTAGAACAGCCGCTAAATGATGTCTGTATCGCAGCCGCTGGCCGTGTGTTAAAGACAGTAACGACAACGGTGGATTTTGAGTTTCCTGAGGAAACAGTGGTGGATGCGGAGCATATCCATACACTAGACCTGCTTGGAATCGAGAAGGCACAGGAGATCTTAAAAGAAAAAAACGATACCCGTTATAAGTTCTACTGTGTAGGATATTCCGTTGTAAAGTATTACTTAAACGACGAGATTTTTTCAAATCTTGAGGGACATAAGGCAGAGAAGATCAGTGAAGACATCATTGTAACTTTCTTGCCGGAGGATGTGGTAGATGGTCTGTATTCCGCAGTGGGAAGAGCAGATCTTGAGGTTGCCAACCTGACTTTGGAGCCTATTGCAGCGATCAATGTTGCAATTCCGGAAGCGTTCCGTATGTTAAATATCGCATTGGTCGATGTGGGAGCGGGAACAAGTGATATCTGTATTACACGCGATGGAAGTATCATTGCATATGGCATGATCCCATTTGCAGGGGATGAGTTGACAGAACTGATCGTACAGCATTATCTGGTTGATTTTAATACGGCAGAACATATTAAGCTTGCGTCCGGCACGGAAGATGAAGTAGAGTTCAAGGATATTATGAGTATCGTACATAAGATTCCGTCGTCTGAGGTATGGGATTTGACGAAGCCGGTTGTGGATAAGATCACAACAGAGGTCGCAGATAAGATCAAGGAATTAAACGGAGATAAGACCGTAAGCGCAACGTTTGTTGTTGGCGGAGGCGGTAAGATCCACGGATTTACCGAGATGCTTGCAGATAAGTTAGAGTTACCGCATGAGCGTGTAGCACTGCGTGGAGAGGAAGTTCTTCAGGAAGTACATTTTGCACAGGAAGAGATCAAAAAGGATCCGCTTCTTGTTACACCGATCGGTATCTGTCTGAACTATTACGATCAGAAGAATAACTTTATCATGGTTCATTTTAACGGAGAGCGGATCAAGCTGTATGATAACAATCACCTGACCGTTGTGGACGCTGCCCTTCAGGCAGGATTTCCGAATGAACAGCTTTTCCCGCGCAGGGGCAAGGCCATCCATTTTACGGTCAATGGCAAACAGCGTGTGGTACGTGGTGACGCGGGAGAGTCTGCGGTTATCCGCGTGAACGATGCGGTGGTAAGTATCAATGCACCGTTAGAGCCGAACAGTTATATTACGATCGAGCCGTCTACAGAAGGTGGAGAGGCAGTTTATACGATCGAACAGTTAGAGGAATATACGTCGTCGACGATTCATTTCATTGTAAATGGCAGAGGAATCACCTGTGCAAAGTTTGTAGAGGTCAACGGCAGCTTAGAGCCGCCAACGTATCTGATTCAGGAAAACGATGTGATCGAGACTCGGAATTTCTATACGGTAAGCCAGTTAGTGGAATTCATGGATGTAGAATTAGATGCAGATAAGGAGATTTTAGTAAACAACCGTCCGGCAGATATGCAGACACTCGTTTATGAGAACTTTGAAGTGGAATGGAGTGTCTTGTCCTATGCAAGTGCTCCGGTAGAGCCGAATTATGTAGAGGCACCGGCAAGAGAGGAAGCATCTGCTTTTACCGGGGATACAGAAAACGGATCAGAGAATCCGGCAGAGACAGCAGAAGTATCCGGATCAGAAGCAGCTCAGACGGGATCGGAGGATACCACGTCAGATTCTGCAACCGAAGCTGCGGCATCTTCTGCGGCAAAGGAAGAGACAGCAAAAGCAGCGCCATTTGAGCCGTTAAAAAAGAGCGTCACGGTGATCGTAAATAATGAGACACTGCACTTAGAGGGCAAGGAGAGCTATGTCTTTGTCGATGTATTTGATTACATCGATTTTGATCTGTCACAGGCAAACGGACGCGCGATTGTCACGAAAATCAATGGAGAGGAAGCCCAGTATACACAGGTGCTCAAGGACGGAGACCGTATTGAGATTTACTGGCAGAGCAAGTAATGGAATTATGTAGTATTGCAAGTGGAAGCAGTGGAAACTGTATCTATGCAGGAACGGAAGACACACATCTGATGATCGATGCCGGGATCAGTGGAAAGCGGATTGAAAATGGACTGAATTCCATTGGACTTAAGGCATCTGAAATGCAGGCGCTTTTAGTCACGCATGAGCATTCGGATCATATTTCAGGTCTGGGTGTGATTGCAAGAAGACATGGAATCCCGATCTATGCAACCCATGGAACGATCGAGGCAGTGAAGCAGACCTCTTCGGTTGGTAAGATTGATGAATCCCTGTTCCATGAGATTGAACCGGGGGTAACTTTTCAGATTGGGGATATGGAAATTGAACCGATTCCGATTTCACATGATGCAGCCGAGCCATGTGCTTATCTGATGCATCAGGGTGATAAATCGATGGGTGTGATTACCGATCTTGGAAAATATGACGATTATATTGTGGACAAATTGCAGGGGTTAGATGTATTATTGTTAGAAGCGAATCATGATGTACATATGCTTCAGGTTGGAAGTTATCCCTATGCTTTGAAGCGGAGAATCCTTTCAGACCGTGGACATCTTTCGAATGAACTGTGTGGGCAGTTGCTTGGAAGGGTACTCCATGATGATTTTAAAACCGTTATACTCGGACACTTGAGTAAGGAAAATAATTATGCATCACTGGCATATGAGACGGTGCGCTTAGAGGTATCGATGGGCGACAATCCGTATAAGGGTGATGATTTCCCGATGTATGTAGCAGACCGCAGTGAAGTATCGAAGGTCATACAAATATAAGAATGCAATAAGATGAGGAGACAGACATGGAAAAAGCAGTGGACAAGACAATTATTACAGTTGTAGGAAAAGACACCGTAGGTATTATCGCAAAGGTATGTACCTATCTGGCAGACAGCAATATCAATGTACTTGATATTACCCAGACGATCATTCAGGGATTTTTTAACATGATGATGATTGTAGATTTAAGCACATCCGATAAGCCTTTTGCAGACTGTGCGAAGGAATTAGAAAAGCTTGGTGAAGAGATCGGTGTTACGATCAAATGCCAGCGTGAAGAGATTTTTGATATGATGCACAGAATCTAAGTTATCAATAGCAGGAGACGAAGAAGAATGATTAATATTTTTGAAGTAAACGAGACAAATAAGATGGTCGAGCAGGAGAACTTAGATGTCCGTACCATTACGATCGGTATCAGTCTGTTAGACTGTATTGACTCCGACTTAAAAAAGCTGAATGAGAACATTTACAATAAGATTACAACGGTAGCAAAGGATCTTGTTGCTACCGGCGATAAGATTGAGACAGAGTTTGGAATCCCGATCGTCAATAAACGTATTTCCGTCACCCCGATCGCCTTAGTCGGTGGCGCAGCATGTAAGACACCGGAAGATTTTGCAACGATCGCAGATACGATGGATGCGGCTGCAAAAGCAGTCGGTGTCAATCTGATCGGTGGTTATTCCGCACTTGTATCTAAGGGAATGACAAAGGCAGATGAGCTGTTGATCCGTTCGATTCCAATGGCTCTCTGCAGAACAGAGCGTGTCTGCAGTTCCGTGAATCTTGCATCCACAAAGACCGGAATCAATATGGATGGTGTGCGTCTGATGGGTGAGATCTTATTAGAGGTTGCAGAGCAGTCGAAGGATCGTGATTCCGTAGATTGTATGAAGTTAGTTGTATTCTGTAATGCACCGGATGATAACCCGTTTATGGCAGGCGCTTTCCACGGCGTCACCGAAGCAGATGCCGTGATCAATGTTGGTGTCAGCGGACCGGGTGTTGTAAAGACCGCTTTAGAGAAAGTCCGTGGAGAGAACTTTGAGGTTCTCTGCGAGACGATCAAAAAGACTGCCTTTAAGGTAACACGTGTTGGTCAGCTTGTAGCCCAGGAAGCATCCAGACTGCTGAATATCCCATTTGGTATTATCGACCTTTCTCTTGCACCAACACCGGCAATCGGAGACAGTGTGGCAGATATCTTATGTGAGATCGGTCTTGAGTTCGCAGGTGCACCGGGAACAACCGCAGCACTTGCCATGTTAAATGATCAGGTGAAAAAGGGCGGTGTTATGGCATCCTCTTATGTCGGTGGATTAAGTGGAGCCTTTATTCCGGTCAGTGAAGATCAGGGAATGATCAATGCCGTAGAGGCAGGAGCAATCACCTTAGAGAAACTCGAAGCAATGACCTGTGTATGTTCCGTAGGTCTTGATATGATCGCAATTCCGGGAGATACCAAGGCAACAACGATCTCCGGTATTATTGCAGATGAGATGGCACTTGGAATGGTTAACCAGAAGACCACAGCATGCCGTCTGATCCCGGTAATCGGCAAGACAGTTGGCGATACCGTAGAATTCGGTGGACTGTTCGGTTATGCACCGATCATGCCGGTCAACCAGTATTCCTGTGATGCATTCATCAACCGCCAAGGAAGAATCCCGGCACCAATCCACAGCTTCAAAAACTGACGCGAAAGCAATGAGCAGTGCCCAAAAAGGAAGATCACAGACTTCCGTGTTTACACGGGAAGGGCTGTGTCTTCCTTTTTTGATAGGGCGAATGCCCGCGCACGAGCAAGCCGAAGGCGTGCGAGTACGCAGGCACTGCGAAGAAAGCGATAGGGCGAATGCAAATGAAAATGCAGTAAAGGAGAAGGTTGGAATTATATGATCAACAAAATTATTTTATTTGAGCATGCAGTCGAGACGCTTGGTTTTTTCTCACACGAACTAGCATCTGTTTTTACGAGAAACAACTGCCAGACTTTTTTTATTGATTATCACAAGCTCGACCAGAGCATGAAGCATGTAAGAAAGTTTATCAGCCATGGACGGACTGCACTTTTCACCTTTAATTTTATCGGCTTAAGCCAGGAAAGCTATTGCCATGGAAAGGATGAAAAAAGTATCTGGGAGACCTATGATCTGCCATGTTTTTGTGTGATGGTCGATCATCCGATCTATTATTATGAACAGCTGAATAGAAGGATTCCGAATCTGGTCACTTTTTGCATTGACAGACAGCATGTGGAATATGTGCATCGTTTTTACCCGGATATTCCATGTTATTTTCTGCCACTTGCTGGAAATGTACTGCCGGATGCATGGGAAGGCATGCAGCGGATGCAGGAAAAGACAGAGCAAAAAAGTGCATGGGATGCATACCGAAGAGACTGGATTCCATATGAGAAAAGAGCGTATGACGTGGCATTTATCGGAAATCGTATGATGTTTCCGAAGATGGAGGATCAGTTAAAGAGTCAGACACAGGAATACATAGATTTCTATTATGAGATCTTAAATGATATGAAGCACCATCCGGACGAACCGGTGGATGCGACAATGGAGCGGTTTATTTTACGGGAGATTCCGGAGGCAACCGATGCAGAGATCGCATCTGCCCAGCATGGTATGCTGTTTTTGGAACTCTATATCCGTGCGTACTTCCGGGATAAGGTTGTAAAGACGCTTGTGGATGGAGGCATCCGTGTGCATGCATTTGGAAAAAACTGGGATCAGATGCACTTAGGGCATCCGGAGAATCTGATTTCTGAAGGGCGCATGATCACATCAAAGGACTGTGTGGAGGTCGTGCGGAATGCAAGGGTATCCTTAAATGTCATGCCACACTTTAAGGATGGTGCACACGACCG
>JALERL010000039.1 GCA_022764465.1 Lachnospiraceae bacterium | reverse complement strand
TAGAGGTAGAGGATAAGATCGATAAGCGTCTGTTAGACTTCTTAAAAGAAGAGTTCCATATTGCAACCGATGCAGACATCTATCAGATCAACGGTCCGATCGATCTGACCTTCTTAATGAAGATGTATGGATTAGAAGGCTGTGATGATTTGCGTTATGAAAAATATATCCCGCAGAGAGTGCCGGAGATCGCACCGGGTGAAAATATCTTCGAGAAGATCAAGCAGGGCGATATTCTTTTACATCATCCATACCAGACCTTTGATCCGGTCGTAGACTTTATCAGACAGGCAGCAAAGGATCCGGATGTGCTTGCGATCAAGCAGACCCTGTACCGTGTCAGCGGCAATTCACCGATCATCGCATCCCTTGCACAGGCAGCAGAAAATGGCAAGCAGGTCACGGTATTGGTTGAGTTAAAGGCGAGATTCGACGAAGAGAATAATATCGTATGGGCGAAGATGTTAGAAAAAGCCGGCTGTCATGTTATCTATGGTCTGGTCGGTTTAAAAACACATAGTAAGATCGCGTTAGTCGTCCGCAGGGAAGAGGACGGAATCCGCCGTTATGTACATCTTGGAACCGGAAATTACAACGATTCCACTGCAAAGCTTTATACAGACTGTGGTATGTTTACCTGTTCCGAACCGATCGGCGAGGATGCAACGGCTGTCTTTAATATGTTATCCGGTTATTCGGAGCCATTGTCCTGGAACCGTCTGGTTGTAGCACCGATCTGGCTTCGGAATAAGTTCCTGCGCCTGATCCGTCGTGAGACGAAGAATGCGCGTGCCGGCAAGCAGGCGAAGATCACGGCAAAGATGAACTCTCTTTGCGATCAGGAGATCATCGCAGCTCTTTACGAGGCTTCTTCCGCAGGTGTACAGATCGATCTTATTGTACGCGGTATCTGCTGCCTGAGAGTTGGAATACCGGGTGTCAGCGAGAATATTCGTGTCCGTTCGATCGTAGGCAACTTCTTAGAGCATAGCAGAATCTTTTACTTCTACAATGATGGACTCGAAGAAGTCTATATGGGAAGTGCAGACTGGATGCCGCGTAACCTTGACCGTCGTGTGGAGATCATCTTCCCGGTAGAAGATGAGAAGTTAAAAAAGAGCGTTATGCATATCTTAGAGGTAGAGCTTGCCGATAATACGAAGGCACATGTTCTTACGGCAGAAGGTGTCTATGAGAAGATCGATAAGCGCGGAAAGGTGCTTGTGAATTCCCAGGAGCAGTTCTGCGAAGAAGCGGTTGCAGCAGTACCAAAAAACAGTGATGTGTGCAAGGATCGTGTTTTCATCCCGGCAGAACCGGTCTGAGAGATAATGAATTTATTTGGATAAATAATCTGAAAATGATAAAAAACACAAAAAAATAAAGAAAATACAGGAAAAATACTAAAGTTTTTTGAAAAATATCCGATATATATAGTGAACGAGAAGAAATATGCATCCAGGGAGGGATCAGCCGCATACGGATATGGTGAATTATTCAAGGTTCCATCAGTTGTAATTGTAACAGCTACCATTGATGCAAAGTCGAAGAAGCGTGAGCAGGAAGAGACCATGCATCATAAGAAGAATGGTACCTTTGAAGAAGTTTTCAAAGGCGCGTGTGACAAGGCATATGCAGATCAGGATGTTCTCTGTAATACAACCGGTTACACGAAAGATGCAAGATTTTTCAACTACAATATGAAGGTCGGAAGTTATGCATAAGGGTATGGTGCGAAAGCATCGTACCCTTTCGACTTTGTCAGATTTGTTTCGCAATTTCTTTCAGACGGACTTGGGTGAGGAAGAATCCATAGAAAAGATTGACATACAAGCAGATGTTTCGTATAATAAAGCCTACTGAAATGGTAGGCTTTTAAAGGATACGAGTAGTTGCAGGGATGGGTGAAAGTTTTTTGCACCTTACAACAAACATGTACGAAAATGAGGAAGAAGATGTCAGAGCAAACAGAAATCGTAAAAGAAATACAGAAATTAAAAAAAGAAAAAAATGCAGTGATCTTAGCACATTACTACGTTGGAAAGGAGATTCAGGAGATCGCAGATTATGTCGGAGATTCCTACTTTCTTGCCAAAAAGTCAAAGGAATTAAGCCAGCAGGTCATCGTCTTTTGCGGCGTGAAGTTCATGGGAGAGAGTGCAAAGATCTTGAATCCGGACAAGACAGTCTATATGGCAGATGACAATGCAGAATGCACGATGGCACACATGGTTGATCTTGACTATGTAAAACAGGTCAAGGAGACGTATGAGGATCTGGCAACGGTCTGCTATGTCAATGCAACGACACGGATCAAGTCTGTAGCAGACGTCTGTGTTACCTCCTCGAATGCAGTCGCGATTGTGAATAAGTTACCGAATAAACATATTCTCTTTATCCCGGATAAGAATCTGGCACACTTTATTGCAAAGCAGCTTCCGGAAAAAGAATTTATCTATAATGAAGGCTTCTGTCATGTACATAACAGTATATCGAAGGAAGAGTTATTAGAAGCAAAGAAAAAATATCCGGATGCGCTTTGTCTGGCACACCCGGAATGCACCGGTGATCTGTTAGAGGAATGCGATTTCGTCGGAAGTACCTCACAAATCATAGATTATGCAACTGCATCCGATGCCAAGGAGTTTCTGATCTGCACGGAGGTCGGTGTTTTTTATGAACTGCAGAAGCGCAATCCCGATAAGGTTTTTCATGCAGTATCGGTAAAACAGATCTGTGGCAATATGAAAAAGAATACCTTAGAGGGTGTATTAGAAGCACTGCAGGGCAAGAAGAAGGAAGTGGTCGTGGATGCAGAATACGAACCACTGGCACGCAAAGCATTAGACCAGATGCTGTATCTTATGGGATGATCCGGAATGAAATAGTTTTTCTTAATTTATATG